>VGYY01000008.1 GCA_016872815.1 Planctomycetota bacterium
GCCGCTGGCGCGACTCGCCTGCAGCCCGCCGGGCGAGCGTGACCGCGCCGCGGCTCCACGCCCGGACGGCCCCGGCAGCGAAGCGACCCGCGCCTGCGCGGACGCGCCGATGCCAGCGCCCCCGACCGTGGTGAGCGCCGAGCGACGCGTCGAGGCGCCCGCTTCGGCTCCGACCGGATCGGCGGCGATGCTGCGCGATTGGCGCGTGGAGCTCGATTGCGCCGCCGGCCTCGAATCGACCGTGCTCGAAGTGACCGTCGAGCCCGGCACGGAGCGGGCATCACCTCCACGCGCCCTGACGACCGTGCACGCCGGCGCCCGGTATTGCACGCTTCAGGCGGCATCCGGCGACCGCATCGTCGCTCGCGGCGAGGCGGTGGTCACGGCGCAAGCCGTCGTGCCGTCGCGGTCGACGGCAGCGATCGTGCTGGTCATCGTCGCGCGCGAGCGACTCGCCGGTGCGCTGTTCCGGGCCGAGGATGGCGCGCCGCTGGTCGCCGCGGAATTGCGCGTGGCGTCGATGGCCGACCCGACGCAGGAGTCGGCCCATCCGATCGGCGCCGCGTTCGATCTCCGTCCAGCGGCGGCCGCCCCGTGGCGACTCCGAATCGAGGCCGCCGGTCGCGCTCCGGCCGAGCTCCTCGACGTGCACCCCGGCCGCGCACTGCGCATCGATCTGGCTGCCGTCACGACACTGCACGGCACGGTCCTCGATCCGTCCGGAGTTCCGCTTGGCGGAGCCACCGTCACGGTCGGACGCCTCGGCACGCTGCCGGTCGACGAGCGCCTGATCGGTGCATCCGACGCCGACGGCGCATTCGTGCTCGACCCGGTCCCCGACCATGACCTCGTGCTCTGTGCGCGCTGCGACGGTTGCGCCCCGGCGCGGCTCGAACTGCGCCGCGCGGAACTCGCGGTCGCTGACATCGAACTCCGACTTGGTGTCGAGTCCCGCTTCCGCGGCGTCATCGTCGCCGAGGACGGCACCCCCATCTCCGGGGCGCGCGTCATCGTCGGCAACCTCACCCACCAGTTCACGACCGGCTGGGTCCGCAGCGATGACGACGGCGGCTTCGCGATGCCATGGACGTCGGCGGCGGCGGAGTATCACGTGACCGTCCGCGCCGAAGGATTCTCCGACGGCGTCTTCGGCCCGTTCCGTCCGCCCTGCGACGATCTCTCCCTGATGCTGCGTCCGTTGCGCGACGTCGAGGTGATCGTGACCGACGCGGACGGGAATCCGCTCGCCGCCGCAACCGTCCTCGCGATCGCGCTGCACGGTCGCGACGAGCATGACCACCACTCGTTCTTCGCACCGGCGCGCCGTGCCGTCACCGACGCCGACGGTCGCGGGCAACTGCCGTGGCTCGCGCGCATCCCCCACGAGCTCAGCGTGACCGCTCCGGGCGGCGCGACGACCACGACGCGGATCGACGCCGATCGGGACGCGATGGCACCCGTCACCGTCGCCGTCCCATCGCTCGAGCAGCGCGCGGTGTGCTGGCTCGACGCCGACGGTCGACCGATTCCCGGAGTCCGCCTGTTCCCCGCATTGCGCCGCCCGGACGGCGCCTGCTCGCCCCTCGTCTCGGCCGACCCGGTCACGACCGATGCGGCCGGCTGCGCCACGCTCTCCGCCGGGACCGGCTCCTCGGAGTGGTGGTGCGAGCGACCCGATGGTGGCTTGGCGATCCGTTCCCTCGCGACCCGTTGCGAGCGCGTCGATTGGACCTGGCCGCCGACCGCCGCCCTTCGCATCGAGGTTCCCGCGACCGCGGGTGCCCGCGCGGCGGCGCTCCACGTGCTGGTCGTGCAATCGGACGGAGCGGTGCGAACCGCTCCACTCGGTCCGGAGGGCTGCGTCGAGATCGACGCGCTCGAACCGGGGTCGGCACGCGTGCGCCTGTTCGACGAGTGGGAGGCGAGTCGGTGGCAGTCGCACGTCGCCGACGAACGGCGGATCGAGCTCGGCGCCGGCCTGCTGCAGACGCTCCGCTGGCCGCTGCCGCGCGAGCGGTTCGCCGGACGCATCCGCGGTGCACCGCCGCGCGACGCACGCCTGCGCGTCGTCGCCCTCCCGGACCACGCCGGAGCGTCGGCTTCAGCGGCCGTCGCGTCGACGTCGTCGGTGGAGCTGGACGGTCGCTTCGTGCTGGCCGTCGGCGAGCGCGGTGCGCACGCCGTCATCGCCGTGGCGGAGACCCTCCACGAGCTCTGGATCGACGGCTGGCGCGGGCTGCCCGCCGTGACCGGCGACGGCGTCGCTCTCGAGTGGCGGGCGCCAGACGCCCGCGTGCAGGTCCCCGCCGATGCCGTGGTCGAACTCCTCGACCGCGCCGGGACGCTGCTTGCCACCGCGCGCCCCGATTCCGCCGGCTGCGTCGCGATCAGCAGGACCGGCAGCGCCGACCTGCGCATCCGGGCCCGCTCGCTTCGCGGCACCGGATCGACGCTCGAACTTGGCCGGATCGGGTCGTTCTCGAAGTTGCCGGTCGCTCCGCTGGCGCGGATCGAGACCACGGTCCGGCGTGGCGCTGCCGCCGCCGGCCCGGGAGTCGCGTTGTCGGTCGAGGCGGTGTCGACGGGCGGCGGGAGCGACGGGCGCTACCACCTCCGCACCGACCGAGCCGGCCGCGCGACGATCGACGTGCCGGCCGGTCGCTACACGATCCGCCTCGGCGACCTCCATGCGGACGCCGTGGCAGATCCCGCGCAGCCAGCGAGCGTCTGGTTCACGCTCGACTGAACGCGCCTGACCGGAGGTCCGCCGCGTTCGACCGGCGGCAGCCGCCCGCCCCGCCGGACCGTCATTCCATCGACGAGACGGCGGCGACGAGGCAGCCCTGCGAAACCGAATTGAGCGGCTCCTTGCCGAGGCGCACGCCCTTCAGCGGGATCGGCAGCTTCACCTTCTGCACTTCCTCGCGGAACACCTCGATGAAGCCCTGGATGAGCGAACCGCCGCCGGCGCAGACGATCTCGACCGGCTCGCTGAAGCTCGGCAGGTCGCGCCCCATCGCGAGGCGGTTGCGGATGTTCTGCAGGGTGTAGGAGATCAGGTTCCGGTAGTAGATCGCGATCGCCTCCTGCTCACGGCCCTTCGGCGAGCGGATGTCCATCCCGCTCTCCTTGATGAAGGTCACCTTGGAGGACGGCAGGCCGAGGACGGTCGCGGCGTTGCCGTCGATCCAGTCGCCGCCGCGCGCCACCGAGAAGGTGAGCGCCGCGATCGTCTTGTACGCGACGCAGACGTTCACCATCCCGCCGCCGAAGCTGATGCCGATGCCGGTGAATTCCTCGGCCGCCAGTTCCGCGAACGTGACCGCGTGGCCCTCGTTCATCGGGGTCGGGTTGTAGCCGAGCTTCTGCAGCATCCCGGCGAACAGCCCCTGGTGGTAGACGATGTTGTTCTCCTTGTCCACCGACTCGGCGGGGACGGAGAAGAAGCACGGCTCGTTCGGGACGCACGGCTCGCCGAGCGTCTTCTTGATGATCATCTGCATCATCGGCAGGGCCTCCTTCTCCTGCGAGGAGATGAGGCCGTCCTTCATCGGGCGGCGCGTCGGCCGGCCGAAGACGTTCGCCAGCTCGAACGCCGAGGCGCCGAGCACGATCAGCGAGTTGTCGTGAACCACGTAGGGGACGTTGAGCCGCGTCAGCATCGAACGGCTGTGCACGTCGCCCTGGATGTCGAGGAAGGCGTTGCGCTCGCAGCGGACGACGATGCCGCCCTTCTGGTCGCGCACCGCCGCGAGGATGTTGGCCGTGCCGATGTCGAGACCCTTGCCGGCGAGCTTCGCCGTCATGGCCGGTCGGCCGCCCACGGATGCGGTGCCCGTCGCGCTCCCCGCCATTCCCTCGCTGCCGGTCATCTCTGCGCTGCCCATGTTGATTGCTTCCCTCGTGTCCCGTGGTTGCCTGGTGACGGCCATCCCAGTGCTTAGATCGGCACGGCGAATCCGGCGGCTCAAGCGCCGGGCTTCGCCTCGCGCAGGCTCTTCATCCGAGCCAGGGCATCGCTGACGTCGCTGCCCTTCCGTTCCTTCGCTTCGACCGCGTCGAGGTTGCCCTCGAGCTCGGGGATCGACTGGAACAGGCCGCTGATCTCGACCGGGGTCTCGTCCGGCGCCGCGGCGCCGACGTGGCGGCCGATCCGCTCGATCTTCGAGGCCAGCTCCGCGCCGAGCGACTCGATGCGCTTCTCGATCGCGCCGGAGAGCGGCTCCACCGCAGCGCCGACGGGCGGCGCCGCCGGCTCGGGGCGGGCGATGTCGCGGCGCAGAGCCTTCAGCTCGTCGAGCAGGTCCTGCGGGCTGCCGGCCTCGGCGCGCTGCCGCAACACGCGCAGCTCCGCTTCGAGTTCCGCGCGGCGCGCCTGCGCATCGACCAGCTGGTCGTCGCGCTCGGTGAGGCGCTGCTCGAGCTGCTTCAGCTCGGCCGCCTCGACCTCGAGCCGCGAGCGGATCTCTTCCATGGACTTCTGGGCGACGCCCTGCTGCTTCTCCATCTCCGAGCGCAGCATCTCGCGGAAGATGGCGGCCGAGTCCTTGAGCAGGTCGGCGCGCTCCTCGGGCGCCGCCGGCGACCCGCGCAATGCCAGCGCGCGGTCGACCGCCTGCGCGATCAGGTCGAGGACCTGGCTCGACCGGATCACCCGGACCTGCTCGAGGCCCTTCTTCCGAAGTTCGTCGAGCGTCGTCCGCGTCGCCCGCGAGGTCAGCTCGCTGCGGACGTCGCCAAGGAATTCGGTGGCCATTCGGTGCGCTCCCCTGCCGGAGCGGCTCCATCGACGACGCGGCCCGGTGACTGAAGCTGGTTTGGCGCGGGCGCTGCCCGGCCCGGGCGCCGGCGCCGCGATTGGCCAACATTTCCGCAACGCCGTCGCCGTGGCGCCGCGTTGATCGTCACGCCGGCACCCCACTATGATCCGTCCGGTTCGCTCGAACCATGCCCCCAGCCAACATGGCGCCGCGCGTGGAAGGCCGAATGGAGTGGATCGACACCGTCCCGCTCCCCGCGCTGCGCGTCGATGCGCAGGGACGGGTCGCCGCCGCCAACCGGCTGGCCGCCAAGCTCTTCGATCGCGCACCCGCCGCGCTGCTGACCCGACTCGCCGCGGAACTGCGGCGCGAGGATCCGCAGGGGACGTCGCCCGCAGCGGAGATTCCGCTCGCCGACGGGACGCTGCTCCTCTTCCACGAGGGCGCCCTGGTGAGCGGGCTGCAGCAGCAGGTCTATCACCTGTCGCGCCTCGCATCGGCCGGCCGCCTGGTCGCGGTAGTCGTGCACGAGATCAACAATGCGCTGTCGGGGATCATCGGCTACGCGCAGTACCTTCTGGCGCAACCGCTTCCGCCCGATGCCCATCGCGACCTCGCGCGCGTCCACGAGGAGGCGCTCCGCACCGCGCGCGTCGCCCAGAACCTGCTGCGCTTCAGTCGTGGCGGCCGGGGCGACCGCTCGATCCTGCGACCCGACGACCTCGTCGCCCGCTGCGCGGAGCTCAAGCGGCGCGACTTCGCGCTGCGCTCGATCAAGCTCGAATTCGACGTGGCCCCGGACCTGCCGCCGATCGAGGGCGATGAAGCGCTGCTCTCGCAGGTGCTGATCAACCTGCTGACCAACGCCCAGCAGAGCATCAGCGCGGTGCGCAACTGCGGCAATGTCTCGATCCGGGCGCGCAGCACCCGTCGCCGCGTGATCATCGAAGTGACGGACGACGGACCCGGCATCCCGGCCCACCTGCGGGAGCGCGTGTTCGAGCCCTTCTTCACCTCGCGGCATGACGGGTCGGGCACCGGGCTCGGACTGACCCTGTGCCGGGAGATCCTCCGCGACCACAGCGGCGAGATCCGGATCACCCGAAGGGGGCCGCCCGGCGCGACGCTGCGCCTGTCGCTGCCGGCGGCCACCGCTGCGCCGCCGGCGCCGCTCGCGCCGCCGCCGCCGCGACCGCTCCCCATCAGCGGAAAGCGCGTCGTGATCGTCGAGGATGAGCCGTCGCTGCGCGAAGTCCTCACCCGGAGCTTCACCGGCCACGACAACCACGTCATCACCTTCGCCGACGGCGAGGACGCGCTGCCGTACCTGCTCAGCGAGTCGGTCGACCTCGTGATCAGCGACATGCGCCGGCCCGGACTCGACGGAATCCGGCTCTACGAGGAGATCGCGCGCACGCGCCCCTCGCTGCTGCGCCGCATCCTGTTCGTGACCGGCGATGCGCTCGGTAAGGAGACCGCCGCCTTCCTGCGCCGCTCGCGCACGGTCGCGCTGCGCAAGCCGCTCGATCTCGACGAACTCGTCCGCGCCGCGCGCGCCATCGTCGAACAGCGGGAACAACAGGGCGAGCTGTTCGCGCCGCCGGACGCCAAGGAAGCCGACGCGGAAGGCGCCGCGGCGGCCGCCGTCCGGGCCGCGACGCCATCCGTCACGGCCGCGGCGGCCGGTCCGATCGTCGAGCGCGAACGCGAGGCGTGAGCGCGGCCCGGCCCGCGCGATTCAGTCCGCGAGCTCGGCGAGGAACAGATTGGTCTCCCGCGGGCGGACGCCGTGTCGATTGGCGGCCCAGACGAGGAACTTCCCATCCGGGCTCACCATCGGGAAACCGTCGAACTGCTCGTCCCAGGTGATCCGCTCCAGCCCGCTGCCATCCACCCGGATCATGTAGAGGTCGAAGTTCCGGTTCTTCGGATCGGTGTCGTGGAGGTTCGAGGAGAAGATCACGCGCTCCCCGTCCGGCAGCATGAATGGCGCCCAGTTCGACGCGCCGTTGGCGAGGAAGGTCCGCTTGTTCGCGCCGTCGGCATCCATGATGCGCAGCTCGAGCGGGCCGGGCCGCCACATGCCGAGCTGCATCATCTCGCGGTACGCCGCCTCCTGCTCGCCACCGGCGGGCGTCAAGCCGCGATAGACGATCCGCCGGCTGTCCGGCGTGAAGAACGCGCCGCCGTCGTAGCCGAGTTCGTGCGTCAGCTGCGTCAGGTCGCTGCCGTCGGTCCGCATCTTCCACAGCTCGAGGTCGCCCGAGCGCATCGAGGTGAAGACGATCCACTTGCCGTCGGGCGAGACGGTGCACTCGGCGTCGTAGCCGGGGGTGCTCGTCAGGCGACGCAGGTCGCGGCCATCCGGCGCGGCCGAGAAGATGTCGAAGCCATCGTTGAACTTCCAGACGTAGCCGTACTTCTGCGGGTCCGGCGCCGCCGGCGGGACCGGCGAGTCGAGGTGCGTCGAGGCGTAGAGGATCCGGCGCCCGCCCGGCAGGAAGTAGCCGCACGTCGTCTTGCCGAGCCCCGTGCTCACCAGCCGCAGCCCGCCCGCGGCGAGGTCCATGGTGAAGATCTGGTCTGCGACGAGATCGGCGCGCGTCGACTGGAAGATGAGCTGGTCGCCCTCGAAGGAGAAGTACGCCTCGGCGTTCTGCCCGGCGAAGGTGAGTTGGCGCAGGTCGCGCAGCCGCGTCTCCTTCGGGTGCGTCTCGATGGCGCGCGCCGGCCCCTGGTCGTAGCGCGCCATGAACGCCGACGCCTCGGCGTCGCCCTTCGCGTGGAGGTCGGTGAGCGGGCAGCTGCCGAGCGGGCACTCGTTGGAGGTCCCGCAGCCGGCCGCGAACGCGACTGCCAGCAGGAGCGACGACCTGCCGGCGCGACGAAGGCTCATCTTCACTGGCGTCTCCTCCTCCGCTCGTTCTGCGACCGTGCGCCCGCGCTGCCACCGCCGCCGGCGGCCCGGCAAAGGGCGAAGAGGGTATCAGCTCGGGGCGCGCAATCGACTTCGTTTCGCCGTCGCGTGGCGACGCTCGATCGTTCAGAGGTGCGGTCGCACCGCACCGAACTCGACCCGCCAACGCGACTCCGCCGCCGCTTCCGCAGCGACGAGGACGCCGCCAGCCGCCGCGATCAGCGCCCGCGCACGCGCATGGTCCGGATCGTCGGCCCGGATGACGGGCGCCGGCGCGACGCGCAGCTCGAAGGCAAGGCCATCCCCCTGCTTCTCGACGACCAGCCGCACCGCACCGTTGCCGCCGCTGCGGACCGGATCGACCGGCAGCAGGAGGCAGAGCAGGACCAGCGCGGCCGCTTCCGGGTCCGCCGGCGGCGGGGCCCCGGGATCGACCTGACGCTCGAAACGCACCCCGCGGCCCCGCCAGGCGAGCTCCGTCACGCGCTCGACCGTCTCGGCGACCGCTCCGGCCGTCCGGGCGGCCGCATCGCCCGCGGCGTCCTCGGGTGCCAGGCGACGGATCCAGCCGACGAGCGTCTCCATCTTCGCCAGCTGCTGATCGATCATCGTGCCGATCCGGTCCGACATCGGCACGCCGGCTCTTGCGAGCTGGCGCACGCCCGCCATGACCGTCAGCACGTTGTTGGTCTCGTGGAGGATCGCGCCTCCGAGCCAGCCGAACACGGCTCGCCGCGCCCGGTCATGTTCGCGGCCGTCCACTCCTCCGGCGTGCCCCATCTCTTGCTCCGTCGCGCGCCGCTCGCTGCAGCGCTTGCATCGCGTCCCCGCCACCGTAGGGTACCGCGGATCAAGCGGGAGCCCGGCGCATGATCGAAGTCGACGGCCTGTGCAAGGACTACCCCGCGACGCGGAAAACGGCGGCGAAGCGCGCGTTGCGCGACGTCTCCTTCCGCTGCCTGCCGGCCCAGGTCTATGCGCTGCTCGGCCCCAACGGCGCCGGCAAGACCACCGCCCTGCGCATCATCGCGACGACGCTGACCGCGTCGGCCGGCACGGTTCGCGTCGCCGGCCACTCCCTCGCCGAGCCGGCCGCCATCCGACGCTCGATCGGTTTCCTGACCGGGAACACTGCGCCCTACGGTCGACTCACGGCACGCGAGGTGATCGCCTACTTCGGCCGACTGAACTCGGTGCCGGAGGCGACGTTGGCGCGCCGCGTCGCCGAGCTCTCCGATCGACTCCGGATGGCAGAGTTCCTCGATCGCCGCTGCGACAAGCTGTCGATCGGGCAGAAGCAGAAGGTCGGCATCGCCAGGACCATCGTGCACGACCCGCCGGTCCTGATCCTCGACGAACCGACCGCCGGCCTCGACGTGCTCGCGGCGCGGGCGATCCTCGAGCTGATCGAGTCCTGTCGGAGGGACGGACGGACCGTCCTGTTCTCGACTCACGTCATGACGGAAGCCGCCAAGCTCGCCGACCAGGTCGGTGTCCTGCTCGACGGGGAACTCGTCGCCGAAGGGGCGCCGGCGGAGCTGATCGCCCGGTGTGGCGCCGCCGACCTCGAGCAGGCATTCCTGCGCCTGGTCGAGGCGCGCGAACGGAGCGGTACGCTTCCCGAGGCGTCCCCGGCGCGAGCCTGAATCGCCCGGCGCTGGCGGCCAGACGGATCGGACTCAGTTTTGGCGTGGCGGAACCGCTGCCGGAGTTCCCGGCACCGTGCCGGGGTCCGCCGCCTTCGCTCCCGTGCCCACAGCGCCCGCGTCCTTCCGGACTTGTGCCGCCACCTGGCGCGTCGCTCGGCGGGCCTTGTCTGCGGCGATCTCGGCGCGCGCCAGCTGCACCAGTTCCTCGGCCGTGAGTGCGGAGAGATCGACGGCGAAGCTCGCCGCGCCCGCCGTCGGTTCCCGCTCGAGGGCCCACTCGAGCAATTCCGGATCGACGCCGCGTCCGCCGTCGCTCGCCTCGTTCACCACCAGCGGCCGGGCCAACTCCTCGAACGAGAGCCGGCCGTCGTTGTCGCGATCGAACGCCAGGAAGGCGTCGAGCGAACCCCCGGTCCGATCGCACCACTCGAGGAACGTGACCGCGGCATCGCTCGAACGATCAAGAGCGGTGAACCAGCGTCGCAGGCGTGCGGCGTCGACGATCGCCGGACCCGTTGCGTCCGCCTCCGCTGGCTCGCTGCTCGCCGCCTCGAGCAGTCGGCCGAGCTCGAGCAGATCGAGATCCGCTGGCCGCGTGATAATGCTGGTCGGTTCGCGCGACGGCTCTGCCGCGCGATTCGAGCTCACCAGCAGTTCGACCAACGCGCGGGCCTGACCGGGCGTCAGTGGTCCCGCCTCGAGGGCGCGCAGGACGAGCGGCGGCAGCGAGGCGCCGGGAACCGGCGCCACTTCGCCTGGCGCAGCCGGCTTGGGCTGGCCGGGAACAGCGCCAGACGGGGTCGCGCGCGCCGCTGCGGGGCCCGCCGCGCCGATGCCGCCGGACTTGAACACCTGAACCTGGGAGACGGGAGTGCGCCGTTTCACGACGGTCGCCCCGCCGTACGCGGGCCAAGTGCCATGCACACCGCCGGATCCCCTCACGGCGCCGCCCTTCAGGATGCTGCCGGTACCTCCAGCCCCGCCACCTTGCGCGATGGGCAGTGCGGGCGCCGCCGCAGCCGATCGAGCGGTCGGCTCAGCCTCGGCTCCCTGAACGGCCAGCAGCACGATGTGCGCGGCGATCTGGAACATCGTCCTCTCTCCAGCCACGGACGGTCCGGCGCAACCGACACCGCCGATGCAAAATCGATGCTAGCAGTGGGCCCACCGCCATGCCCTGGCGGTGGCCGGATTCACCTGCCTCTTCGGAAAAAATCGGGCGAGCCTGCGCCCGTCATCGGCGCAGGATGCCGCCGACCTTGCGATCCGCCGGGAGCGCGGTCACTTTCCCTCGGACGAAGGTCGGGCAGCGATTTCCCGGTTCCCGATCGAGCGACGGCTGACCGCGGCCGTGGACGACCATGGCGACGCGCGCCTGGCCGGGATCTCACCGCGCACGGAGGCGCTGGTCACGGGACGCATCCGATCCGAACGGGTCACGGATTTGAGTCGCTCGAACCGACCGCGGAACGGGCGAGCAAGTCGGCGTGACGGCCAGCGCGCCGAGGGCGGCCGAAGAGTTCGTGGCGAACTGGGACACGGCGACACGGCGACACGGTTGCCGAACGTGGTGGGCGGTACAGGATTTGAACCTGTGACTCCTACCGTGTGAGGATAGTACTCTACCGCTGAGTTAACCGCCCACGAGGGCGGCAGACTCTAGGGCTCGCGCCGCGCCGCCGCAAGTTGCGCACTCCGCCGCGCGCGCCCTCGCCAGCCGTCAGCGCCGCCGCCAGCGCCGCCGTCCGTGCTGCCACGCGCCGCTGCGGATCGACGCGACGCCGACCGCCGCTTCGAGCGCGTTCGTGGTGCCGAGGGAGGGACTTGAACCCTCACGTCCTTGCGGACAGTGGATTTTGAGTCCACCGCGTCTGCCGTTCCGCCACCCCGGCCGGTGGGTCGTTCGTTCAGGCTGGCAGCAGCCATTCGCGGCCGCCAGCGATGGCGTGTGCTTCTAGCAAATGCGCGCCCATCGGCCGCACGCGGCGCACTCATGCGGTGAACAGCAGATCATCGAGTCCGACGACGAGGCGATCGAGCTTCATGACGCCGCGGCAGGCGAGCAGGACGCCAGGCATGTAGGCCTCGCGCGAGTAGGCCACGTGCTCGATGACCAGCTTTTGTCCCGTCTCGCCGAAGGTGATCGACTGCTCCGCGACGACGCCCGGCAGGCGCAGCGAGTGCATGCGTATGCCCGCGCGCTCCTCGCCACGCGCCCGCGACTCGACGGCGCCGGCCGCGACGCCCTTCGATCCGCACGCCACGCGGACTGCGGCCAGCCGTTCGGCGGTGGCGATCGCGGTGCCGCTCGGCGCATCCTGCTTCTGCGCGTGATGCGCCTCGACGATCTCCACGGCCGGGAGGAAACGTGCCGCCAGCTCCGCCAGTCGCATCATCACGATCGCGCCGACGGCGAAGTTCGGTACCACGACCCCGCCCAGTCGCCGGGCCGCGCAGGCAGCCGCCAGTTCCTCGCGCAAGACCTGAGTCATGCCGCTCGTGCCGATCACCGGCCGGATGCCGGCCGCGATCACCGCCCTGGCCGCACCACCGACGACGTCGGGCAGGGTGAAGTCCACGACCACCTCGGCACCGCCCGCGCGTGCCGCCGCCACGACGTCGTCGCCCCGGCCGCTGCGGGCGACCAGTTCGAGATCGGGCGCGGCCTCGATCGCGGCGCAGGCCAGGCGCCCCATGCGCCCATGGGCGCCGTTCACGGCGACACGGATCATCGTATGGCCGCCCGCGCCTGCGCGGCGACGCCGATCGCGCCACGCACCATGCCGACGAACAGTTCCGGCAGGTCGCGCCCCGCCGCTCGCGCGGCCTTCGGGAACAGCGACTCGCGGGTCAGGCCGGGCAGAGTGTTCAGTTCGAGGAACCAGGGAACGCCATCGGCCAGCATGAAGTCGACCCGCGCGAAACCGCTGCCGCCGAGCGCCTGATACGCATCGGCAGCCGCCGCCTCGATCCGGCGCAGGGTGCCCGCGGGGAACGGCGCCGGGCAGATCTCATCGGTCGCGCCCGGCGTGTACTTGGCGTCAAGATCGAACAGGCCGCCATGCCGCGGCCGGATCAGGATCGGCGGGAAGGTGGCGATGCCGCTCGCCGCGTCCCCCACCACCGCGCAGGTCACCTCGTCCCCGACCACCTGCTCCTCCACCAGCGCCCCGGTCGCCCCTTCCACCGCGACCGCCCGCCGCACCGCATCCGCGAGCGCCGCACGCGTCGTCACGCGGCTGAGCCCGTAGCTCGAGCCGCCATCGACCGGCTTGACGATGAGCGGCAGTTCGAGCCGGGCGCAGGCGGCGTCGACCGACTCAGCGTGCTGCGCCTGGTGTCGCGCGATGCGCGTGCCGCGCGGCATCCGCAGCGACGTCGTCGCCATCAGCACCGACTTCGCCAACTGCTTGTCCATGGCGACGGCGGAGGCGCCGACTCCGCAGCCGACGCACGGGATCCCGAGCGTGGCGAAGAACCCCTGCAGCGAGCCATCCTCGCCGAGCGTGCCGTGGACCATCGGGAACGCGGCATCCACCTCGCTCGCGAGCCGGGTGACCGCCGCGCCGAGCGGCACCGGTTCCGGCGCCGCCGCCGCAAGAGCGCTGGCTTCCGACGGTCGCGCCGCCCGCGGCGGGATCGTCGCGCTGGCGACGCGACGGTCGCGGCGCAGATGCACCGCCTCGACCCGAACCCCGCCGGCCGACAGCCACTCGATCAGGCTGTCGGCGCTGCGGATCGAGATGTCATGCTCGGCAGAGGGACCGCCGAAGACGACCGCCACCCGGAGTGCCGCCATGCGCGCGATCGTAAGCTCCGCTGCGGCTCCCGTCAGGCGTGGTCAAACCACGCGCGACCGATGGTGCCGGCCGCCACCTTGGCCGCCAGCTCCTCGGCGTCCAGCGCAAGCAACGGCCCGACCTCGGCCACGGCGTCGGCGCGAAGGCGCAGCCCCGCCGCCGCGAGCCATCTGCGGTGGAGCGCGGACCACGCCTGCCGACACGACTCGGGAGAATCCTCGCCGGTCCGGTTCTTGACGGGGGCGAACTCCTCGTCGCGAGCGACCTCCATCGCCATGGTGCGCCGCGCCAGCGCCAGTCCGTCGAAGACGAAGCTCTCGAACTTGACGCCGTTGGGCTCGGCCGGATTGACCAGGTCGCCGGCCTCGTCGATGTAGGGCACCTTCTTGCGCGCGAAGTGATACGGCAGCTCGAGCGCCCCCTGCCCCAGCCGCTCGAAGAAGGCGAGGCTGAAGGCGTGGATCGCGATGCTGCCGGCCCCGTACACGAGCCGACCCTCGGGCGACCGCGCCTCGCGCAGCTCCGCCGAGAGGTCCGAGTACTCGACGATGCCGGGGCGGCCATCGAGCTGCGCGAACACGCCGACCTTCTCCGCGGCGTCGCGCTTCGCCACGACCTTCAACGAAAACTCGCTCTCCTGGCGGAGGTGGTGACCGATGAAGACCGGATCGCCGACGGACACCAGCGGATTGTCGACCTGGAAGTAGAACAACGTGTCGACGCCGCGCTTGCGCAGGGCGGCGACGGCGCCGGAGCGCACCGCCGCGCGGTAGACGCCGCCGTGGCCGTCGGGGCTGAGGAAGATGCGCCCGCGCTCGGCGAGGAGCAGGCGGCCGTCGCGATCGAGCGCCGGCAGCATGCCCTGCTCGAAGAACGTCACGTCCGCGGCCGGCAGGCCGAAGTACGAGTGCTGCTCGAAGAAGCGTCGGGTCGGCCCGTGATTGTCCGGGCTGACGAGGAGCAGCAGCGGCACCGCACGACCGTACCGCCGGGACAGCGCCAGCACCTTTTCCGCGTGGACCTGGAACAGCGACTTGCCCGACACCGGCCCGATCGGAAAGCAGCCCTTCGGCGCGTCGTAGCCGAGTCGCGTCGCCTGCCCGCCGGCGACGACCAGCACGGCGAGCCGACCGGCGCGCAGCGCCTCCTCGCCGACCTTGCGGCTCGCGGCGGCCTCGGCTCGACCGGCGGCGTCCGCCGCAAGCGGGATGACCTCGGCCGGCGCCAGCTTCGGCGTGTGCGGCTCGGTCTCGACCGCGAGATGGCGGTCGATCAGTTTCTTCACCAGCGCCAGATCGATCGAGCGCAGCTGCGCCAGCAGCGTCGTCCGCTGCTCGGCGGACAGATCGTCATAGAAACGGAAGACGTGGCCCTGGTCGGCCTCGCAGAGGCGGGTCCGCAGCGCAGCGTCCTTGGCGGTCAAGCGAGTCGACTCCCGGTGCCGCAGGCTCAGCCGGCGAACGACCGGAAGGCGAGACAGGCGTTGTGGCCGCCGAATCCGAGCGCGTTGCAGAGCGCCGCACGCACGCGCATCTCGCGCGCCGCTCCCGGCACGTAGTCGAGGTCGCAGCGCGGGTCGGGATTCACGAGATTGCGGGTCGGATGGACGACCCCGCGGGCCACCGACAGAGCCGAGACCATCGCGCCGACCGCACCGGCCGCGCCGAGCAGGTGGCCGATCATCGACTTGGTGGAAGAGATGGCGATCCGCGGCGCATGCGCACCGAACACGTTCCTGATCGCGAGGGTCTCGACCACGTCGTTGTACTCGGTCGACGTGCCGTGCGCGTTGATGTAGTCGACCGCCGCCGGGTCCACCCCGCCATCGCGCAGGGCGATCTGCATCGCCCGCGTCGGGCCGATGCCGTCTTCCTTCGGCGCGGTGATGTGGTGCGCGTCGGCGGTCGTGCCGAATCCGCAGAGCTCGGCGAAGATCCGGGCGCCGCGGCGGCGCGCGTGCTCGGCCTCCTCGAGGACCAGGATCGCCGCGCCTTCGCCCATGACGAAGCCGTCCCGATCCCGATCGAACGGGCGACTCGCCCCGGCGGGATCGTCGTTCCGGCGCGACATCGCCTTCAGCGCGCAGAAGCCGCCGATCGCCAGCGGCGTCACCGTCGCCTCGCTGCCGCCGGCGACGATCACGTCGGCCTCGTCGTACTGGATCGCGCGCAAGGCCATCCCGATGGCATGGGAGGCCGACGCGCACGCCGACGCCGTCGCGAAGTTCGGCCCTTCGAGGCCGTGGTAGATCGAGATCTGCCCCGCGGCCGCATTCATCATCATCTTCGGGATGAAGAACGGGGTGATGCGGTCGGGCCCGCGCTCACCGAGCACCTTGTCCTGCGCCTCGAGCTCGGCGATGCCGCCGATCCCCGAACCGATCACCACGCCCGCCCGCGTCGGGTCGAACTGCGACGACTTCACGCCGGAGCCGTCGAGCGCTTCCTTCGCCGCGACCAGCGCTAACTGCGTGAAGCGATCGAGCTTCTTCGCCTCGATGCGCGGGAAGTGCTGCTCCACCTGGAAGTCGCGGCACTCGCCGGCGATTCGCGTGGCGAATGCGGCGACCTCGAAGGACGAGATCGGGCCGACGCCCGACTCACCCTTCAGCAGCCGCTCGAAGGAGAGCTCGGCACCGACCCCAAGCGGAGTGACGGCGCCGACGCCGGTGATGACGACGCGACGCTTGGACACCGGGCGCTTACTCCACCCGCTCCTTGATGTACTTGATCGCATCGCCGACGGTCTGGATCTTCTCCGCCTCGTCGTCGGGGATGTTCACGTCGAACTCGTCCTCGAACTCCATGACGAGTTCGACCGTGTCGAGCGAATCGGCACCAAGGTCGTTCACGAACGAGGTCGCCATCGTGATCTTGTCCTTGCTCGCGCCCATCTGCTCGCAAATGATGTTGATCACGCGCTCTTCGATGCTCTGAGACACCCGCGGTCCTCCGTATGGCCTCGTAGATGGCCTCTTGCCCAGGCCCCGTTCCTCGTTCGCCCCCGGGGCAAGCGGCCTGCGCATGGCGCCGGGCTTCCCGAAGCGGGCGGAATGATAACGCGATTCCTGTGCGGCAATGCGCGCCAGACGCCCCCTGGCGCCCGGCGCGACGCCCTTCAACCCCCGAAACCGCCGATGGCGAGCCCGCCATCCACCGGAATCACCGTCCCGGTGACGTAGCCGGCCGCGTCGCTGCAGAGGAAAGCGGTCAGCGCCGCGATGTCGGCACCCGCCCCGAATCGGCCGAGCGGGATCTGGCCGAGCGATTGCTGCTTCATCGCCTCCGGCAGCACGGCGGTCATGTCGGTCTCGATGAATCCGGGACAGATCACGTTGGCGGTGACCTTGCGACCGGCGAGTTCCTTCGCCAGCGACCGCGTGAAGCCGAACAGCCCCGCCTTGGCGGCGGCGTAGTTGGACTGCCCGGCATTGCCGATCATGCCGACGATCGAGCTGATGTTGACGATGCGGCCGGCCGGGCTCTTCGCCAGCGCCCGCGCCGCCGCGCGACAGACCAGGAAGACGCCCTTCAGGTCGATCGCCATCACCGCGTCCCAGTCCTCGTCGCTCATCCGCATCAGCAGGCCGTCGCGCGTGACGCCGGCGTTGTTGACGACGATGTCGAGGCGCCCCGCCTCGGCGACGAGGCGCTTGACCGCCTCGGTCACGGCGGCGCCGTCGGCGACGTCGAGCGCGAGCGGGAAGCAGCGCCGCCCCGCCGCCTCGATCTCGGCGCGACTCGCGGCGAGCGCCTCGACGCTGCGCGCGACGACCGCGACGTCGGCGCCATCCGCCGCGAGCCGCGCGGCGATCGCGCGACCGATCCCGCGCGAGGCGCCGGTCACCAGCGCCACCCGACCGGCGAGCGGTCCCGTGCTCATCGCTCCGCTCCTGATGCCGTCCCGGCGGCGAGGTCCTCGATCTTCTGGATGTTCCGGCAACGCGCCGTCGGCTCGATCTTCGCCAGGAGCCCGGTCAGCACGCCGCCCGGACCGGGCTCGACGTAATCGAGGCAACCCTGCGCCACGAGGGCGCGCATCGACGCCTCCCAGCGCACCGGCGAGGTGACCTGCTGCAGCAGCCGCGGGACGATCGACTCGACCGCGCCGTGCGGCGCTGCGGTGACGTTCGACAGCACCGGGATGCGCGGTGCGGTGAGACGGACCGATGCGAGCGCGCGTTCGAGCTGCGGGACGCCCGGCGCCATCAGCGCCGAATGGAAGGCGCCCGCGACCTTGAGCGGGATCGCCTTGCGCACGCCGTCGGCCCGCGCGTTCGCCGTGACGCGATCGAGCGCCGCGCGGGCGCCCGAGATCGCGATGTTGCCGGGGCAGAGGAAGTTGGCCGGCGTCAGGACGTCGCGTTCGGCCCGCTTGTCGCAGACGCTGCGGGCGAGCTCCTCGTTCGCGCCGAGCAGCGCCAGCATTCCGCTCGGTGCCGCCTCCGAGGCGAGCTGCATGCCCTGACCGCGTTCGCGCACCACGCGCACGCAATCCTCGAAGCCGATCGCGCCGGCGAACCAGAGCGCGGTGTATTCGCCGAGCGAGAGTCCGGCGGTCACGTCGAAGTCGGCGCGCGCGTACGCGCCACGCTCCTCGAGCGCGCTGACGATGGCGGCGCTGCAGACGAAGATCGCCGGCTGGCAGCGGTCGGTCTTCTCGAGCTCCGCCTCCGGCCCGTCGAGGCAGAGGCGGGCGAGGTCGAGCGCCAGCACCTCGCTCGCCCGCGCGAACAGCTCGCGCGCCGCCTTCGACTCGGCGAGGAAGCTCCTGCACATGCCGACCTGCTGGGCACCCTGCCCGGGAAACAGGATCGCGCGCATCACCGATCTCCTCGCTCCGTCCCTGCCCGGCCCGCTGCGACGGCCGGCGCCGCCGAGACGCTCACCAGCGCAGACTCCCCGACGCCCAGGTCAGCCCGGCGCCGAACGCGCAGAACACCACCTGCTTGCCGCGCGCTGCGTCGAGCGCGCCGCTGCGGACCGCCTCGTCGAGCGCGATGCCGATCGATGCGGCGGAGGTGTTCCCGTACTTCTCGATGTTGCAGAAGATCCGCTCCATCGGGATGTCGAGCTTCTCGCGCGCACTCTCGATGATCCGCAGGTTCACCTGGTGCGGGATCACGAGGCCGAGTTCGAGTTCGGGGTGGGCCGACCGCTGCTCGGTGACGAGCTCGACGAATCGGCTGACCGCGAACTTGTAGACCTCGCGCCCGCGGATGCGGAGGAAGTGCTGTCCCGCCGCCATCGCCTCGGGAGTGATGCGCTGGGCCGAGCCGCCCGCCTGGAGCCACATGATCTCGTAGCCTTCGCCGTCGGCATAGATGTGGTGCGGCAGGATCTCTCCGCGCTCGAACTCGTTCGAGACCACTGCGGCGCCGGCGCCATCGCCGAACAGGATGCACGACGTGCGATCGGTGTAGTCGACGATCCGCGACAGCGTCTCGGCGCCGATCACCATGACGTTCCGGGCCGCGCCGGAAGCGACCATCGAGCGCGCGACGTGCAGCGAATAGAGGAACCCGGAGCACGCCGCCGAGAGGTCGAATGCACCGGCACGATCGGCGCCGATCAGCGCCTGCACCTTGCAGGCGGTCGACGGGAACTGATTGTCCGGCGTCACCGTCGCGACGATCACCAGGTCGAGCGCCCGCGCCTCGAGACCCGCCGCCGCGAGCGCCCGCCTGGCCGCTTCGGCCGCCAACGTCGCCGTCGACTCACCCTCGACGACGACCCGCCGCTCCTTGATGCCGGTGCGGGTGGTGATCCACTCGTCGTTGGTATCGACCATCCGCTCGAGATCGGCGTTGGTCAGCGCCTTCGGCGGCACGGCCGAACCGGTGCCGCGGATCCCCGCGCGGATCATCCCGCCCGGCGCGCTCAAGCGCCCGCTCCGCCGGCGGAAGCGGCCGCGTCGAACGCCGCGCGGATCTGGCGATTGACGTCCGCCTTGACGAACTGCGCCGACACCCGGAGCGCATTCGCCATCGCGCGGCGATCCGACCGCCCGTGCATGATCATCACCAGACCGTCGACGCCGAGCAGCGGCGCGCCGCCGTACTCGGCGTAGTCGAGCTTCTGCGTCACCTTGCGCACCGCGTGCCCGAGCGGCGACTGCTGCGCAGCCGGGTCCTGCAGCGGCCCCTTCACGGCGTCGTGGAAGTAGTGGCCGACGCCTTCGAACACCTTCAGCACGACGTTCCCGACGAAGCCCTCGCACACCACGACGTCGGCCTTGCCGGAGAGGAGCTGGTTGCCCTCGACGTTGCCGACGAAGGTGAACGGCGCCGTACTGAACAGGTCGCGCGTGCTCTTGACCAGCTTGTTGCCCTTCTCCTCCTCCTCGCCGATGTTGAGGAGCGCCACCCGCGGCTTGGCCAGACCGAGGACGTTGCGGCTGAACAGCTCGCCCATCACGCCGTACTGCAGCAGATGCTCAGGCGTGGCATGGATGTTTGCACCCACGTCGAGGATCGTCAGCGGACCGTTCGCCCCCTCGAAGGTGACCGCGATCCCCGGGCGATCGACGTTCTTCAGCGGTCCGAGCACGCGCCACGCGGCCGCCACGCACGCGCCGGTGCTCCCGGCGGAGATGAACGCGCCGGCCGCGCCGCTCTTGACGGCGTCCATGGCGACCATGATCGACGACTGCGGGCGGCGCAGCACCTTGACCGCCGACTCCCCCATCGCGACGTCGTCCGTCGCCGGACGAAACTCGCACTGGCGCAGGAGCGGGGCCTCGGCGAACCAGCGCTCGACCCGTTCCGGGTGACCGACCAGCAGGACGTCCGACGGGCGGACGAATCCCTTGTCGAACGCGCGCGCGACGCCGCAGAGGATCTCCTGCGGCGCGTGGTCGCCGCCCATGGCGTCCACCGCAATCTTCATGCGTTCCTCCGTCGCGGGGTGCGCGGGAACCGGGGCAGATGGAGGCTCAGCTCGCCTTCGGCTCGGCGCCGGCGTCAGCGACCACCTGCAGCTTGCCGTAGTAGCCGCAGCGGTCGCAGACCGTGTGCGGCCGCGTCATCGCGCCGCAGCGCCCGCAACGGGCATTCCCGGGCGCCGACAATGCATGGTGGGAGCGGCGCATCCCCTTGCGGGACTGCGACGTCTTCTTCTTCGGGACTGCCATCGAATCGACCTCTCCGTCGCCAACGCGAGCCGCACGGATCCCGGTCGCGCGACCTTTCAGCGACCGCGAGTCCCGCAATCCGGCACGTGCCCGCCGGCAACCCCACCGACGAGCGACTCGTCGACGCGGGAGTTGCCGCCACAGGCGGAAGCCGGGGAGGTTACGGCGGCCTCCCGGGGCAATCAATGGCAGAGGCCGCGCGGGCGGCGGTCGGAACACCCGGGACCGCCCCGGGCTGCAGCGACCGCGGTCGGTCACCCGGCCAACAGCGCCCGCGCCCGCTCGAGCGCCGCCGCAGCCGGCCGATCGCTTCGTCCCTGACCGCGGCCGAGCGTCGGATTGCCGCCCCCACCGCCGCCCAGTTCGGCGGCGACCTGCCGGCAGATCTCGCCGGCCTTGAGTCCGCGCGCCTGCGCAGCAGCGTCGACATGGACCAGCAACGGCGCCTTGTCCCCGTCCTTGCCGATCAGCACGACCACCGCCCCGCCCGTCAGGCGCGCCTTGAGCTGGTCGACCAGCGCCATGAGCGGCTCGCCGCCGAAGTCGACCGCGGCGAGGACGGCACGCACGCCGCCGATCTCGACCACCTTCTCCAGCAACTGCTCGAACTGGCCGCTCGATTGCGCCTTCGCCGCCTTCTCGACGTCCTTCCGCAGCTTCTTCACTTCGTCCTGCAGATGGGTGAGTCGGGCCGGCACTTCGTCCACCGTCGACTTCAGCTGCGCGGCGACTCCGCGCAGCAGGTCGTCGCGCTGCTGCATCCACTCGAGCGCAGGAAGTCCGGTCACGGCCTCGATGCGCCGGATCCCCGCCGCCACGCCCCCTTCCGCGACGATCCTGAACGCGCCGATGTCGCCCGAACGTCGCGCATGCGTGCCGCCGCACAGCTCGACCGAGTCGCGTCCCGCCGCCGGATCGCGGTCGCGCACCGCCACCACGCGCACGAGATCGCCGTACTTCTCGCCGAACAGCGCCATCGCGCCCGACTTGACTGCCGCCTCGTAGGCGCACTCGTCGGTGGCGACGTCGAGATTGGCCAGCACCTGCTGATTCACCAGCAGCTCGACTTCGCGCAACCGCGCCGGCGGGACCGCTCCCTGGAACGAGAAGTCGAAGCGCAGCCGCGCGGCATCGACCAGCGACCCCTTC
Source organism: Planctomycetota bacterium (assembly GCA_016872815.1). GTDB lineage: Bacteria > Planctomycetota > B15-G4 > B15-G4 > SIAN01 > SIAN01. The sequence continues at coordinate 21,407 of VGYY01000008.1, forward strand.
TGCTCCACGGCCGTCCCCAGCACCCGCCGCAGCGCCCAGTGCAGCAGATGGGTCGCCGTGTGGTTGCGGCGCGTGGGCGCGCGATGCCCGGTGAGGTCGACCGCAAGCACTCCGGGCTGGCCGACGGCGACGCTGCCGGCGACCACCGTGCCGTGATGGAGGTGGAACCCGTCCTGGCGCGTCGTGTCCCGGATGCGCACACGGAACGAGTCGGAACGGAACTCGCCCCGATCGCCGACCTGCCCGCCGCCCTCGGCGTAGAACGGCGTATCGGAGAAGACGAGCGTCACCTCCTCGCCCTCGCTCGCGTTCGACAGCGCCGCCCCGTCGCGCAGCAGCAGGCGCGGGGCCGCCGTCCGCGCATCCTCGGCGTACCCGGTGAAGGTGGTCCCCGCGAGTTCGCGCTTCAGTTCCTTCAGCGGGCCTCCGGCGAACACGTCCCCCTTCATCGTCGATCCGGCGCGCGATCGCTGCCGCTGCTCCTCCATCGCCGTCTCGAAGCCCGCCTCGTCCAGCCCAAGGCCGTCGTCCTCGAGGATCCGCTGCGTCAGGTCGACCGGGAACCCGGCGGTGTCCCACAGGAAGAACGCGACGGCGCCCGGCAGCACCTTGCCGCCGGCCGACTTGAGGCGCGCCACCTCGGCGCTCAGTCGCTCGCGCCCCTTGGCATAGGTCTCGAGGAACTTGCGCTCTTCCTCGTGGATGACCTGCACGACCTTCTGCGCATGGCGCTCGATCTCGGGAAAGACCTGCGCCAGCCCCTTCACCTCGAGCAGCGCGGGAGCGATCTCGGCGAGGAACGGCCCCTTGATCGCGAGCGCGTCGAGTCCGTCCGCCAGCGCACGGCGCATGATCTTGCGCACGACGTAGCCCTGCCGTTCGTTGCTGGGCACGACGCCGTCGGCGATGGCGAACACCGTCGTGCGCACATGGTCGGCGATCCGCTTCATCGGTCGGTCGATCGCCGGCGATTCGCCGTACGCATGTCCGGCGATCCGCGCGAGCCGAGCGAGGATCGGCGCGAACAGGTCGGTCTCGTAGTTGTTCTTCCCGCCCTGCAGGACCCGCACGATGCGCTCGAGCCCCATCCCGGTGTCGATGTTGCGCTGCGGCAGCGGCTTGAGCTCGCCCCCGTCGCGCCGATCGAACTGGGTGAAGACGAGGTTCCAGACCTCGAGGTAGCGCCGGCAGTCGCAGGCCGGATCGCAGGCGGAGCCAGCCGTGCAGCCCGGTTGCGGCCCCCAATCGAAGTAGATCTCCGAGCACGGGCCGCACGGACCGTTCGGCCCCTTCGACGGCGCTTCCGACGGCCAGAAGTTGTCTTTCTCGCCGAACCGCCAGATGCGGCGATAGCCAAGCTTCTTCCACTGCGTCTCGGCTTCGTCGTCGTCGCGGTAGACGGTGATGGCGAGCTGTTCCCGCTTCAGTCCGTAGCCGTCGCGGAGCAACTGATCGGCCCATTCGATCGCTTCGGCCTTGAAATAGTCGCCGAAGCTGAAGTTGCCGAGCATCTCGAAGAAGGTGTGGTGGCTCGGAGTACGACCAACGTTGTCGAGGTCGGGCAGGCGCACGCACTTCTGGGTCGTCGTCGCCCGTCGGAACGGATGGGTGCCGCGACCGAGGAACATGTCCTTGAACTGGTTCATCCCGGCGCCCGTGAACAGCAGCGTCGGATCGTCGTCCGGCACCAGCGAGGCCGACGGCCACACGGTGTGCCCGCGCGCCCGGAAGAACTCGAGGAAGGTCGAACGGATCGAGGCGGAGTCCATCGCAGGCTCTTTCACGGGTCGCTGTTCAGGTCAGGGGACCGGGAGCCCCGCATTCAACCACAGCGCGACGGCTTCCCGTTCCGGCCGGCCGCGCGCGACGCCGGGTCGTCCATCGACGACACGGGCCCGCAGGTCGATCGACCTGCAGGCCCGTGCCATTCGATGGCGCGCCACGCAGGGAGCGGTGGAACCGCCCAGCGCCGCGTGGCGAGAGGGATCACTTCTTCGCGGGAGCGACCGGCGGTTGCCGCTTCGCGTCACCGTCGCGCATCGCGGCAGCGACCGCCGGGCGCGGACCCGCCCCGGCGCCGACAGACGACGTCCCACCGGCCGAAGTCACACCCGCGGCGGCGCCGTTCGCCGTGCCATGCGCCGACCCGTTGCCGCTGGCCGAGGCCGAACCGCCCGCACCCGGCTCGACCGGCGGCGCCAGCTTCTCGCGAACCAGCGCGTCCACCTTCGCCGCCACATCCTTGTTCGCCCGCAGGAACTCGACCGCCTTGTCGCGCCCCTGCCCGAGACGCAACGCGCCGAACGAGAACCAAGTCCCCGACTTCTCGAGGACGTTGTGGGTCGATGCCAGGTCGATCAGGTCGCCGAAGTACGAGATGCCCTCGTTGTAGAGGATGTCGAACTCGGTCTTCCGGAACGGCGGCGCGATCTTGTTCTTGACCACGGTCGCCTTCGTCCGGTTGCCGACCGTCTCCTCCCCCACCTTCAGGGCGCCGACGCGCCGGATGTCGATGCGGACCGAGGAATAGAACTTGAGCGCGCGGCCGCCGGTGGTGGTCTCCGGGTTGCCGAACATGACGCCGATCTTCTCGCGAATCTGGTTGATGAAGATCACGGCGCAGTGCGACTTCGCGATCACGCCCGTCAGCTTGCGCAACGCCTGCGACATCAGCCGCGCCTGCAGACCGACGTGCGAATCGCCCATCTCGCCTTCGATCTCGGCTTTCGGCACCAGCGCCGCGACCGAGTCGATCACCACCATGTCGACGCCGCCGCTGCGGATCAGCATCTCGCAGATCTCGAGCGCCTGCTCGCCGGTGTCCGGCTGCGAGACCAGCAACTGATCGAGGTCGACGCCGAGCTTGCGCGCATAGACCGGATCGAGCGCGTGTTCGGCATCGATGAAGGCGGCGATGCCACCCTGCTTCTGCACGTTGGCGATGCAGTGCAGCGTCAGCGTCGTCTTGCCCGAGCTTTCCGGCCCAAAGATCTCGGTGACGCGGTCCCGCGGGATACCGACGCCGCCGAGCGCCAGGTCGAGCGAGAGGCAGCCGGTCGAGATCCCGGAGACCGCCTGGATCCGCCCTTCGCCGAGGCGCATGATCGCGCCCTTGCCGAACTGCTTCTCGATCTGGCCCACCACGTCCTGCACCGCCTGCTTGCGCGTCTCGTTCGCGCCGCCAGCCCCGCTCGAACTCGAATTGCCGCTCATCCTGTCCCTCCTCCGTCTGGCTCTGCAGGTCGGCGCCTCTTCACCGCCCACGGAGCGTTTGCCGCCATCTACGAACGAAAGTAGAACAGACCGGAGCGGCGAGTTCAAGTCGCTGGATCCGCTTTTTCCGTGGGTGGCGTGTCACCCCGATTTTCCGGCGGCCCCAGCGGCCCGCGTCGATCGCCCGTCACCTGCCGCGGCCACGCTGGCGGACCGATCGCGTGTGCCACGACCGCATCACGACGTCCGCCACGGCGCACGGTGACGCCCCCGCGAGTTCCCCGCTGCCGCCTACAGCGAGAGGAACTGCCGGAACTCCTCCATCCGCCGCTCGAACGCGGCGAGATCGAGCGACTTCAGTCGGTCGAGCGAGAAGTCCTCGACGCAGAACGACGCCGTGATCGTCCCTGCCAGCATCGCCTGTTTCAGCGCCTTGCGATCGGCCACGCCACCGCGGGCGAGCCAGCCCATCAGGCCCCCCGCGAAGGAGTCGCCGGCGCCGGTCGGGTCGACCACCTCCGCCACCGGGTAGGCCGGCAGGGCGAAGCCCTGGCCATCGACCGAGAGGAACGCGCCGTGCTCGCCCTTCTTGATGATGGCGATCCGGCTCCCCAGCGCATGCAGCCGGTGCGCGGCACGGATCAGGTTGCGTTCTCCGGTCAGTTGGCGCGCCTCGCCGTCGTTCAGCACGATGCCGTCGGTGCGCCGCATCACCTCCTCGAGGCCGGCGCGATCCTGGTCGATCCAGAGGTCGCGCGTGTCGCACAACACCAGCCTCGGCTTCGTCACCTGTCCCAGCGCCGCCAGCTGATTCTGCGGCGCGTCGTTGGCGAGGAACACGAACGGATGCTCGCGCCACGCCGGCGGCACCAGCGGCTTCCACTTGCCGAGCACGTTGACCTTCACCCAGTTGGTCTGGGCGACGTTCAGGTCGTCGCCGTAGCGCCCGCTCCAGTGGAACGTGTCGACGTCGGCCATCTTCACCAGCCCGTCGAGCCCGATGCCGCGCCCGCGCAGCGCCGCCATGAACTCGTCGGGAAAGTCGCGTCCGACCGCCGCGATCAGGTCGGTCTGCACCAGGGTCGCCGCGGCCCACGCGAAGTAGGTCGCGGAACCGCCGAGCACCCGCTCGCGGTACCCCGAAGGCGTGCGCACGTCGTCGAACGCGACCGAACCGAGCACCAGCAGCGCCATCGCTCTCTCCCGCCGAAGAAGGGCGGGCAGCGTAGCGTCCGCGACGTCAGGCGCCCTGCGTCCGCATCTCCTCGTCGCTCACCCGCCGCTCGTGGCTGGCGAACAGCAGCGCGCCGCCGATGAGCGAGACCAGCATCTGGATCACGCGGTAGGAGACCGCCAGCGCCAGCGCGGCCGCGCGCGCGACACCGGCCGGCGCGAAGAAGTGGATGAACGCGTACTCGCCGACGCCGACGCCACCTGGAGTGAGCGGCAGCGACTGCGCGATCAGGGCCAGCGGCGCCAGCGCGAAGTAGTCGAGCAGCCCGATGCGGATGCCGACCGCGCCGCCGAGTCGGCTGATCGACCAGAGGATCATGCCGTGGACCGCGAACGAAACGACCACCGAGTAGGCCACCTGCCAGCCGGCGTTGCGGTAGAGCAGCGCCGCACGATCGAGCTTCTTCAGGACCTCGGCGAACGGCAGCGCCGACAACAGCCGGTCGAGCCGGATCGCGCGGCGCAGTCGTCGCGACATCACCACGCAGGCGCCGGCGACGATCGCGCCGAGGATCAGGTTGAGCTTCAGTTCGGTCTCGGGGAAGCGGCCGTGCTGGAACAGCAGCGCCGCCGACGCGACCACGGCGAGGCCGAGCAACCCGATCGCCCGATCGACGATCACCGAGAGCACGGCGGCCGGCTTCTGCTCCGGATGATCGCGCGCGACCATGATCGCCTTGACCAGGTCGCCGCCGGTCATGCCGGGGATGATGTTGCTGAAGAAGAGGCCGAGGAAGCCGAGCTTCTGCACGCGCCAGAAGCGCGCCTCGACCCCGGCCGCCTTCAGCAGCACCTGCCAGCGCTGGAACGACAGCATCGCGCCGAGCACGTAGAGCAGCAGCGCCTGGAACAGCGCTCCCGGCGCCGACGCGAGCCGCTGCAGCGTCGTGCGCAGCCCCGCCTCCGGCTGGTTGCCCAGTTCCCTGCGCACCGCCTCGGTCAGCTCGATGCGGCGCGGCACGCCGTCGGCGCCGGTGAGCACCAGCGCGCTCCACATCGTCTCGTCGTCGCCGACCGCGGGCACGAACTCGACGGCGAGCCCGGTCCGCTCGCCCGTCGTGACCACGAATCGCACGACGTCGCCGTCGGCCGCATGCTCGATGCGGCCGATCAGCGACTCGTCGCCGAACTCGGCCGTGCAGGTCAGGCGATCGTCCCACGGCACGATTGAGAGGACGAACCCGAGGAGCGCCAACGCGACGACGCCGCGCACCGCCGCCTTCCAGCGGGATGGACGTGCCGTGGACACCGAGTTGACCGTCGCTTCGCCCACCGCCCCGCTCACGTGACCGCGCGGACCTTGGCCGCTGCGCGATGAATATCGACGATCTCGGCGGCGTACCTTCCGAGCAGCTCCCGGGCGAATCTTTCCGCTCCGATCCCCGCTTCCGCGAGGCCATAGGTCGGCAGCGGCGTCCCGTCGGTGCGGACATTGATGCCGAAGTGGATCAGAGCCGACGTCGGCGACCGCGTCGCGACCGAGACGCTCGCCTTCCGGCCGGCCGCGAACAGGTCGTTGCCGCGAACGCGAACCTCGGGCGCACCGCCCTCCCGCAGCAGATCGCCGGCGAGCCGCGCCAGCAGGCGCTGCCGCAACACCGCCTCGACCAGCGCGACGCCGAAGTGCTCGACGATCACGTGCACCATCGCCGGGCTGGCGATGAAGGCGCCGGCGCGCGCGTCGACCTTGTCCACCAGGTCGGCCACGTCGACGCGACACGGACCGAGCCATGCCACCGCCGAGTCGCCGACCAGCGCGAATTCGTCGAAGGCGAAGTGGGACCGCAGCTCGCGGCCGGTGTAGGCGCGTTCGACCGGGCTCCAGTGTGTCTCGACGACGACCATCCGCCGCTCCGTCACGATCCGGCGCGCGCCGGCTGCCATTCGCCGAGCGCCAGCCACGCGGCTTTCAGCTCGGCGGACGGCGTCGCCGCGTCCCGCTCCAGCAGGTGGCCGATCGCCGCACGCGCCCAGTGCGCGACCGCGGCGTCCTCATCGTCGAGTTCCTGGGCGAGCGCGCCGCGCAGCGATGGATGGACGTTGGCGCCGCGGATCGGCGCCTGCGCCAGCGCCTGCAGCCACTCGATCCGGACCAGCGTCACGATGCCCGGGGCGAACGCGCGGTTCAGCTCGCCGGACCACGCGCGACCGAGGTCGACGGTGGCCGCCACCGGATCGAGGCGGATGCGGACCTGCCCGGCCACCGCGCGCACGCCATCGCCCGGATCACCGATTCCGCGCGGATGGTCGGCGGCGGGCGCGGTCGCCAGCCACGCCACCTGACGCGCCTGCGCGATCGCGGCGCGCTCGAGCGCTGCGGTCGCGACCGGCGCGCCGCCGTCCGCGGCGGCACGCTCGGACCGGTCGACGCGCTCCGCCCGCCGCGCGCCCTTCGCCGCGAGCAGGGCGAAGCGCTGCGCCAGAGCGATCCGCTCGACCGCGACCGCCTCCAGCGCCGCCGCCGCCCGCGCCAGTTCCGCCTCCCGGTCGGGAGCGAGCGGCGCCGCATCCACGGTCGGCGATTCGCAGAACGCGAGCAGCGGTTCGATCGCGGCAAGGAGCGCCGCCTCGTCGTGGCTCGCCAGCGGCCGCGGCGGCGTCGCCGGCAGCGCGTCGCACAGGCGCGCCAGCACCGCGAACGCCCGCTGCCGCACGATCCGCGAGCGATCGAGCGTGGCCAGGTCGGCGAGCGTGACCACCGCGACCACCCGTTCCACCGGATCGAGCGCGTCGTCGTCGAGCGTCTGCTCGAGTTCGTCCAGCCGATCCAGCGCGAATCCGACCGGGTCCTCGAGCGGCTCCCGCTCGGTGAGCGGCGCCGGCTCGTCCCACGGCCAGCACCACGCCCGACCGAAGCGGGCGCCAAGGCCTCGATCGACCACGTCAGGCGCGTAGGTCGCGCGCGGCGCATCCCGCGTCGCGTAGAGATCGCCCAGATCAGCGATCCGATCCTGCGGCGTCGCGCAGCTGCACGCGAGGGCAGCGCCAAGCGCGCCGGCAAGGACGGAAGGCGACAGAAGGACGGCGTTCCGCGGCGTCACGATCGTTCCCGGTGGTGGAGGCGGCGGGAGTCGAACCCGCGTCCCAGGGTGCCGAAGCGAAGACCTCTACGCTCGTAGTCGATCCATCTGCAGCGTCACCCGGCGGGGACCGATCGACAGGTCCTGATGCCGGATCAGCCCCGTGTTCTCACCGGCGTGCCTGGGACCTGGGCCCGCCGGCCAGCCTGCTGAGTGGCGACACAGGCACCCCCACAGGCGAGGAGTGCCGGTCGTGGCTACCTGTTTTTGTTAGGCGGCCAGTGCGAAGTTGTTGTTCGCAATTGAACGTTTTTCAGGGGTTTCACGAGGCGCCTGAAACCTCGGAGCGCCATCTCCGCCGCGGGGTTCACCCGGTCGAAACCGTGACGCCCCCCGGACGATCGAAGCGGCGGTGATCATAGCGACGGGACGGCCGTCACGGCTCGACCACGAACAGGGCGTTGCCGTCGCCGGTCGGAACGCGCCGGAGGCCGGTGGCATCAAGATAGGCCATCAGCTTCGCCCCGCTCTCGCGATTGAACTCGAACAACACCCGCCGGATCAGCACGTGGCGCACGCCGTAGCGCGCCAGCAAAGCGCGGTTCTCGGTCGCCTCCTGCGCGAGCTGCGCCGGCGACAGTTGCGCCGGATCGGCCGGCCGCATGCAACGCGCGACGAACGGCTCGTCCTCGAAGAAGGCGCGCGCGACCGGCGGCACGCGGGTGAGCGGTCCGCCGAGCAGCCGCCGGCCGTGGACGACCTGCCCGAACCCCATCCGCCGCAGCGTGATCTCGTGGCGCGCCGGCAGCTCGAGCACGGTCCCCGGGACCGGGTCGTCGCGCATCCGCGCGTGCGACTCCTCGATCGTGAAGGGCACGAACAGGAACGGACGCAGCGGCGCGACCGTGAAGTACGCCGCGGCCACCGTCGCGACCGGGAGCCACAGCGCTCGTCCCACCGCGGCGGCCCCGAGCGCGGCGGCCACCGCGCCAGCGAGCTGGAACAGCCGCAGGTGCGCCGCCGGATAGCGGCCCGCTGCCATCCCGGGCACACCGCGCGCCAGCCAGCCGTAGGGCATCTCGATCGTCTCGCCGAAGAACGTCCGCTGGGGTCCCAGCGCGAGCAGGAAGCCGAGCACGGCGAGAGCGAGCCAGGCGCCACCGCCCCGTTCCGTCAGGGCGAGGGCGGCGGTGGTCAGGGCGAGCGCCAGGATCGCGCCGCCGACGATCGCGGCGGCCGTCGCCGCCGCCCCCGCGACCGGCGGCCGAAAGCGATCGTGGATGTCCGCGGTCAGGCGCGCCGAACTGCGCAGGCGCGCCGGTCGCTCGCGCTCACCGGGAGGCATCAGGGTCGCCTCGTGCAACACCGGCGCGGTGTACCACGCCAGTCCGTCGAGATCGGGCGAGAGGATCCGCTGTTGCACGCTCGGGTCGTCCTCGAAGGTCAGGCGGCTGGCGACGTCGAACGCGCTGTTGTCTCGCGCCTGCGCCAGGAGCCGGACGAGGAACGGCGCGAAGAGAGCGGTGCCGGCAATGCCGCAGAGGAGCGTCCGCAGCAGCGCCGTTCGCAGCGGCGTCCCGCGCCGCCACTCGAAGACGGCGAGCGCGCCGCCCGCGAGCGCCATCTCGAGGACGGTCGACGCATCGCACGCCGCGGTGAAAGCGAACAGCGCTCCGGCCCACGCGCACCAGCGCCAGCCGCGGCCGCGGCACACCTGCAGCGTCGCGTGCAGGAACAACGGGATGAACGCGCCGGCGAGGTAGTGGATGCGCCCGAGCTGGATCAGGCGGAATGGCGTGAAGGCGAACAGGCAGCCCGCCGCCAGCGCGATCCATGCCGGCACACCGAGCGCCCGCAGGAACAACGACAGCGACCACGCGCCGAGCGCGAGCAGCAGGAAACCGAACAGCTTGACGGCGACGACCACGCCGGGGACGACGCCGAGCAGCGCCTGCAACGGCAGCGACAGCAGGCCGAGCGGCAGCGCCAGCGGCGAAGCGACCAGTTCGGCACCGTGCGGCACAAAGACGTCCGGACAGGTCAGCGGATCGACGTGGCGCACCAGCAGCGCCTCGCGGATCCACCAGAAGTCCCACCAGTAGACGTGGTCGTCCAGCGTCCGATCGGCCAGTCGATCGTGCGGCCCGAGGTGCAGCACGAGCGGCCAGCTCGCCACGGCGGCGGCCGCCAGCGCCAGCAGCACGAACCAGAGCTCGCGGCCGATCCGCCGCCGTGTTGACGTTTCGCCGGCGGCCCCTGCCACGTCGCCGGCGACCGCTCCGCCCGCGCTCATCGCCGCCCGCGCGCGGCCCGGTCGATCTCGCGCTTCGCCTCCCGCGCCTTGATCGACTGCCGCTTGTCGCCCTTCGCCTTGCCCTTGCCGAGCGCGATCACGATCTTCGCCCACTGTCCGTGGAACAGGAGCTCGAGCGGCACGACGGTCGTGCCCGCCGTCTTCAGCGACGCGCGCAGCTTCTCGATCTCGCGCGCGTGCAGCAGCAGCTTGCGCTTGCGCAGCGGCTCATGGTTGGCGTCGCTGCCGTGCGAGTAGATCGGGATCTGGCAGCCGACCAGCCACGCCGAGCAGCGACCGTCGTCGATGCGGATGTAGGAACCGGCGAGCGTCGCCTCCGCCTTGCGCAGCGACTTCACCTCGGTCCCGGTCAGCACCAGACCAGCCTCGATCCGGTCGAGGATCACGTAGTCGTGCGTCGCACGACGATTGCGCGCAACGACGCGGCGCGGCAGTTCAGGCTTGGTCGTCATCGACGGACGGTCGGTCCTTCGGAGGTCCGGCGCCCCGCTTGACTCCGGAATGAGGCGGCCTACAGTACCGCGCTCCATTTCGGGCCGAAGTGGCGGAACTGGCAGACGCGCTAGATTCAGGGTCTAGTTCCCGCAAGGGAGTGGAGGTTCAAGTCCTCTCTTCGGCACCATCGGCTCCTCGCGCGGGGAGCCGGACGCGGGAAGCGGCCAACAGAGCCCGCCGCATGCGCCAGATGCGCCTCATGCGCCACCGTCGGTCGCACCCACCCGCGCTCCTCGTCGCGCTGCTGCTGCCTCCCCTCGTCGTTCCCTGCGCCGCCTGCGATCGCGTCGCCGCACCGAACTGCACGATCGAGAGCCTGCCGATCGGGCTCTCCGACGCGAACTCCGCGCCGGCGCTGCTGGTGCCACCGGGGGATGCGCGTGGCGGGCGGCTGCGCGCGACCCTGCGGCTGCGCGTCGATCGCGCGCTCCCGCCTCGCTCCGGCGTGGTCATCGATCAGGGCGCCTTCGACGGCGAGCGCTGCTTCCGCGGCCCCGAACTGCGCTACGCCCTGCCCGAGCTCGGAGCCGATGCCCGGATCTCGGCGCGACGCCTGGGTGCGGCGACCCCGATCGCCGCGCGCGCGCTGCGGCGCGCCGACGGATGGCTGGCGCTCGACTTCCCGGATGGACTCGCCGCCGCCGACGCGATCGAGCTCGATCTCGACGTGGCGGCCAACCCGCTTCCGCTCGAACTCGAGCTGTTCGCGGAAGTGCACGAGCCGGGACTGCCGCCGCGGTCGCTGCCGGCGCGGGTGGCGGTCCGGATCGTCGCGACGCGGGTCGACTGGCTGCGCGTCCTGGCGCCGGCGCAGGCGGCGGCGGGAGAGCCGGTCACCCTGCACGTGCTGTTCATGGACGGGCTGTCGGGACCGCTCGCCACCGCGCGCGACAGCCTCGTCCCGACCGGCACGCTCGAGCTGTCGACGCCGGCCGGGCCGCTCATCGTGCCGCTCGAGGGCGAACCCGACCCGCGCCTGCCGCACGCGGTGACGGTGGCCCTGCCGCCGTTGCCGCCCGGCCTCCATCGCATCCCCGCGCGCTGGCGTGAACAGCCGCTCGTCGTCGGCCTGTCGAACCCGATTCGCGTCGGCGACGCGGCCACTCCCTGCTGGTTCGGCACGCTCCACGCCCACACCGCCGTCGGCGGTCACGCCAGCGGCGTCCCCACGGCCGCACTGCGCTACGCCCGCGACGTCACGCGACTCGATTTCGTCACGCTGAGCGAACACCGCGAGTCGCCGTGGTACGACGGCGAATGGCTGAAGAGCCTCGCGCAGGACTGGACCGAGGATGGACGCTTCGTCGTCCTGAACGGCTACGAGTGGACCGACGCCGACTGGGGCCATCGGCATGTCCTGTTCCGCGAGCCGATCGCGCCCGCGCCCGCGCCGGCCGGCCTCGACGCGCTGGCGGCGGCGCTCGGCGGCGACGCCGACGCCCTGCTGGTGGCCCACCACTCGATCTGGAACGGCTTCGCCGCGCAGCGCCGATTCGTCTGGGGCGCGCCCGACCAACTGCCGCGCCAGCGCCTCGCCGAGGTCTACTCGTGGCACGGCTCGTCGCTCGAACACGACTCGCCGTTCCCGCTGCATGACAACGCCGACCAGGTGCTGGCGCGCGAATGGCAGACGGACGTGCTGTCAGCGCTGCGCGCCGGTCATCGCCTCTTCTTCGTCGCCGATGGCGACAACCACCTCGGCAAGCCGGGAGCGCTGGTCGGCATCGAATGGCCGAAGGGCCGGCGCTACGCCTACCAGGGCGTGACCGGCGTCTTCGCCGCCGAGCTGGAACGGCCCGGGCTGTTCGCGGCGCTCGACCGCGGCGCCGTGTTCGGCACCACCGGCGCCCGGCTGGTCGTCGAGGCGACCCGCACCGACGCGCGCGCGCACCTGCGCATCGCCGCCACCGCGCCGCTCG
>VGYY01000009.1 GCA_016872815.1 Planctomycetota bacterium
GGCGCGGCGGCCCGGACCGGCGGCCGCGCGGCGGGCGCTGGCGCCGGTTCGTGCTCCGGCGGCGGTGCGCTGACCGTCGCCGGCAGCACGGTGAGCTGGTAGTGCCCGATGCGGATGACATCGCCGACGTTCAGGTTGGCCCGCCCGATCGCCTGCTCGTTCAGCACCGTCTCATGGGCGCTGTCGAGGTCGATCAGGCGCAGGCCGGTTTCCGCCAGCTCGACCTTGCAGTGGTGCGGGGCGACGCCGGCGCCCGGCAATACGAGGTCGCAGTCGATTGCGCTGCCGATCACGAGGAGCGGGTCCGCCACCGGCACGGCACGCCGAGCACCGCTCTGCGTGTCGAGGAGCTGCAGTTGGAACACGAGGGCTCCCGGAGGGAACAGGGTGAGGCCGCGCCGTCCGGACATTCCGGGTGCCCGGGGGCGGCAAGGCGGGGAAGGCCGAGAAGTTAGCTCGCGCCCCCCCATACGGCAGGGGTCGGCGTCCGGTCACGCCCCGGCGCCAGCGCGCACCTCGGCGGAGAGGTCGCGCGGCTCCACCGGGCGACCGGGGTCGACCAGCGCCGCCACCCGCTGCACCTCGTTCTGCAGCTCGCGGACGTTCCCCGGCCAGCGGTAGCGCCGCAGCAGCGCGACCGCCTCGGGCGAGTAGGTGGGCGGCGCGCGGTGGCACCGCTTCGCCGCGTCGGCCGAGAGCCGTTCGAGCAGCAGCTCGAGGTCGTCGCCGCGCTCGCGCAACGGCGGCAGGGTGACCTTGATCGGGCTCAGCCGGAAGAAGAGGTCCTCGCGGAACAGCCCCTTCCTCACCAGCTCGGCGAGGTCCTTGTTGCTGGCCGAGATGAAGCGGACGTTGATCTTGATGCCCTGGCTGGCGCCGACTGGCCGGATCTCCCCCTCCTGCAGCGAGCGCAGCAGCTTCTTCTGCAGGGCGACGCTCATGTCGCCGACCTCGTCGAGGAAGAGCGTCCCCTTGTCGGCCATCTGGAAGCGGCCCTTGCGCTGCCGATCGGCGCCGGTGAACGCGCCCTTCGAATGGCCGAAGAGCTCGCTCTCGAGCAGCGTCTCCGGAAACGCGGCGCAGTTCTCGGCGACGTAGGGGCCGGCGCGGCGCGCGGAGAGGTCGTGGATCGCCCGCGCGATCAGCTCCTTGCCGGTGCCGCTCTCGCCGTGGATCAGCACCGTCGCGTCGGTCGGCGCGATCTTCAGGATCAGCCGGAACACGGCGAGCATCTTGGGCGAGCGGCCGATGATCCGCGGGAAACGGGCGGACAGCGTGTCGATCGTGTCGGTCTCGCTCGGTGGCGGCGCCTCGCCGTGCGCCACCGCTGCCCGCGCCGCCGGCGGCCCCGCGACCTTCGCCGCCGCCGCCAGCGCCGCCGCGGCGAGTTCGGCATCGAGCAGGTCGGCGAGGTCGTGGCGCAGCGCGTCGGCCGCGCCGCCGCCGAGTTCGTCGCGGTAGCTCGACAGGGCGCTCGCGAGCCCCATCTTCAGCGCGCGGCGCACCGGATCGCCGTCGCGTTCACCCGCCATGGAGGCGCACCTTCTTCAGCCGCGCGAGCTTGAGGTCGAGCAGTTTCTCGCCGACCCGGAACGCCACGCGGACGCGCGCGCCGCGGCCGGCGCCGATCACGTCGGTGATGCGGCCGGGACCGAACTTCTCGTGCTCGACGCGTTCGCCGACGCGGAACCCCTCGTCCCCGGCCACGTCGTCGTCCAGCACCACCTGCACCGCGCGCGACGCCGCGAGACCGGCGTCGCCGCCCTCGCCCACGGCGTCGGCGTCGCCGCCGCCGGCCAGCAGGTGCGGCGGGATCTCGTGCAGGAACCGCGACGGCGTCGAGAGTTCCTGCCGGCCGAAGACGAAGCGCTGACCGGCGGAGGAGAGGAAGAGCCGCTCGCGCGCGCGCGTCACGCCGACGTAGAAGAGGCGCCGCTCCTCCTCGACCTCGAGGTCGGTCGTGGCGCGCCGATGCGGCAGACGCGTCTCCTCGAGCCCGGCGAGGAAGACCGCCCGGAACTCGAGCCCCTTCGCCGCATGGAGCGTCATCAGCGAGACCGCGTCGGTGCGATCGGCGCCGGCGTCGTCGGCGTCCTGCACCAGCGCACGCTGCTCCAGGAAACGATCGAGACCGGCATCCTGCTCGGTCGCGTCGAAGTCGGCGGCGTCGGCGATCAATTCCTGCACGTTCTCGATCCGGTCGTCCCCTTCGGCCTCGCCGTGCGCCTCGCGCAGCCACGACTCGAAGCCGGTCAGCGCCACGATCTCCTGCAACAGGGCTGCCACCGGACGGTCGGGTGCCCGTGCCAGCCACGGCAGGAGCGTTCCGAGCGCGACCGCACCTTTCTCGGCCGCCCCCCGGAGCTTCGGGCGCCGGCCGGGCTCCGCGAACAGCGTGCAGAAGTCGAGGCCGGTCGCGCGCGCGGCGTCGAGGAGCTGGCCCTGAGCGACTTCGCCGATGCCGCGAGCGGGGACGTTCACCACGCGCAGGAACGCCTCGGGGTCGCGCGGATTGGCCTTGAGCCGCAGCCACGCCAGCAGGTCCTTGACCTCCTTGCGGGCGTAGAACTCGAGCGCGCCGACCACCCGGTACGGCAGTCCGCGCGCGCGCAGCGCCGACTCGAACGGCCGCGACAGCGCGTTGGTCCGGTAGAGGATCGCGACGTCGCGCGCGCGCATTCCGTCGTCGGCGATCAGGCCGAAGATCCGGCGCACCACCTGCTCGGCCTCGTCGCTGTCGTTCCAGCCGAACAGCAGTTCAGGCCGCTGGCCCTGGTCCAGCACCGGCACCAGTCCGCGCGCGACACGATGGACGTTCTTCTCGATCACCGCCGAAGCGACCGCGAGGATCGCCCCCTTCGAGCGGTAGTTGTGCTCGAGGCGGACGATCGTCGTCGCCGGATGGCGCTGCGTGAAGCCGAGGATGTTGGACAGGTCGGCGCCGCGCCAGGCGTAGATGCTCTGGTCGGGATCGCCGCAGGCGGCGAGGTTGCCATGCCCGGACGCGAGCCGGTCGGCCAGCTCGCTCTGCACCCGGTTGGTGTCCTGGTACTCGTCCACCAGCACGTGGACGAACCGCTCGCGCCACGGCGCGCCGGCCGCCGGATCGGCCACCAGCCGGTGCGCCTCGAGCAGGAGGTCGTCGAAGTCGAGCAGGTGCGCCTGCTTCAGTTCCGCGGCGAGATCGGGCCACAGCTGCGCCGCGACCGCATCGAGCGACGTCGCCGCACCGCGCCAGGGGGCAGCCCCGGCCGCCTCCACCAGCGCCGGGGCGCCCGGTGCCAGCCCGCGGTTCTTCCACAGCGACACCAGCTCGACCACGCCCTCCGGCCGCAGCTCCTTCACGTCGATCCCGCGCGCCTTCATCAGTCGGCGGACGATCGCCACGAGGTCGTCGCGATCGCAGATGGTGAAGTCCTGCGGCAGGCCGATCGACTCGCCGCCCTGGCGGAGGATGCGCGCGCACGCGGAGTGGAAGGTCGAGACCCAGGTCCGGATGCCGGGCAGCAGCTGCGCCACCCGGTCGGCCATCTCGCGCGCCGCCTTGTTGGTGAAGGTGATGGCGAGGATCCGGTGCGGCGGCACGCCGCGCGCCACCAGCGCCGCGATCCGCCGGGTGATGACCCGCGTCTTGCCCGAGCCGGCGCCGGCGACGATCAGCAGCGGCCCGCGCTCATGGCGGACCGCTGCCTGCTGGGCCTCGTTCAGCCCTTCGAGCAGCTCGTTCGGCAGGCAGGCGTCCACGTGCAGGCGGCTCCGCGATCCGGCCCGGCACGCTACCCGGACGGCCCGCGCTCACCACCGCGCTACGCTGCGCCCACGCGTGCGCCGGACGAGGTCGCGTGCACCGCGGGGAGGAGTCCTGTGATCGTCGGCGTCGGCATCGACTCGGTCGAGATCGTCAGGATCGCGGAGCTGCTGGCGCGCTTCGAGGGCGCCGGCCGCGGCCGCGTCTTCACCGCCGCCGAACTGGCGCTGGCCGGTGAGGGTCCGCGCCGAGACGAGACGCTGGCCGGGCGTTTCGCGGCGAAGGAGGCGGCGATGAAGGCGCTGCAGACGGGCGTCGGCCAGGGCGCCGCCTTCGCCGAGATCGAACTGCTGCGCGACCCGACCGGCGCCCCGCGTCTCGCCTTCCACGGCGCCACCGCGGCCCGCGCCACCGCGCTCGGCGTCCGTCGCGCCCACGTCTCCTTCACCCACACTGCGACGACCGCGACCGCGGTCGTCGTGCTGGAGGGGTGAGCACCGCCGCGCTGCGGCGCGGCGGTCAGCCCGGTCTCAGGGCACCTTGATCTCGACGTCCCAGATCTCGCTCTGGTCGTCGACGTTGAAGGCGGCCCAGCACTCGTCGGTGCCGCGCTTCGACGGCGCCGAGAGCAGCAGCGCGATGTCGGCGCCGGTGCCGCCGTAGAGCGCCACCATCTCGTCGCGGAACTGGTCGAGGTCGATGCGCCCCGAGATCTCGGTGCCCGTCAGCGTGCTGTCGATGCGGCTGAAGGAGGCCTGGATCGAGTCCTTCGTCGTGCTGCGCTGGCCGACGAGGATGGTCCAGTAGACCGCCTGCTTGTCGCGGCCAGAGAGTTCGAGCCTCTGGTCGTCGAAGCGATCCTCGATCTCGAACCGGCCGTTCAGCGTCAGGAACTCGGGTCCGGCGATCTGCCCCGACCGCGGCAGGTACTCGCCGTACATCAGCTTGCGCTTGCCCTTGGTGAGGATGTCGAGCACGGTCTCGCCGCGCGAGTCCGGCTCTTTGCCGACGTCGCCGAGGAACAGGTCCTGCCGCGCATGACCGGGCAGCCGCAGCCCCGGCAGCGCCCAGAACCAGTTGGCGTCGAGGGCGGCGTTCTTGCCATGCACCGCGATGTAGCCGACCTGAACGCCGTGCGGGATCGCGTTGCCACCGGCTCCCGGCCCGTCGCTGCCGCCAGCGCCGCCGTCGCCGCGCAGCTTCGGCAGGATGTCGACACCCTCGTCGCCGCCGCCGCCGAACAGCTGCGGCGCGATCGCGAGCGTGGCGAAGCCGAGGAGCATCGCACCAGCCCAGTTACCGAGAGTGTTTCGGCACCCCATGGTCGTGACCTCGCGTCCGGAACTAGCTGGCGAACAGGAGGGGGTAACGGCTGCGCAGACGGGTCAGGAACCCGCGATGCCGCAACAGGATCTGGCGGAAATCGCGCGCCCGCCGGTAGGCCGGCGCGGTGAGCGTCGCGAGGTGCTGCGGGAACTGCGTCGCCAGCCGCTCGATCGCCTGCTCCGCCTCGTCGAGGCGGCCAAGCTTCACCGCGTAGATCGACAGGTTGGTCAATGCCGCAGCCTGCCAGGTGTCGTTGCGATCGCGCTCCGCGATCGCGAGCACCTCGCGCTCGAGCTCGGCGGCGCGATCGAACTGCTGCGCCATCGAGTAGACGCGCGAGAGCTGCTGCAGCGCATAGAACTTGTGCTCGGCGTCCGCCTTGCCGTGGAGCACGGTGCGCAGTTGCTGACGGGCGCGGTCGTAGCGCCCGGTCATGCTGAAGTACTTGGCGAGGTAGATCCGCGCCGCGTGGTGGTCGGCCTTGAGCCGCAGACACTGCTCGAGGCAGGCGCGCCCGGCCTCGAACGCGGCATCGGGCTCGACGTCGTCCTCGGCGGCGAACAGTCCGCGCTTGCTGCCGAGCGTGTCGCGCCCGGTCGCGCCCGGCTGCTTCGACAACCCGCTGTGCTCGCGGAAAAGCGCCTGCCCCTTGTGCGCGAGCCGGCTGATCGAGCCGGGCTTGCGCGCGAACAGGCGGACGCCGCGCAGCGTGGGGCTGGCGGTGAGGCCGCGCGCCACCAGCGCCTTGCCGAGTTCGTAGAGCGTGGCGGCGAGCCGGCCGCAGTTGTCGTCGAGCAGCCGTCGGGTGAGATCGCCCCACAGCTCGGTGCCGCTCGGCAGATCGTTGCCGCTCTGGACCGAGCCGAACAGGTGGAGACGCGACATCGAGGCCAGCGCCTCGACATAGCCGCGACAGCCGTCGCAGCCGCCGAGGTGCGCGGCGATCAACTCGCCGTCGAGCGCGGTCTTCTCGCCGTCGACGAAGGCGCCGAGGTCGGCCTCGAACCGGGTGCACGCCGCGTCAGCCCGGCGCGCCGCATCACGCAGCGTGGGCTCACCCATGGCGCGACTCCAGCGTGTCGGCCATGGCGCGCAACAGCTTCTTCCGCGCCCGGCAGACGATCATCTTCAGGTTCTCGAGGCGCACGCCAATCTTCTCGGCGGCGCGACGGTACTTGAGCGCCTTCACCTCGATCAGGTGCAGAGCCTTCCGCTCGCGCTCCTTGAGCTCACGCTCGAACACCTGCTTGTAGGCCAGCAGGCAGAGCGCATACCGCTGCGCCGCGCGCGCCGATTCCTCGGCGTCGACCAGCGCCGAGTCGGGCGTGGTCGCCTTGGCGTCCTCGACCACCTCGGCCAGCGGATCGAGATCGACCTCCGCGCGCGGCACGTTGCGCAGGTGCTTCAGCAGCGTGTTGCGCACGATCGAGAACGACCAGTTGCGGAACGAGCAGTCCTTCTCGTTCCGGAAGCGGTGCGGGTAGCGGTAGATCGACAGGAACACGTCCTGGAGGACGTCCTTGGCGTCGATCCCGGGGTGCGCGAAACGCAACCGCTTCAGGATCACCAGCAGGATCTGCCGGTGGCACAGTTCGTAGAGAAGCGAGAAACAGTCGATGTTCTGCGTTCGCGTGAACGCCTCCATCAGGAGGCTCGCCAACGCTTCCGGTGAGAGCTGGCCCTGGTCCCGGAGCCCCGCGCTGCGGTCGCGGAACTCATCGCGCATCCCGACCGGCAGCGACGCGAAGGTGGTGGCGAGCCGCTGGCTCACCACGACCGGAATCGCGCCCTGCAGTGCAGGAGCGGCCAAGGCTGACTCCTCGGATCGACTCATGGTCGATCGACGCATCGCCGAGTCCGTTCGTTCGAGTCCTCGAAAGCCGCCGCCTCCCGCTCGCCCGCGCGGAAGGGCCCGTCGACGCACTCTCGCTGCCTGCACGAACCTGATGGAATTCCGATTCAGGTGCACGGGATCACGGCGGAGCTTGCGCCCGCGCCGCGAACCGATCCGCGACCGTCCGGGCGATTACGGCAGCGTCGTCACGCCGTCGTCAGCGCTCGGAAACGCCACGGTCGATGCGGTAGATAACGCCGAAATCTTTACCCTGCCAGACCGGAAATCTTCACGCCGTCCCGGGGGTGCTCCCGGGCGCGGTGTCCGGTTCGCGATCGGATCGTGTTTCGTCCGGCGACCGTTCGCCTCGTCCGAATCCGTCGACCCGACCCAGCCAGGCTGGGGGCAACATCGCCCGCTCCCGGGAGTCGCGCAGCGCTTCACCGGGGATGAACAGTGGAAGAGCGGTGTCCTGCGGCGGCTGCACCAGCGGCAGCGGCTCGCCCGGCCGCGGCGGCGGCGCGCCCCACGGATAGCCGCGAAGTTCTTCCTCGACCGACGC
This sequence comes from Planctomycetota bacterium, assembly GCA_016872815.1. Classification (GTDB taxonomy): domain Bacteria; phylum Planctomycetota; class B15-G4; order B15-G4; family SIAN01; genus SIAN01. The sequence goes on from VGYY01000009.1 coordinate 7,471, forward strand.
GCGCGCCATCGGCAGCAGACGGTCGTACTCGTCCAGCGGCGCCGGTTCGAGCAGCGCGAACAGGCGGATGAACGCGGCGGCGTCGGCGAGCGGTCCGCTCGGCACCGCCGCCAGCGCGTCGTCGAGCGCGTCGCCGACGAACGGCACGCGCGACCACTCGAGCGTGCGCCCGAAGCGGCGCGCGACCAGTTCGCACAGCTCGTCGAGCCGCAGCGGCGGCGCGCGCCCGATGGCGAAGCTGCGCCCGACCACGCGGTGATGGTCGAGCGCGGTGGCCAGCGCGATGGCGACGTCGCCGACCGCGCTCGGCTGCACCCGGCCGGCGCGCAGCAGCGGGAGGCGCAGCTTGCGCGTGGCGCGCACCACCTGCTGCAGTGCGTGCAGCCACGGCGCATCGGGTGCGGTGACCAGATCGGCGCGGACGATCACGTACGGCAACCCGCTCTCGCGCAGCAGCCGTTCCGCTTCGCCCTTCGCCCGCAGCCACGGGTGCCCGGAATCGACGGCCGCGCCGCACGCGCTGAGGAAGACGAAGCGCTCGACGCGGCGCGCCTGCGCCAGCGCGACCAGCGTGCGCATCACCGCCGTCTCGTGATCGGCCCGCGCCGGTCGGGCACCCGGCGCGACGCCGGCGACGTGGATCACCGCCTGCAGGTCGTGGAACTCCTGCGCCAGCGCGGCGGGATCGGCGGCCGCGAGGTCGCCGGCCCGGACCTGGCGCGGCCCCTCCTCCCAGCCCGGCGCGCGCGGCTGCAGCGACCACTCGACCCACGGCCTCCGGCCGGTCGGCAGCAGCGCGCACACTGCGCGACCGACCAGACCGGTCGCTCCGGCGACGAGGATCACGTGGTGATCACCTTCGCCGTGACCGGATGGGCGTGGATGCCGCGGGCGCGCAGGTGGTCGCGAAACTCGTCGAAGCCGTGCATGGTGAAGACCTCGCGCGGACGCGCCTCTTCCACGTAGCGCATCAGCTCGTCGAAGTCGGCATGGTCGGACAGAGGGTAACTGCGGTCGGCGCGGTAGGGCGGCGCCCCGTCGCGCGCCCAGCCGGTGGCGGCGATCAGCACCGGTCGCGTCGACTGACGCACCAGCGCCGACGTCGTGGCGTGCGGCGGCACCAGCACCACCTTGCCGCGGGTCTGGCCCGGCCGCGCCAGCTCGTACGGCCCGAAACGGATGCCCAGCTCCTCGTAGACCTTCACCATCGCGTGCAGGTGCGGCGCGAGCGCGAGCGGGAACCCGTACGGCTCGAGCAGCTTCATCAGCTCCTGCCCGCGCCCGACCGCGTAGGCCAGCAGGATCGGCGTCGCGCCGTCGTCCAGCGTCCGCCGCAGGTCGGCGGCGAGCTGCGGCACGACCTCGCTGCGCGGCGGGAAGCGGTAGTGCGGCCGCCCGAACGTGCACTCCATCACCAGGATGTCGCACGGCACGATCACCGCCGGCGCGCACGTCTCCGATCGCTCCAGCCGGAAATCGCCGGTGCAGAGCAGCCGCTCGCTGCGGCGCACGATCTCGACCTGCGCCGCGCCGAGGATGTGGCCGGCCGGATGGAGCCGGAGGCGACAGTCGCCGCCGAGGTCATGCCAGGTGCCGTAGGCGAGCTCGGTCACCGTCAGCGGGCCGAGTCGCGCCCGCATCAGCGCCGCCGTCTCGCGGGTGGCGAGGATCGAGTGGTGGCGGCCGATGTGGTCGCCGTGCGCGTGGGTGACCACGGCGCGGGCGCGCGGAACGGGCGGATCGATCCAGAGATCGGCCGCCGGGACGTGCACCGCATCGCGCCAGACGAACATCGTCGCTCCGCGTGCCCGGCCCGGCGTTCAGCGCGACGCGGCGATTTGCCGCAGCCGGAGCCCGTCCGCCGCCGCCTCGATGCACCACCAGTTGCCCGGTCCGTCCGCGAGCGCGAGGCGCAGCGCCGCGCAGGCGCCAGCCGGTCCTCCCGCGGGCAGCGTCGGCGTCGACTCGCGGTCGCGCTCGAGTCGCTGCCGATCGGCGGCCGCGATCCCGCTCGCCTCGCGCCCGACCGCCTCGACCAGCCCGCCACCGACCCGCTGCACCGACCAGAGGTTGGTCGGTGCCACGGCGCCGCGCACGATGCCCATCGCCTCCGGTTCGAGCGCGAACGACAGCAGCGACTCGAGCAGGCCGTGGTTGCCGTCGTCGCGCGGCAGCTCGGTGAAGAGTCGCGCGCACCAATCCGACGTCGACTCGTCCGCCGGATCGGAGCCGCCGGCGCCAGCGCCGGCCACGGTGGCCGCAGCGCCGCCGTCTCCGTCTCCTGCCAACTCGACCGGCGCCGGCGCCGCTTCGTCCGGCTTCCGGCCGAAATTCAGCAGATCGAGCAGCGACGGTGCCGTCACCCGCTCCGGCGGCGGCCCGCCGGCGATCCAGAAGCGGCCGCCGAACACCTCGAGGAACGGCGGTTCGTCGGAGCCTTCGGCGACGGCGTCCTTGCGCCGAGATTCCGCCTCGACGGCCCGCTCGATCGCGGAATGCAGCGCACGCCGCCGGTGCCGACCGCCACCGCCGGCGGCCTCCTGCGCCCGCCGCAGCATCGCCGGCACCTCCTGCAGCACGGCCGGATCGACCGACGCCGCCAGCAGCACCTTCGCCTCGTCCGGCGCGCCGGTGAGCAGTTCGCCGAGCGGCCGGTTGCGCAGCACGGTCAGCGCATCGGCGAAGAACTTCCCCGGCTCGGCGCGCACGAACCACTCGAGCGTGCCGGCGCGCTCCACGACGAAGACGTGATCGATCGAGACCAGCGCCTCGATGGTGCCGCGGATCACCTCCTGCAGCGGATCGAGCATCTGGCGATAGAGCCGCGTGGCGGCTCCCCAGTCGACGTCGCCGTCCTCCTCGCGTCCCATCGCGTACTGCCAGACGCTCGACGAGGCGAACATGTTCAGCTGGTCGCGCAGCTCGTTCTTCATCTCGGCGGCCGCGGCGCCAAACTCGAACCGCACCACCAGTCCGTCGCCGGTGGCGCGATCGAGCAGTCCGGTCGCGTTCAGCGTGTCGAGCACCCGGGCGACGCCATCGCGCGCCGGCAGCAGCAGGGTGAGTCCGTCGCGCTCGACCAGCTCGTAGCGGACTTCCGGCAGCACGGCCGATCCGCGCGGTCGGTCGTTGCCGCCGTCGTAGCGGTGCAGCGCGATGGTGTTGGCGGCGATGTCGCGCACCACCGCCGACAGGCCGTCGACGCGCCCGCGCCCCGGCAGCCAGATGCGGGCGCCGTCGCTGCGGAGCCCGGCCGTGCGCGCGGCGGTGACGAAGGGCGCCGCGCCACCGCGCCAGGCGAAGCCACAGAGCGCGCCGTGCACGCTCGGATCGAGCAGCACCACCGCGAGCGGCTCGCCCGGGGCGAGGAAACCACCGGTCGTGGCGAGGTCGAGCATGGTGACCGGTGGTCCGGCCAGCGTCCGCCGGGCCGCGGCCGGCAGCTCCTCGATCGCCGTGCCGAGCAGCGGCGCCAACCCGCCGGCGTCGGGGCAGAGCCGCACCAGGCCGATCACGTCGCGCCATGGCAGCGTGGTGGCGAGCCGCTCGCCGAATGGCGCCACCGGTGTCGGCGGCCGCCGCTCGCAAGCGGGCAGGGCAACGGCCAGCAGGATGCCGGCCGCGAGGGTCCGCACCCGCGCCCCGGACCGCCACGACCTAACATCGGCCGCCGGTCGCACCGTCCCTCGATCCGCTCGTCCCATTCGCGGGAACCTCGTCGCCTTGGAGCGCGCAGCTGACACGAACGGCCCCTACGGCGCAAACCGCGATGCGGATCGGCGGGAGCGCTGGAAAGGGGAGTTGCGGGCGTTGGCGCGCGCCCTGGGGCTGGCCGACCTCGGCGTGACCGACGCGGGGCCGTTGCCGCGCGGCGACTACTACGAGCGCTGGGTCGCCGCGGGGCGTGGCGCCTCCATGAACTGGCTGGCGCCGGACACGCGGACCCGGCCGACCGACCTGCTGCCGCAGGCGCGCACGCTGATCGCGGTGGCCGCCCGCTACGCCAAGCCGGAACACGAGCCGCAGCCGATCGCCGCCTACGCGCTGCGCGACGACTACCACCTCGCCCTGAAGCGCGCCGTGCGCCAGCTCTCGGCGCAGCTGCGCGAGTGGGTGCCGGGCAGCACGACCCGCACGACCGTCGACACCGCCCCGCTGCGCGAGCGCGAGGCGGCGATGCGCGCCGGCATCGGCTGGATCGGCAAGAACACCATGCTGGTCCACCCGCAGCACGGCTGCTACACGCTGCTCGGCACCATCCTGTGGAGCGAGGAGCTGCCGCCCGATCCGCCGGCCGTCGACCACTGCGCCGACTGCCGCCGCTGCCTCGACGCCTGCCCCACCGACGCCTTCCCGGCTCCCTACCAGCTGGACGCCCGCCGCTGCCTCTCCTACTGGACCATCGAGCAGCGCGAGGCGCTGCCGGCGGAACTCGCCGCCGCGCAGGGCACGCGCGCCTTCGGCTGCGACGCCTGCCTCGCCGCCTGCCCCTTTGGCGGCCGGACGCTCGCGGCCGAGTCCCCGCTCCTGCCGACGCTGGCGCCGCTGCAGGCGATGGGAATTGCCGCGCTGCTCGAGGCGGCGCGCGCGCGCTTCTGGAAGCTCTTCCGGCGCACGCCGGTCGAGCGGGCGCGTCGCCACGGCTTCCTGCGCAACCTGCTGGTGGCGGCCGGCAACTCGGGCGACGCCGCGCTGCTCCCGGTGGTCGCGCACTTCTGCGATGATCCCGACCCGCGCATCGCCGGCGCCGCGCGCGACGCGCAGGCGCGATTGGGCGGCGTGAACCCGCCGAAGGAGGCCCCGTGATCGGCAGCGGACTCGACTTGCGCCATCTCGAGATCTTCGCCCGCGTGGTGCAGGAGGGCGGGATCACGCAGGCAGCGAAGAGCCTCGGCCTCACCCAGCCGACCGTCAGCGGCCACATCCGCAGCCTCGAGACCGAGGCGGGCGCCGTGCTGCTCCATCGCGGCGGCGGCCGCGCCCGCCCCACCGCCGCCGGCGACCTGCTGTGGCGCTACGCCCGCCAGATCTGCGAGCAGAAGGCGCAGGCGCAGACCGAACTCGAGCGCTTCCTCGGGCTGCATCAGGGCGACCTGACGATCGGCGCCTCGACCACGCCGGCGACCTATTTCCTGCCGCCGTTCCTCGCCGCGTTCGCGCGCGCCCAGCCGGCGATCCGGGTCGAGCTGCAGGTGGGCGACTCGCGCGAGATCCTCGACGCGGTCGACCACGGCAAAGTCGAGCTCGGGATCATCGGCGACGAAGTCGATCCCGAGCGGTACCGCGCGACCCGGGTGGCCGTCGACCGCATCGTGCTGGCGGTCGGCAAGGCGCACCCGTGGTTCGCGCGCTCGACGGTGAAGCTGGCCGAACTGGGCGGCCAGACGCTGGTGATCCGCGGCGAAGGCTCGGCGACGCTGTCGACCGTCGACCAGGCGCTGGCTTCCGCCGGCCTCAAGGTCGGCCGCGACCTCAAGGTGGCGCTGCGCCTCCCCACGAACGATGCGATCCGCGAAGCCGTGGCCCGCGGCGACGCCGCCGCCTTCCTGCCGCAGTGCTGCATCGCCGGGCGCGAGCAGGACCTGAAGGCGCTGGAGGTCGCCGGCCTGTCGGTCGAGCGCCCGTTCACCGCCGTTCAGTCGCTGAGCCGCGAGATCGGCCCGTCGGCGAGACAGTTGCTCGCGATGCTCGAGTCCGCCAACGGCAGGAAGCAGCCGCGCGTCACCCCGCCGGCGTGATCTGCGGCAGGTGGCGCGACAGCGCCGCCGCCACGGTGTCGAGCAGCAGGCGACCGACCCGCAGTTCCCGCGGCGGGGCGCCGTCGCTGCGCAACAGCGACAACAGGCCGAGCTCGCGCTGCACGGTGAAGCCGGAGAACCGGTCGAAGCGCAGGAGGGTGCCGTCGAGCAGCACGCCCGCGCCGCAGACCGCCAGCAGGCGCACGGTGCCGGCGGCGGCGATCGGCGCGGTCAGCAGCGCCAGCGCGAACGCCAGCGGCAGCCCGAAGCGCGGCAGGAAGCTGACGATCAGCGCACCGGCGATCCAGACCAGGAGCCGCGGCGTGCGCGGCGAGCGGACGAACCACGCGCCCTCGATCGAGCAGCCGAGCGCGCGTGCCGCCGCCGCCGCCTGCCGCGGCCGGCGCCAGACCGTCCACGCGACCGCCGCGGGATAGAGGAGGACGAGCAGGAGGCGGAGCAGGAACAGGGGGGACTCCGGCGGGGAGAGCGGGAACGCAACGCGCGATCCGGCGCCAGGCGGGAACGTTCTTCCCGAATGGCGCCCCCAGTCAAGCCCCGACCCGGACAAGTCCGATGGCCCGACGCGATCGCGCCGCCGGCTGGGAGCGCCACGGGAGCGGCGGATGGATCAGGGCTTGATGACGACGCTGGGGCGGCGCGCGGCGCAGCGCATCTGCCTCCAACACGACGTCGGCATCCTCGACGAAGCCAACGGTGCGAGCAGCTTGGGCCGCCTTCGCGAGGTCTCCCCCGTCGGCGCCTCGATCGCTTCGAAGCGAGAATTCGCTGTCGGCAAGCAGTTGCGCCTCGCCTTCGAGTTCTCGCCCGACGAGGAGCCGATCCGCCTCCATGCCGAAGTGGTCTGGACCGGCCGCATGGCGACGGCTCCCGGCCAGGTGGTTTCCGGCCTGCGCTTCACCGACCTCGCTGGCGCCGACTTCACCCGGCTGAAGGCGTTCATCGAGCGCAGGCTCTGGCAGGTGCAGAGCTTCCTCGCCGGCATCGAGCTGTTCGCCGACCTCTCCGACCTCGAGAAGCTGCTGCTCGCCTCGGTGGTCGTCGACCACCAACTCGCGGCCGGAGCCGCGCTCGATCGGGCGCTCGGGATGGGGTCGCTGTTGATCGTGCGCAGTGGCACGGTGCACTGCCGCGAGACTCTGGGCGACGGCCGCGTCGGCGAACCGCACACCGCCGTCGCCGGCGGACTTTTCGGCGGCCTGCCGATCGACCCGCGCGGCCTCACCTGCAGCGCGGCCAAGGCGGCGACCGATGCCGCCCTGCTGGTGATCACGCCGGACGGCTTCTCCTACCTGCTCGAGAAGCACCCCGACCTCGCGTTCAAGCTGATGGCGAGCTGGGCGCTCGCGCTGCGCGATCGCTGCTTCGCGGCGACGCCGACGGGTTGAACCCGGCCGGCGCGTCCGCTCAGCCGACGAGGTCGAGACGCGCCGCAGCCGGCGTATCCGCCACCGGCGCCGGCGCTGCGAACCGCCCACGGAAGTCGTAGACCGCCAGCGGCGGGCAGTCGCCCTCGCTGCAGTCGCCACCGCCATCCGGCATGGCGGCCACCCCCGCTGCGAGCGGGAGCGGCGCGGCCGGATCCACCAGCGCGCCGGCCGCGAGCGGCGCGGCGGTACGCGGCACGAGCGGCGCGGCGGCTCCCTGGATCGACGGCGTCATGGCTCCCCCTTCGTCGCCGGAGCGCCGGCGGCTTGAGGCGATCGGAAACTCCTTGCCCGGTCGCGGACCTCCTCCATGCGCACCTCGCCCGCTCTCCGGCTCGCGGTCGATCAGCCGTACGGCGCATTTCCGGGAGCCATCCGTGACGCTTCGCGCCAGACCACCCTCGCCCTGATGATCGCCCTGATCGTGGTGGCGGTGCCGCTGCGCCTCATCTTCGACCGCATCCTGCTCGACGGATTCGAGCAGATCGAGACGAAGGCGGCGCTGAAGAACGTGGCGCGCGTCGAGGACGCACTCGCCGGGCGCATCGCCTGGCTGTCGGTCAAGTCCCGCGACTGGGCCTGGTGGGACGATTGCTACGCCTTCGCCAAGGATCGGAACCAAAAGTTCGTCGACTCGAACCTCGTGTCGAACTCGATCGCGTCGATGGGGATCGAGGCGATCCTGCTGTTCGATGCAGCTGACCGGAGGATCGCTGCCTCCTGCATCGATCCCGAGTCGGGCGAGGAGGCGCCGCTCTACGCGGCGCTCGAACGGCGCTTCGCTGCCGGTTCGCCGCTGCTCGACGTATCGCTGGAGCAGCGCGAGAAGTTCGGTCTCTTCATCGAGGGCGGCGAGGTCTGGTCGTTCGCCAGCACAGCGATCCTCCGCACCGACCAGACCGGCCCGGCCAACGGCGCCATCGTCTTCGCCGAGCGGATCGATGCCGCGGCCGTGGCCGAACTGGCCGAACTGACCCACCTGCAGGTCACCCTCCACCGCCTCGCACCGCCTGCTTCGGCGCCGAGCGCGTCGCCCGAGCCGGCGCCGCCGCCCTCGCCGGCACGATGCTGTGGATGACGCAGCGGACGGTCGTACGCCCACTGACGCGCGTTTCGGCGCTGATCCACGCGGTCGAGGTCGACGGCAATCTCGCACGCACGGCGCCGGAAGGCGGAGCGACCGAATTCGACCAGCTCGGGCGCGGGCTGAACGCGATGCTCCGTTCCCTCGCGCAGCACAAGGAAAGCGCGGCGGCGCTCTCCCGCAGCCTCGAAGAGACGCGCGACGCGGCGCTGGCCGCGGCGAAGGCCAAGTCCGATTTCCTCGCCAACATGAGCCATGAGATCCGCACGCCGATGAACGGCGTGATCGGAATGACCGGGCTCCTGCTCGAAACCCGCCTCGACTTCGAGCAGCGCGAATACGCCGAGACGATCCGTGGCTGCGGCGAGTCGCTGCTCGACCTGATCAACGACATCCTCGACTTCAGCAAGATCGAGGCCGGCAAGGTCGCCATGGAACGGATCGACCACGATCCGCGGTCGCTGGTCGAGGAATGCGTCGCGCTGCTGGCCGAGCGTGCGCAGAAGAAGGGGCTCGAGCTCTGCTGCAGCATCGACGCTGCGGTCCCCGCGTGGGTCGCCGGCAACCCCGGCCGCGTCCGCCAGATCCTGCTCAACCTGGTCGGGAATGCGATCAAGTTCACCGAGAAGGGCGAGGTGGTGGTGCGGGTGACGGCGACCGCCGACGCCGCCGGCTCCCCGCAACTGCGCTTCGAGGTCACTGACACCGGCATCGGCATCACGCTGGAGCAGCAGGCAAGGCTGTTCCGTTCGTTCAGCCAGGCCGACACCTCGACCACCCGCAAGTACGGCGGTACCGGTCTCGGCCTCGCCATCAGCAAGCGGCTGTGCGAACTGATGGGCGGGAAGATCGGCGTCGACAGCGAGGCCGGTCGGGGCAGCTGCTTCTGGTTCACGATCGCCGCCGAGCCGGCGACGTCACCGGGCGCGCAGCCGCTGCCGCCGGCCGCGCTGCGCGGCAAACGGGCGCTGGTGGTCGACGACAACGCGACCAACCGGCAGATCCTGGTCAAGCAGCTCGAGCTGTTCGGGATCGCGGCGGTGACCGCGGTCGATGGCCCCGAGGCGCTGGCGCGCGTCGCCGAGGAACGCGCAGCGGGTCGCTCGCTCGACGTCGCGATCCTCGACTACATGATGCCGGGGATGGACGGCGTCGAGCTCGCCGAGCGAATCAAGGCCGATCCGGCGGCGCGCACCCTGCCGCTGCTGCTGCTCTCGTCGGCGGTGGCGCGGACGCAGGCGCGCAATGGCGAGGGGCGATTGTTCGCGGCGTGCCTGCTCAAGCCGGCGCGGCTCGGGCTGCTGCGCGACACCATCGCCACGGTGCTCGGCGCGGCCGAGCCGGCGGCCGGCGTCGGGACGGCGGCGAGCCCGGCGGCGAGCACGGCGGCGGCCACCGCCGTCCCGGCGATCGGCGCGCGCGGGCGGCTGCTGCTGGCCGAGGACAATCCGGTCAACCAGAAGGTCGCGAAGAAGCTCCTCGAGGGACTCGGCTGGCGCTGCGACCTCGCCGCGAACGGCCATGAGGCGCTGACCGCTCTGGCGAAGCTGCCCTACGACGCCGTGCTCATGGACTGCCAGATGCCGGAACTGGACGGCTATGCCGCCACGCGCGAGCAGCGCGCGCGCGAAGCCGCGACCGGCGGCCGGCGCGTGCCGATCCTGGCGATGACCGCCCACGCGATGCCGGGTGACCGCGACACCTGCCTCGCCGCCGGCATGGACGACTACCTGTCCAAACCGATCCGCAAGGAGGAGCTGCGTCGCGCGCTCGACCGCTGGGTGCCGCCGGTCGCGCCGCGCGACGGCGTCGCGCCGGACGCCCTTGTCGAACCGCTGCCGGAGGTCCCGACTCAGCCCATCGATCGCCGCCGCGGACTGCGCCAACCCTCGGCCAGCACGTAGGCGCAGAAGGCGATCGCGTAGGCGCCGACGACGTCGATCGCATAGTGCAGGTGGGCCAGCAGCACGACCGCCGTGGTGAACAGTTGCGCCAGCAGCGCGAGCGGACCGAGCACCCGGTCGCCGCGGCAGTAGAGCCAGAGCAGCGTCGTGGTCGCGACGTGACCGCTGAAGAAGAGGTCCTTGGTCAGCGCGACGTGCGGCGCCTCGGTGAACAGCGCGCTCACCGGGTTGACGATCGCCCACCAGGCGGCCAGCAGCTCGTCCGCGGCGGCGCCCGCGTTGCGATCGATGCCGTCCACCGGTCCCAGCCCGGTCAGCACGACGCAAGCGCCGCGCGCGAGGCTCAGCCAGCCGCCGATCCAGAGGAAGCGGACCCCGTCGGCGCGGCGCCGGCAGAGCAGCGCGATGGTCAGCGGCACCCACGCGGCGAGCCAGAGCCAGTAGTTCGCGCGCGCGATCCAGTCGACGCGCGGGACCAGTTCGAGCACCCGGTCGGGCAGCGACGGCGCCGGTCGCGCCTCGTTCCAGAGCGCTGCCGCCACCATCGCCGCATGCGTGGCGTAGCGCCAGGCGATCCCGAGCACGATCGAATCGCGCCAGCCCGGGCGGACGCCAGGCACGTCGCTCATCGCGGCCCCCGATCGAGCACGCCGTAGCGGAAGATCGTCCAGAGGATCTTCCAGCCGGCTCGCAGCGTGCCGCTGAGGGTGCCGGTGATCTTCGAGACGCCGGTCCGGCGGCGGTAGGAAACCGGCACGTCGACCACGCGCAGGCCGTGGCGCAGCGCCTTGATCTGCATCTCTACGGTCCAGCCGAAGTTGGTGTCGACCATGCCGATGCGCTGCAGCGCGGTGCGGGTGATGGCGCGGAACGGGCCGAGGTCGGTGTAGCGGTGACCGAAGAGGAGGCGCATCAGGGAGCAGGCGAGCGCGTTGCCGAAGCGCGCCTGCGGCAGCAACGCGCCCCGCTCGGCCTTGCCGAGGCGGCGGGAGCCGATGACCAGATCGGCCTCGCCGCGCGCGATCGGCTCGAGCAGCAGCACCGTTTCCTCGGCGTGGTCGGAGTGGTCGGCGTCGAGGAACAGCACGACGTCGCACTCGGGCGGGAGCGCCGCGATGCCGGTGAGGCACGCCTGCCCGTAGCCGCGGCGCGGCTCACGGATCACCTGCGCGCCGGCCGCCGCCGCTCGCTCGGCGCTGGCGTCGCGCGAACCGTTGTCGACCACGATCACCCGCTCGACCAGCGCGCGCGGCAGATCGCGCAGCACCAGCCCGATCGAGGCCTCCTCGTCGAGGGCGGGGATGACGGCGCAGACGTGCATGCGGGCGGATCGCTCCAGCGCCGCCCCCGGGGCGGCCGCGCCGGTCGGGAACGGATCGCCCGTCCCCGGTCAGCGCAAGGGGGCGTGCTATATCCTCCCCGGCCTCGCCCTCCTCCGGCTGGCCGGTACCCCCCACCGAGACGCCATCGCGAATGACTCGTCCCGTCGTGTCCGCCGCCACCCCGCCGTGGACGGCACTGGTCGCACTCGCGCTGCTGGCGTCGACGGCGCCGGCGCAGGTGCAGGTGCACGCCGGCCCGAATCAGCGGCTGCCGGTCGGGCAGACCCTGACCCGGCTTGCCGGCAAGGTGCGCAACCTCTCGCCGCTCTCGTTCTGGGTGGCGGATGGCGATGGCGCGACCGAAGACAAGTTGCTGCAGTGGCACGACCAGACCGGCCTCACTTCGGTCGGGCCGCTCACCGACGGCGCCGGCAAGACCTACGGCTGGCCGAGCGACTTCGAGGAGATCCAAGGCGTCGTCTACGGCATCGAGACGTTCCACAAGAAGCTCTGCACGCTCGACGCCAACACCGGTGTGTGCACGCCGGTCGGCGGCACGCAGAAATACTCGCGGTTGTTCGGGCTCTCCTACGACGCGCAGAACGACAAGCTCTACGGCGTCGATCAGTCCAGCCGGAAGCTGCTGACCTTCGACCGCACCACCGGCGCGGCCACCGTCGTCCTGACGCTGCCGAGCAACTTCACCGACATCCGCGGCATCGCGTACAGCGGCGGCGACGGCAAGGTCTACTTCTGCGATGACGCCACCGAGACGCTGCAGCGCGTCGATCCGAGCACCAAGGTCGTGGAGCACGTGCTCGACCTGAACGACGGGCCGGACGCGAAGGTCGACGAGATCGAGTTCCATGCCGGGGCGCTCTTCTGCTCCTACCGGAGCTTCGACCCGGCGACCGCGCTCTGGTCGATGCAACTGGCACGGATCGACCTGGTCGACCAGATCGCCATCCCGTACGGGCCGGTCATCCCGGACTGCTCGGCGCACAGCCTGCTGATCCGCTCGGTTCCCGAGATCGTGCGCTGGGAACAGGTGGCGGGACCGCTCCCGGCCCACCTCGTCGACAAGTCCGATCCGACGACCCCGGTCCGCTTCGATGCGCCCGGGCGCTATGTCTTCGAACTGCGCGCGTCGACGTTCAGCCGGGTGCGCGACAGCGACCAGGTGATCATCGTGATCGAGCACGGTCCGATCCAGCCGCCCGGCAGCGGCGCCACCCCGCCGCGGACCACCAAGTGACCGACGGGCCGGCCAACGCGTCGGAGACCTTCCTCACGCTGCTCTCGGCCCACGCCGGGATGCTCGACCGCTTCCTGCAGCACCAGGAGGCGCTGCTGGCGCAGGACTTCGGTCGCGCGCTCGAGCGGCTCCTCGAGACGCGGCGGGAGTTCGAGCAGCACGTTCGCGCCGAGGAGGAGCTCTTCCCGCGGCTGTTCGCCGACAACGAGGTCCAGGGCACGCCGCTCGACCTCTTCACCGGCGAGCACAAGCACCTGCGCGAGCTGCTGACCGCGTTCGAGTCGGCCACGCGCCGGCTCGATCGCGCCGATCCCGCGGTGATGCGCCGCCTGATCGAGCTGATCGAGGAGGAGGCGCTCTGGAAGAGCTTCTTCCTCCACCACGACGAGCGCGAGCGCAACCTCCTCTACCCCGCCTTCGACCGCGGCACCGCCGACGCCGGCCGCCAGGAACTCCTCAGCCGCTTCCATGCCTGACAGACTGATCCGACAAACTGTGCCTGGAACAGTTTGTCTGGATCAGTTTGTCTGCGGCGACCGAGTTCAGCCGGCGAGCGCGACCGCCCCTTCGATCAGCAGCTTCCCGCCGGCGATGACCAGCACGGCGCCGAGCGCCTGGCGCAGCCGGAGCGGATCGAGCCGGCGCACGCCGAGCGAACTGCCGAGCAGCCCGCCGACCAGCACCGCCGCCGCGAACCACGGCAGCTCGCGCGGGAGCGTCTCGCTGTGCACGCGATGGCCGAGCAACCCGGCGATCGACGTGACCAGGATGTAGACCGACGAGAGCGCCGAGATCTCGCGGATGCGCGCCCAGCGCCGCAGCAGGGCGAGCGGCGACAGGAAGATGCCGCCGCCGGTGCCGGTGATGCCGGAAAGCAGGCCGATCGCGCCGCCAACCGCCAGCGAGAGCGGCACGCGCGGGGGCCGCGGTTGCTCGATCTCCTGCTCGCCCTTCACCAGGAGCAGGCGCGCGGCGGCGGCCAGCAGCACCAGCCCGAGCAGCGGCTTGTAGAGCGCGGGCGAGACGGCGAGGCGGCCGCCGAGGAACGCCATCGGGACGGTCGCCAGCCCGAACGGCCAGAAGAGGCGCCACGAGAAGAGGCCGGCGCGGACGAAACGCCACACGCCGAGCGTCGCGACCACGATGTTCAGCAGCAGCGCGGTCGGCTTCATCTGCTCGGGCGCGACGCCGAGCAGCGCCATCGTCGCGAGGTAGCCCGACGCGCCGGCATGACCGACCGACGAGTAGAGCGCCGCAATCGCGAGGAAGGCCGCGCACAGCACCACGACGGTCGCGAGTTCCATCGATGCGCTCCGTGGCTCCGATTCGCGATCGCGATCGCGACGACGTACCTGCGGCTCAGGGCGGCGGAACGCTCCCGGAGCGGACCGCCGCTACTCCCGCCACGGCAACCGGACGCCGCGCTCCTTCGCCACGTCGATCGCCTTCTCGTAGCCGGCATCGGCGTGGCGAACGATCCCCATGCCGGGATCGGTGGTGAGCACCCGCTGCAGCCGCGCGGCCGCCGCCGGCGTGCCGTCGGCGACGATCACCTGGCCGGCGTGGATCGAGTTGCCGATGCCGACGCCGCCGCCATGGTGGAGCGACACCCAGGTCGCGCCGGCGGCGGTGTTGAGCAGCGCGTTCAGCAGCGGCCAGTCGGCCACCGCATCGGTCCCGTCCTTCATCCCCTCGGTCTCGCGATAGGGCGACGCGACCGAGCCGCAGTCGAGATGATCGCGCCCGATCACGATCGGCGCCGAGATCCGCCCGCTCGCCACCAGCTCGTTGATCCGCGCGCCGAACTTCGCCCGCTCGCCGTAGCCGAGCCAGCAGATCCGCGCCGGCAGCCCCTGGAACGCGATCCGCTCGCGCGCCATGGTGATCCAGCGCCGCAGCCCGACGTCCTTCGGGAAGAGCTCGAGCACCGCCTCATCGGTGACCGCGATGTCCTGCGGATCGCCCGACAGCGCGACCCACCGGAACGGCCCCTTGCCTTCGCAGAAGAGCGGCCGGACGTACTCCGGCACGAAGCCCGGGATCCTGAACGCGTCGGCGACGCCCGCCTTCTTCGCCTCGCCGCGCAGGTTGTTGCCGTAATCGAAGGTGACCGCCCCTTTCGCCTGCAGCGCGAGCATCGCCCGCACGTGGTCGGCGCAGGTCGCGCCGCTCCGCCGCTGGTACTCCTTCGGATCCCGCGCGCGCAGCTCGGCCGCCGCCGCCAGCGTCATCGCGCGCGGCACGTAGCCGTTCAGCATGTCGTGCGCGGAAGTCTGGTCGGTCAGCAGCTCGGGCGTCACGCCGCGCGCCAGCAGCCGCTCGAGCAGCTCGGCCGCATTGCCCGGCCACCCGACCGACACCGCCTTCTTCTCGCGCTTCAGCTGCAGCGCCCGGTCGATCGCCGCATCGAGTCCGTCGACGCACTCGTCGAGGTAGCGCGTCTTCAGCCGCTTCTCGATCCGCGACCGGTCGACCTCCGCCGCCAGCACGGTGCAGCCGGTCATCACCGCGGCGAGCGGCTGCGCGCCGCCCATGCCGCCTAGCCCCGCCGTCACCGCGAGCCGCCCCGCCCCGTCACCGCCGAAGCTGCGCTCGACCGCGGCGCGGAACGTCTCGTAGGTCCCCTGCACGATCCCCTGCGAGCCGATGTAGATCCACGAGCCCGCGGTCATCTGGCCGAACATCATCAAGCCGCGCGCCTCGAGCTCGCGGAAGTGGTCCCACGTGCCCCACGCCGGCACCAGGTTGGAATTGGCGAGCAGCACCCGCGGCGCGTCGGCATGGGTGCGAAACACGCCGACCGGCTTGCCCGACTGCACCAGCAGCGTCTCGTCGTCGCCGAGCTTCTTCAGCGCCGCGAGGATCGCGTCGAAGCAGGTCCAATCGCGCGCCGCCTTGCCGCTGCCGCCGTAGACGATCAGCCGATCGGGCTCCTCCGCCACCTCCGGATCGAGGTTGTTCTGCAGCATCCGGAACGGCGCCTCGGTCAGCCACGAGCGGCAGGAGAGCGTCGTCCCGCGCGGCGCGCGGACAGGGCGGGGCTTCGACATGGGAGCGATTCCGGTTCCTCATCGCGCGCGGCGCGCTGGCTCAGCGCCGCGCGAATTCGGCATGGTAGCGGACCGTGGCGACCGGCACGGCGCCGCACCCGCGAGCGCCACCTCGCTACGGCCCCTTCGGCTCCGCCGCCGTCCTCAGCCGCTCGAACTGCTTCGCCAGGAACTCGACGTCCATGAAGGGGTCGCCGCCGGTGCGCTTCCAGTGCACGCGACCCTGCGCGTCGAGCACGATGGTCGAGTGGAGTTCGAGTTCCTCGAAGTCGTCGTAACTGGCGAAGCGGCGCGCGGCGTCGTGGTTCACGTCGGAGAGCAGCTTGAACGAAAGGGCGCCCAACTGCTCGGAGGCGCGATTCTTCTCGGGCGGGGCGCTGCTGACGGCCAGCAGGACGGCGTCACCGAAGCCGCCCGCCTTCGCCTTCAGGTCGATCTGCTTCAACTGCTCGACGCAGTGGGCGCACTCCTCGCCGAGGAAGAAGACCAGGAGCACGTTCTTGCCGCGGAAATCGGCGAGACGGACGCGGGCGCCGTCGGCCGCCAACACGTCGAGCTCGGGCGCGGCGAACGGCTCCCAGTCGAGCGGGCCGACGTCCCGGTTGCTGTCCTGCGTGTAGGGGCGCTCGGGCGCCGGCGTGGCGCCGTCCGGCCTGGCGTCGAGCTTCAGCGCCGCGACCTCGCGCGACCAGCGCAGCCCCGGATCGGCCGCCGACCAGACCCACGCGAAGCGGCCGGCCGTCGCCTTCGCCGCGTCGCGCTCGCCCGCCGCCGCCTGCGACTGGCACAACGCCGCCAGCACGAAGGCGTCGTTCGGCAGCGCGACCAGCGCCTTCTGGTAGGCGGCGACGGCGAGGCGGTGATCGCCGTGGCGGCGGAAGAGGTCGCCCAGCAGGTGCCACGCCGACCACGGCTCGTCGGGCGGATCGTTCTCGTAGGCGTCGTCGGCGCGCAGCAGCGCCTCGATCTCGCCGGCCTCGGTGAGGCGCTGCACCGCGCCGAGCAGATCGCCGTCGGCGTCGCGCAGCAGCCCCTCGCCGAGCTTGAGCTTGAGCGTCAGCGGTCCGCCGGCGTTCTCCCCCGCCTCCGCCTGCGCCACCCGCCTGGCGAGCTGCGCCAATCTGGGCCGCGCCTCCTCGACCTTGCCGGTCGCGATCAGCGCCACCGCCTCGCCGAACGCGCGGGCGTCCTTGTCCCAGTCGAGCTCGCGCCACGGGATGGTGCCGGGCTTCAGGAACTCCTCCCACCGCTCGAAGCGCAGCAGCCCGCGCACCAGCGCCTTCATGCCCTCGTCGACGTCGCCGTAGCTGCCGTCCTTGTTCTTCTCCGGGTCGCGCGGCGCCACGATCAGGTCGCGCGCGCCGGCCCGCGCCACCGCCTCCATCCCGAGCTGCTCCTGGATGTGGCAGAGGTAGTTGCGGTTGTGGGCGAAGTTCCACGACTCGAACGGCAGCGCCAGATGGGCCGACATGTAGGCCAGCTCGACGCGGGTGGCGCGGTCCATCGAGTGCGCCGCCTCGTGCCACATGCCGATCTTGCTGTAGATGTGGCCGGGCATGTGGTTGGCATGGCCGCTGCCCGGCGCCACCGGACCATAGGCGCGACAGCTGGCGAGCGCCTGCAGCGGATCGATCCGGTCCCAGTTGTGGATGCGGTAGTGGTGCGCGCCGGGATGGTCGGGCTCGCGCGCGAAGACCTGCTGCAGCAGCAACTCGTTGCCGAGCGCATGCTTCTGGCGGATCAGGTAGAGCGCCGCGACCGCCTTCGCCTCGACGTCGTCGGGGAACGCCACCGCCAGCGCCTGCAGCTTCGCCGCGAGCTTGCGGTGCGGCTGCCTCTCGCCGGCGCGATACGCCTCGGCGAACGCCTCGATCCACGCCCGCTCGCGCGGCGACACCTTCCCCTTGCGCTTCACCGCCTCGGCGAGGAAGTCGCGGTAGCGCTGCAGCCCCGGCTCCTCGAACTGCCCGTCGACGAACCAGGTGAGCCCGGTGCGCGCCAGCCCGAGGTAGGCCATCGCGCACTCGGGATCGAGCTTCAAGCACCAGCGGAACGCCCGCTCCGCCTCCTCGAACCAGAAGTTGTGCAGCAGCGTGTTGCCCTGGTCGAACCACTGCTGCAGCTCGGCCGCGACCGCCGGCACGTTCGCCGTGATCGCGAAGTGGGTCGCCCCGATCCCCTCCATCCGCCACGGCCGCTGGCGCATCCCCGAGTCGAAGGCGCTGCCGTGCTTGCTGTGGCCGGGGCCGTCGCCGGGAGCGAAGAGGAACGACGCGAGCAGGACGCGAGCGAGCATGCGGAGACCTCCGGAGCGGCGACGCGAATCGGGCGGGGCAAGCTAGCGCTTGGAGCCAAGCCGGGGACCGCAGGATTCCCCGTTACCATCGCTCCGTCCCGAGGGAGCGCCGCCCGCGCATGATCGAGTTCCAACGCCTGATCCTCGGTGATGCCCGCCGCAACGAGCTCTTCGCGGCGGCGCTGGAGCGGGCGATCGCGCCGGGCAAGACGACGGTGGCCGACCTCGGCGCGGGGACCGGGTACCTGTCGTTCATCGCGCGCAAGCTCGGCGCGAAGCACTGTTTCCTGGTCGAGCAGTCGGAGCTGATCGGGCTGGCGCAGCGCCTGGCGAAGGCGAACCGGATCGACGGCTGCACCTTCATCCACGCCCATTCGGCCGAGCTCGGCGAGCCGCCGAAGGTCGACCTGCTGGTGAGCGAGACGCTCGGCAACCTCGCGTTCGAGGAGAATCTGCTCGAGACGCTGCAGGATGCGCGGCGCTGGCTGGTGCCGGGCGGGACGATGATCCCGCAGGTCGTGCGGCAGTTCGCGGCGCCGGTGGTCGCTCCGCGCTGGTTCGCCGAGCTCGATGTCTTCTCGCGCGTCGGCCACGGCCTCGACTTCGCCGCCGCCCGCACGCTGGCGACCGACAACGTCTACGTGCGCCGCTTCGCGCCGGCGGATCTGCTCGCCGAGAAGTCGGTCCCCGCCGCCCGCTGCCTCGACGACGTCGACCTGCGCCGCCGCACGCCGAGCGTCCGCCGCGGCAGCGCCGAATGGAAGCTCGCGAAGGCGACCGAACTCCACGGCTTCGCCCTCTGGTGGGAGTGCGAGCTCCTGGCCGGCGCGCCCGACCTCGTGCTGTCGACCGCGCCGACGGCGCCCCCCACCCACTGGGAGCAGGTCTGGCTGCCGCCGCGCGCGCCGCTCGCCGCGAAGGCGGGCGACACGCTCGCGCTCGAGCTCGAATGCGACTCGCGGCCGCAGGTGAAGATCAACCTGAAGTGGAAGGTGACGCTGCGCGACCGGAGCGGCAGCGTCCGCGCCGAGGAGGCGCACGACATGAGGAAGGGGTACCTCGAATGACGCTCGCCGCCGTCGTCGCTGCTCTCGCCCTTCTCGCGCAGGAGTCGTCCCTCGACAAGGCACGCCGCATCCACGCTGACCGGCCGGTCTTCGACGGCCACAACGACCTGCCGTGGGAGATCCGCGAGAAGCTCGCCGGCGACCCCGCCGCGGTCGACTTCCGCCAGCGCCAGCCGCAATTCCACACCGACCTCGAGCGGCTGAAGGAGGGCGGCGTCGGCGCGCAGTTCTGGTCGTGCTACGTCGCCTTCGATCCCGACAGGTCGACCGCCGCGATCTTCATCGAGCAGCTGCTGCTGATCCATCGCCTCGTCGCCGCCTACCCCGAGCAGCTCGAAATGGCCGGCAGCGCCGACGAGATCGAGGCGATCAGGAAGCGCGGCAAGCTCGCCTGCCTGATCGGCGTCGAGGGCGGCCACGCGATCGACGACTCGCTTGCGAACCTGCGCGTGCTCCACCAGCTCGGCGTCCGCTACATGACGCTGACCCACGGCGGCACGCTCTCGTGGGCCGACTCGGCCACCGACGTACCGCGCCACGGCGGCCTCACCGCGTTCGGCGAGGAGGTGGTCCGCGAGATGAACCGCCTCGGGATGCTGGTCGACCTCTCGCACGTCTCGCCCGACACGATGGACGACGCGCTGCGCGTGACCAGGGCGCCGGTGATCTGCTCGCACAGCTCGGCCCGGGCGATCGCCGACCACCCGCGCAACGTGCCTGACGCGCAGCTGAAGGCGATCGGCGCCGGCGGCGGCGTGGTGATGGTCAACTTCTTCCCCGGCTTCGTCGTGCCGGAGTCGGCGCGCACGCTCTCCGATGGGCTGGCGCACCGCTTCGAGCTGAAGGCGCAGGGCATGAAAGGCGCCGAACTGTCGCAGGCGATGGACGCCTGGAACGCCGGCCATCCGCTCGCGCGAGGCAACATCGACGACGTGGTCGCCCACATCGAGCACATCGCGGCAATCGCCGGCAAGGCGGCCGTCGGCCTCGGCTCCGACTACGACGGCATCCCGTCGGTGCCGGCCGGGCTCGAGGACGTCGCGAAGTACCCGGCGATCACGGCGCGCCTGCTCGACCGAGGCTGGAGCGAGAAGGAGGTGCGCGGGCTGCTCGGCGGCAACGTGCTGCGCGCGCTGCGCGAGGCGGAGCGGGTGGCGCGCGAGCAGCGGCGATGAGCGCGCCGCGCGTCCTCGCACTGTTCGCCCACCCTGACGACGCCGAGTTGCTCTGCGGCGGGACGCTCGCGCTGCTGGCCGATCTCGGCTGGCGGGTGCACCTCGCGGCGATGAGCCCGGGCGACCTCGGTTCGCCGACGCTCGACCGCGAGGCGATCGCGGCGATCCGTCGCGAGGAGGGGCGGCAGGCGGCGGCACTGCTGAGGGGCGCATGGCACTGCCTCGAGGCGCGCGACCTGTCGATCTTCTTCTGCGACGAGCTCTGCCGCCGCGCCACCGCGCTGATCCGCCAGGTCGCGCCTGACGTCGTGCTGACCCACTGCCCGACCGACTACCTCGCCGACCACGAGGAGACCGCACGCATCGTCGCCCACGCCTGCTTCGCCGCGCCGGTGCGCCTCTACGCCGCCGAGTTCGGCAGCGACAGCGAGGCGCCCCCGACCGTCGCGATCGCGCCGCTCTACTACGCCGATCCGCTCGAGCAGGTCGACCGCTTCGGCCAGCCGGTGCCCGCCACCCTCGTCGTCGACGTCGAGTCGACATGGCCGGCGAAGGAGTTGCTGCTCCAGGCGCACCTGAGCCAGCGCGAGTGGCTCCGGCGCCAGCACTCCGCAGACGACCCGAGCACCCTCGCGCGTCGGTGGGCCGCGGTCCGCGGCGCGACCGCCGGCCTCGCGCTCGGCGAAGGATTCCGGCCGCACCACGGCCATGCGTTCCCGCGGACCGGAGTGCTGGAGAAGGCGCTCGGGCGGCGAGTGAGGACGCCCGCGAACGGGTAGGGGCACTCGCCCGACGAGTGGCTGCGGTGGTCTGGAGCCTGGTGCCGACCGCCCGGCCCACGGCCGATTGCGCCGAGCTCGACGGCTTCTCCCTCCACGCCGGCGTACGCGCCGCCGCGCTCGTGCTGCCGCCGCATGCGAACCAGATCCTCTGCCACGGTGTGCTTGCCTCGGCTGCGGCGATGCGACGGTACGTGACTCCCGACGGACAGGAGGCGCGCGAATCGCCGGCAACGGCGGAAACGCAGGACACTCCGCCGTCGGCGGCGCGCGCCGCGTGATCGGCGTCATCACGCGCCCTGATGTCGTCCGCGCGATCCTGCGCTGCCTCGACCTTGCGCCGCTTCGCGCCGCGCGCGGACCGCCCACTGACGCGACGATCGTCCTCGAACAGGAACCGTCCATCGCCCCATCCGATTGCCGCCCACTGGGCTTCCTCTTCGGCCACCCCGAACTACCCGAAGAACAGGGTCGCGCCCCGCGATCGCTCCCACACCCCCCGTCACCGACGATCGGGAACTCGCAGTCGTTTGCCCTATGCCTAAAACGTCACCCACAATCGCCCGAACGTGCCCGCTGTCAGTTACCCATCAGTGTTTCACGATGAACCTGAATATCAAGGCCAATAGGGGAACGAAGATGACACACAGGTTGCTGTGCTTCGCCGCGTTGTGGTTGGTGTTGTGGGGGAATGATGACAGCCACGCGCAAGAGACTCCGCTGCCTCAGTCGCACGAGTATACCGCGGCGATGAAGCGGGTCGCGGCGAAGTTCTCGGGGCGAGCCGGAGTGGTGCTGCATGTTGGGGACTCGATCACTTACTCGAATCCGTATGGAGCATGGGCTCGGTATGGCGCGGGGAAGACGGACGAAGACAAAGCGGTGCTCGCTTGGATGCATGCGGGAAAGGACGATGACTCCGATGGTTGGTGGCTGTGTCGCGTTGATCTGCCGGGAGGTCGATCGCATACCGCGTGCGGCGGCATTCGGTTGAATGAGATGCTTGCTGGCGGTCGCAGCAACATGCTGTCCCTCGCGCAACTCGTTGAGAAATATCGGCCGCAAGTCGTCGTGCTGATGCTCGGGACGAATGATGCTTCGGCGGGTCGCAAGGTCGATGAGTTCCGACGCGACTTTCAACAAGCTGTCGATCTGCTGACGAATGCTGGAGTCGTGCCGATCGTCTCCACGATTCCGCCTCATGTCGGGAAGCGTGACCTCGCTCGTGAGTACAGCGAGACGATTCGAGCGGTCGCGAAGGATCGACAACTGCCGCTGATCGACTTCGAGCAAGAGATCCTCAAACGCCGTCCCGATGATTGGGACGGCACGCTGCTCAACAAGGGCGACGTGCATCCCAACACGGGCATCAATGGAGTGACTGCGGCATCGGCTCCGACGGCAGAGAACCTCAAGAGCAGCGGCTACTTGTTACGCGGCTGGCTGTCGGTGAAGAAGATCGCGGAAGTGAAAGTCGCGGTCATTGATGCGGCTGCTAAGGGGAGCGGCAGATAAACCCGAAGCGTTAGCGAGGGACGGTCGCTCGCTGGGGGCCTTCGCTGACGCTTTTTGATGCGGTGCGCGCCGTCGAGCTCTCGGCCGATGGGCGCACGCTCTTCCTCGCAATCGACGGCATGGCGCCGGTGATGCAGATGCGCGTCGCCTTCGACTGCTTACGCAGCCGACGGCGGCCTCGTGCGCGGCGCGGCCCAATGGTGACGCGGGCGCGGATGCGTATCCTCCCCGCATGCGATATCGACTTGGCGGGCTCGCATCGATCCTCTGCCTGATCACGATCGGTTGCGAGGCGCCTTCAACGGTCTCCGGAGTTGCGTGCGCGTCCTTCGACGTTCGTGCGTTCGGGGCGCGGGGCGACGGCGAGGCGCTCGACACGGCGGCAATCCAACGCGCGATCGACGCGGCCGCGACCGTCGGCGGAGGCACGGTCCGCTTCGCCGCGGGCGACTACCGCTCGGGTACGTTGCGACTGCGAGACGACGTGACGCTCCATCTCGAGAGCGGCGCGACGCTTTGGGGCAGCACCGACCTTCGCGACTATGACGCGGAGCACAAGCACCTCCTCTGGGCCGCAGATGCCGCGAACGTCGCGATCGAAGGACGGGGGGCGATCGACGGGAACGGCCCGCGCTTCTGGGACGGCGGCCGACTCGAGCGCTGGCTGCGCGGCGAGGGTCCGCTCGAGCGGACCAGCGACATGCTGCGCTTCGACCGCTGCACGAACGTTGCGCTCGAGGATGTCGACGTGCGTTACGGCTCCTTCTGGAACATCGGGTTCGGGGACTGCGAGCGGGTCACGCTGCGCGCGCTCACGCTGATCAACGGGATCTACGCGGACGACGGTCCCAATACGGACGGCATCAACCTCTGGAACTGCAGGCGTGTCCGGATCTCCGACTGCGACCTGCAGACCGGGGACGACTGCATCGTCGTGCTCGGCGAGAGCCGCGACGTCACGATCACCAACTGCAAGTTCACGACGACCGAGACGGCTCTCATGATCTCGGGCGTGCGCAACCTGACCTTCTCCAACAGCACGATCCACGACGCCGGCTGCGGCGTTGGCTTCCGCGTGTGGAACGGGATCGTCGTGGACGGCGTGAGGGTCGACAACATCGTGATGGACGTCTCGCCGGCCTTCGACACCGGCGGCCAGGTCATCTACCTTTGGTCCTACCCGCTCTACGTCGAGTCGCCGCCACCGGCCGGAACGGCACTGCCGCCGGCAGGCATTGTCGCCAATGTGACGATCTCGAACGTCACGGCGCGCGCCAATGGCGGGATCTTCGTCACCGGCTTCCGCGAGAAGCCTGGCTACGTGCACAACCTCACGCTAGAGAACATCCACATCTTCATGTTCGGCGGGAAGGACAAGTCCCGACTGAACGACGACCCGCCCGACGACCCGTATCCGATCTACGGTTTCCATGGCGCGCCCTACGCGATGTTCGTGCGCTACGTGCGCGACCTCGAGCTGCGCAACGTGAAGTTCGAGTGGAACGAGCCCGAGAACGCGAAATGGGGGAGCGCCTTGCGCTGTTTCAGCGTCGACGAGCTCGAGATCGACGGCTTCGACGGCCGCCAGTCCCTGGGCTCCGAAGCGCCGGCGATCTGGCTGAAGGACGTCGAACGCGCGTTCGTCCACGGCTGCCGCGCGCCGACGGGAACGGGCACCTTCCTGCATCTCGACCGCGGCACTCGGGACGTCACCCTGATCGACAACGACCTCAGCCGCGCGCGCGCGGCCTGGTCCGCGGCGCAAGACGCGACGCCGCAGGTGTTCGAGACCGGCAACCGGCCGCCTGACGAGTAGCGGCGCTGCACAGGCGCTGACGGTGACCTGCCCCCCAAGAACTAGTCCACCCGCATGATGGCAGGTGGCCGCATTCGAGGGAGGCGGCGATGGCACGGCACAAGAAGTTGGCGCCCGAGCAGATCATCACGATGCTGCGCGAAGCGGAGGTGAAGCAGTCGCAGGGCGCGTCGATCCGGGAGATCTGCAAGCAGCTCGCGATCACGGATCAGACGTACTGCCGATGGCGCAAGGAGTTTGGCGGCCTCAAGGTTGACCAGGCGAAGCGGCTGAAGGAGCTCGAGCGCGAGAACGCCCGACTGAAGAAGGTCGTGGCGGACCAAGTGCTCGACATCGCGATCCTGAAGGAGGCGGCCTCGGGAAACTTCTGAGCCCGTCGCGGCGGCGGCGAGTCGTGGCGGCGGCTCTGGCTGGCGGACGGCTCGTGCGTGCGGCTGCGGGCGGCGCGCCGAGATCACGCCTGATCCTGTGACTTCGTGGCAGCGCGGACGCGCGAGGGTC
>VGYY01000010.1 GCA_016872815.1 Planctomycetota bacterium
GAAGCGGCAGCGTGACCACGGCCGGTGCACCGTCGATCAGCAGCCAGCGCGCCGGGCTCGCCGCGTCGCCGCGCCTCGCGGTGCGCAGGTGCGCCGCGGCCACGGTGAGGCCGCGCGACGTGTCGGTGAGCAGGACGTCGCCACCCGCTTCGGCGGAGAGCGTGTCTTCCTCGGTGGCCAGCCGCAGCAAGTCAGCAGTCAGCTCCTGCAGGGCGGTCGGCGCCAGCGTGCGCGCATCGGTCAGCTCGTGCACGCGGTAACGCGCCCGCCCGGCGAACTCGGTGCGGTCGCCGACTCGCGTCAGCTGGCACGGCGCGAGCGGGTCGATGACCAATCGGCGCGCCGGCTTGACGCTCACCGGGGTCGACGGTGCCGCGAGCGTCGGCTCGAACGGAGCGGCCCCGGCCGGCAGGTCGAACTCGGCGGCCGTCAGGTGCGGCACCAGCAGCGTGATCGCGCCGCCCTTCGCGGCCGCCACCTGCAGCTCGAGGTCGGGCGCCGTGACGAAGCCCTGCACGAGCTCGGCGCGCGCCTCGCCCGTCAGCACCGCGACGCGTCCAGCGGCTCCCTCGGTCAGCCGGATCCGCCGCGCGAACGCGCGGCCCTGACCGATCAGCTCGGCGCGCGCCAGTCCGCCCGGGCGTGTCGCGATCAGCTGCGCCTCGATCAGCTCGGCCGGCAGCTCGCGGCCGTCGGCGGACTTGCGCGGCGCCCGGAGCAGCAGCTCGATGGAGTCGGCTTCGGCGACGAGCTCGCTTGCCACCTCGAGGTGCGCGGCGCCGTGCAGCACGAGCAGGAGGCGGTCGGGCAGGACGGTGTCGGCCGGCAGTTCGCGTACTTCCACGCGTTGGCGCGCGGCGAGCGCGACGCGACGGGCGGCCTCCCCTTCGCCGATCACGAGGTCGTCGAACTGGACCGGACCGTCGAACTCGAGCGCGCCGTCGTCCTGCCGGAAGCGCGCGAATGCCGCCGACCCGCGTCCGGCCAGCAGGCCGATCTGCAGCGGCACCGACGCGACGCCGGCCTCCATCTGCTCGATCGCCAGCGTGCCGTCCGCAGCGCGGACGAGCTTGAGCCGGAGCCGGTCGGTGGTCAGCGTGCGGTCGCCCTGCGCCAGCGCGACGCGGCCGGTGAAGAGCAGTTCGCCTGGGCCGAAGAGGCCGTCCATGACACCGCCCACGGCACTCGCATCCGCCACGTCGGTCCGGGCGGCAGGCGCCGCGACGCCCATCGGTTCCGGCGCCCGCAGGTAGGTCGCGGGACCATCGGCCGTGATGGTGATCGGCAGCCGCGGCGCGGAGTCGCGCGCCGGCTTCGCGCCGCCCGCCACCGCGCCATCGACCTTCCCGCGCGCACCCGGCAGGGCGAGCCCGGTCGTGGTGATCGAGAGCGGCGGCCGCAGCTCGATCCGGCCGGCGAGGCGTTGCAGCTCCATGCCGCCGCCGCGCAGGTCGAAGCTGCCATCGGCGTGAACCACGCGCACTTCGCCCGGCGCGATCAGCGTCGCCGCCAGTTCCGCTCGACCTTCGGCGTCGAGCGGGGTCTCGGGGGCCTCGAGACGGTCGGTGGTCAGCGTGAATTCCGGCACACCCTCCGCCGTGAACGTCCGGATCACCGCGGCCGGCGCGAGCGTGAACGCCTTCACGTCCTCGACCCGCAGCTTGTCGCTGAAATCGAGCGAGGCAGCGGCGCTGCCGCGCATCGCGATGTCGCTGCCGCGCGCCTCGATCACGGTGGTGGGGCGCTCGTCCGTCCGGCGCGCCGGGAAGAGCTCGATGCGCGGCGACGTGAAGTGGAAGCCGCCGGGAAACGCCTCGATCGCCGTGTAGCTGAACTCCCACTCCTTCAGGCGCTCGAGGACGCCGGGCGCCAACTGCCGGTCGACCCAGTGCGGGAGCTGGCCGGCGCCCTGCGGGGCGAGACCGACCGGCCGGCCGCCCCTCCCCGGGTCGTCGATGCGGACCGTGGTCGGGACGTCGCCGATGTCGGAGGTGCCGATTTCCGTCGATTCGACCGCGCGGAACAGCCGCGCCGGGCCGAGCAGCAGCACCAGCAGCAGCAACCCGCAACCGAAGATCGCGCCGAAGACCGTCAGCCGCTTCATGGAGGTGGGGAGAGTATCGCCCGGTGGCGAAGGAGCGCCCTGTGGCAGCGCGGACTGCGAACCGAGAATCCGCGCCAGCCGCGCCCGGCCGGGGGCGCGGTCACTTGGGCAGGAAGTGGCCGATGGCGCGGGCCAGCCGGCCCTGCGCCTTGAGGATCATCTCGATCGCTTCGCGCACGGCGGCGTCGCCACCCCTCGCCTTGGTCACGTGGTCGACCCGCTCGCGCACCTCGGGCGGCGCGTCGGCCACCGCGATCGAGACGCCGGAGATCATCAGCGCGGAGAGGTCCTGCAGGTCGTCGCCCATGAAGGCGACCTGGTCGAGCGTGACGCCCCGCTTGGTGCAGAGCGTGCGCAGCGAAGCCCCCTTGTCGGCGCTGCCGAGCACGACGTCGCGCACGCCGACTTCGCCGGCGCGGCGGGTGACCGACTTGCTGTGGCGCGCGGTGATGAAGGCCGACTCGTGGCCGGCCAGCTTCCAGAGCTTGAGCCCGATGCCGTCGCGCGAGTGGAACGGCTTCAGCTCCTCGCCCGACTCGGCCAGCAGGATCGAGCCGTCGGTGAGCGTCCCGTCGACGTCCATCACCAGCAGCACCACCTTCTTGAGGCGCGCCGCCAGCGTCTCGCTCTTCGCCATGGATTCCCCCAACCGGGCCGTGTCGGCGCGACAAGTTACTGGAGCGCTCGGCTCGGGCTGGCGGGGTTAATCGCAGGCGGCGGTTCGTGTCCGCGGACTGCGCCAAGGTCGCCGTCCGCCGCCGGTTGCGCCAACCCCCGGCCGCTCCCTCGGCGGGTGCTCAGACGAGCCCCACCCGCAGCAGGTCCTGCACGTCGAGCAGTCCCGCCGGACAGCCGGCGTCGTCGACCACGAGGATCTGGTCGAGCTGACACTCCTTCATCACATGGAGCGCCTCGGTCGCGAGGTGGCCGGGACCGATCGTGCGCGGCGAGCGGGTCATCACGTCGTCGATCAACGGGCGGCCGAGGTCGACGCTGCCATGATCGGCGCGCTGCAGCAGGTTCCGCCGCAGATCACCATCGGTGTAGAAACCGACGGCGAGGCCCTTGGCGTCGACCACCGTGACCGCGCCGGCGCGCGTGTCGGTCATCGCCTTCACCGCGTCGAGGAGGCGGGTTCCGGCCGGCACGGTCGGGGCGTCGTGCCCCTTGCGCATCACCTCGCCGACCGTCAGCAGCTTGCGGCCGAGCGCGCCGGCGGGGTGGAAGCGGGCGAAGTCGTCCGGGGCGAAATTGCGCCGGCGCATCACGGTCAGGGCGAGCGCGTCCCCGAGCGCCAGCATCACCGAGGTGCTGGTGGTGGGCGCCAGCCCGAGCGGGCACGCCTCGACCACCTTGCCGACGTCGAGCACGAGGTCGGCGAAGCGCGCCAGCGGGCTCTCCGGATGGCCGGTCAGCGCGACCAGGCGGGCACCGATCCGGCGGATCGGTTCGAGCAGCCGCAACACCTCCTCGGTGGTTCCCGAGAAGGAGAGGGCGACGACGAGGTCCTGCGGATCGAGGCGACCGAGGTCGCCATGGGCGGCATCGGCGGGGTGCAGGAAGTAGGAGCGGGTGCCGGTGGAGGCGAGCGTCGCCGAGATCTTGGCGCCGACCAGCCCGGCCTTGCCCATGCCGGTGACGACGACCATCCCGCGGCAATTGCGCAGCAGCTCGGCCGCCGCGAGGAAGGGAGCCCCGAGTTGCGTGGCGAGGCTGGCGATCGCGCGCGCCTCCTGCTGGAGTACGTCGCGGGCCGTCGCCAGCAGCGCGTCGGGAGCCAGATCGTCCGGGGACAAGTCGTTGTCGGGCATGGGGTTCCGAGGGGGGGCACGCAGGTCGTCGGCGCCGGGGTCACGCGGTCGCCGCCGGTGCACCGCAGCTATGGTACCCCGTGTCGTTTCGCCCGCCGTCGCCACGGTCGAGCGCCCGTGCGGCGCCCTTCGGAGTCACCCGCCGACGCCATGGCCGCCCTCTTCCTCGAACCGGCGACGGCGATGGCGCTCGACAGCTCGACCCAGAGCAAGATCGCCTTCTACATCCTGCTGGTCATCTCGCTGAGCTTCCACGAGTACGGCCACGCCTGGAGCGCCTCGAAGCTCGGCGACGACACGGCGGAGTCGATGGGGCGGCTGACGCTGAATCCGATCGTCCACATGGACCCGATCTTCACCGTGGCGCTGCCGCTGGCGATGCTGTTCGGACCGCTCGCGGGGTTCCCGATCGGGCTGCTGGCGGCGAAGCCGGTTCCGGTCAACCCGCGCAACCTGCGCCGGCCGCTGCGCGACATGATGCTGACGTCGGCGGCGGGGCCGGCGATGAACGTGGTGCTGGCCGGGTTCTTCACCGCCGCCTACTGGTTCCACACCCGCTACCGCGGCATCCCGGAGGACCACCTCTCCTCCCGGACGCTCGTCACCGCGATCCTCCTGAACTGGCAGCTGGCGATCTTCAACATGCTGCCGATCCCGCCGCTCGACGGGCACCGCGTGCTGGGCTACTTCCTGCCGAGCACGGCGCGCGAGGCGTACTACCGCATCGGGCCGTTCGGCGGCATCGCCCTGCTGATCGCGCTCTCGTACTTCGGGGTGTTGCAGGCGATCCTCTTGCCGATCCTCGATCCGGTCCTCGAATGGTGGGGCAACCTGTTCATGCCGGATGGGTACCACGTGGGCGGTTACCCCAGCCTTTCCTTGCGCTGATCGCCGATGGATCACCACTTCGAACTCGCCAACTTCGCCGGGCCTCTCGACCTCCTGCTCCACCTGGTGCAGAAGGAGGAGATGGACATCCGCGAGGTGTCGCTGGTGCGGCTCTGCGACCAGTACCTCGCCCACCTGAAGGACCTGAAGTCGATCGACGTCGACACCGCCGGCGAGTTCCTCGTCATGGCGTCGACGCTGATGGGCATCAAGGCGCGCAGCCTGCTGCCGCGCGAGGAGGTCGACCTCGCGCGCGAGCTCGATCCGGAGGAGGAGCTGATCCAGCGGCTGCTCGAGTACCGGCAGCTCAAGGAGGCGACGCGGATCCTCGACAAGCGCTCCGCCGGGCGCGACCTGATCCACGTCAGCCGGCCGCTCGTGACCGACGCTGGGGTGCCGCTCGAGGAGCTCGGGCTCTGGCACCTGGTCGAGGCATTCCGCAAGGTGCTGGCCGACACCGGGCTCGACGGGCAGGCCGGCCGGACCATCGTCGCCGAGCGGCCGCTGTCCGAGTACATCGGCGACCTGCTCGCGACGCTGCGCGTCACGCCGCGCCTCGACTTCCATGAGGTGTTCCGCAACGACACGACGCGGCTCGACCTGATCGGCCACTTCCTCGCGGTGCTCGAGCTGATGCGCGCGCGGATGATCCGCGTGGTGCAAGCGGGCACGTTCGGCGCGATCGAGATCGAGGCGCTGGGCGAGGTGCCGGAGAAGTGGGAGCCGGCCGCCGAACTGTGGACCACCAAGGCGCCAAGCGAAGAGGACCTGAAGAAGGCGCCGACCACGCTCACGACGAACGACGAGGAAGACGAGGAAGCCGTCGCCGAAGCTGACGCCCGCGCCGAGGTCGAGCGCGTCATGCACACCCCGCGCGAGCCCTCCGAGACCGCCTGAGCCGCACCGCCGGCGCGGCCACGCACGCCGGCGCGCGCGCCATCACCCGCGCGACCACGCCGCCCCTTCTCGGAACGCGTCGGCATTCATCACGTCCCCTTCATCGGGCGTTCATCCCGCGCGCCCAGGTTCCCTCCCGCTCGGTGGGGCACGCGCCCCCCGGGGCAGACCGACTCACCTCTCGTTCATCCCCAAGGAGTGGAACCGTGAAGCAGCGCGCGAAGCAGGGCGTGATGGCGGCTCTCGCCGTCCTCGCCGCCAACCAGGCGGCGCAGGCGAGCGAGGTCTTCGTCACCGCCGACATCTCGACGTCGACGACCTGGACGTCGGACAACACCTACAACCTCCAGCAGCAGATCTACGTGCTGCCGGGCGCCTCGCTGACCATCGAGGCCGGCACCAAGATCATCAGCACGACCGACCCGAGCAGCGCCTCGAGCAGCTTGTCGACCAGCGTCAGCGACGGGTCGCGGTCGCTGTCGTCGCCGTAACCGCCCGACAGGAAGTTCCAGACGAACAGCGGCGACAGCGCG
Source organism: Planctomycetota bacterium (assembly GCA_016872815.1). Taxonomy (GTDB): domain Bacteria; phylum Planctomycetota; class B15-G4; order B15-G4; family SIAN01; genus SIAN01. The sequence continues at coordinate 6,234 of VGYY01000010.1, forward strand.
ATGACCGCCAGCACCATCGTCTTCGGCAGCGTCGCGATCCACATCGCGATGGCGCGACCGGTCGAGGCGCCGATCTGGAAGGTCGACTCGGACGGAACGCGTGCGGACAGGGCTTTACCCCTCATTCCGGGACCTGGCAGGCCGGACGAGGCGGGGGTGTAGCGGTCAGTTCGGCGCGAGGGTGTCGAAGCGCAGCTCGACCTTGCGACAGGTGCTGCGATCGGTGTCGAAGGTGAGGCAGGCGTCGTGGGGCCGCGAGTAGAGGTGGAGCGTGACGGCCGGCTCGTCGCCGGCGTGGTGGCGCGGATTGCCGAGCTGATGGATCGCGCGCTGGCGGTCGACCGAGGCCACGGCGGGGCCGGCCGGGTGGACGAAGTGCTGGCCGCGCCGCAGCGCGATGCCGTGGCCGACGCCCTCCTCGTCGATGTCGAAGTCGCTGGCGGCGTTGGGCATCGGGCAGCCGGCGACGACCCACTCCGGCGCCTGGAAGTGGGTCTCCTCCATGCGGCCACGGAGCACCCGCACCCAGCCCGAGTTGCCCTGGTGGTTGTGCACGGGCGACACCTGACCCGGCTGCCAGCAGAGCAGGATCAGGTCGTAGAGCTCGGTGCGGCGGATCGAGTGGCGTGCGTACTTGTCGGCGCGGAAGGCGACGCGCGGCTGCCAGCTCGAGTCGCGCAGCGGCTTGCTGCCGAGCACTTCGCCGACGACGTCATGCGTGAACTCGGCGGCGGTGAGGCGGTCGAGGACCGCGACGAGGTCGGCGAGCGAGCGGTCGGGCGCGGCCATCGGCGTGCGGCTCCGGCGTTGCGGTGCGGTGCTGGCCGCAGGCGGCGGCTTCTTCGATGATGGCGCGCCCCGAACGTTGCGCAAGGAGGCCCCGATGGACACGAAGCTGGCCGGGAGCGGCTCGCGCGAGCTGGTGCTCAAGACCTGGAACGACTCGGGGTGCCACACCCATCTGGTGGGATGCAACGCCACCCGCCAGGCGCTGCTGATCGACCCCAAGGCCGGCAAGCGCGCCGTCTACGACAAGGCGCTGGCCGACTGGGGCCTCACCCTCGCGGCGGTGGTGGACACCCACACCCACGCCGACCACCTCTCCGACTCGGCGGCATGGATCAGGCGCGGCGTGCGCTGCCACATGGGCCAGGCGACCGGGTGCCAGCGCGCGGTGACGCGGATGCGCGAGGGCGACACGATCGAGGTCGGCCGCCTGCGCTTCCACGTGCTCGAGGTCCCCGGCCACACGCCGGACTCGATCGCGCTGGCGGGCCATGGCGTCGTGTTCACGGGCGACACCCTGCTGGTGGGCGGGTTGGCGCGCGCCGACTTCCACGGCAGCGATCCGGCGCGGCTCTTCACCAGCGTGACGACGAAGCTGATGACGCTGGCCGACTCGACGCTGGTCCTGCCCGGCCACGGCTACCAGGACGTCCTGTTCAGCACCATCGGCACGGAACGCGCGAAGAACCAGGCGCTGCAGCACACGGACGGCGACGCCTACGCGGCCGCTCTCCGCGCCGTCGCCGGCGCCGGCAACTCGCCCGACGTCGACGCGACGCTCGCGCTGAACGTCGCCGCCGATCCGGCGCTGCCCGACACGCCGGTCGCGGTCGCCGCCTGCTGCAGCATGGGCGCCGCGCCGCTGGCCGGCCACAAGGTGCGCGAGCAGCCGTGCGAGGTGCTGGCGCCGACGCTGGCGCAGCACGCCGCGCAACGCACCTGGATCGACGTGCGCGATCCGTGGGAGCTCGCCACCGACGGACGGCTGCCGGGAATCGAGAACTTTCCGCTGTCGGAGCTCGGCTTCGCGCTCGAGCGGCTGCGCGCGCATCCGCCCGAGGTGCTGTCGTGCAAGAGCGGCGTGCGGTCGGCGACGGCGGTGAAGACGCTGGTCTATCTCGATGTCCTGCGCGATCCGATCTCGATGGCGGGCGGATTCGGCAGGTGGAAAGCGGCCGGACTGCCGGTGGCGTGAGCCAGCGGTCGTCCATGGCCGCTGCCGCGGCGCGCCTTGGTGCGCACGACGAACGCGGCTAAGGTGCCGCGCTTTCGCCGCCGGAGTGATCGCTGCCCATGAAGGTCGTCTTCTTCGGTACCTCGAAGTTTGCGGTGCCGTCGCTCGAGGCTCTGGCGAAGGACTCCCGTTTCTCGGTCGCAGCGGTCGTCACCCAGCCCGATTCACGCGCCGGGCGCGGGCTCGAGGTGCTGCCGTCGACCGTCCGCGCGATGGCCGAGTCGCTCGGCGTGCCGGTGCTGCAGCCGGCCGACATCAACGCCGCCGACGTGATGGCGCAGCTGAAGGCGATGAAGCCCGACCTGCTGCTGACCGCGGCCTATGGCCAGAAGCTCTCCGACGAGCTGCTCGCGCTGCCGAAGAAGCACGCGCTGAACCTGCATGGTTCGCTGCTGCCGCGCCACCGCGGCGCCTCGCCGATCCAGTCGTCGATCCTCTCGGGCGACAAGGAGTCGGGCGTCACGCTGATGGGCATGACGTCGCGGATGGATGCCGGGCCGATCTTCGCCCGGAAGGCGACGCCGATCGGCAAGACCGAGACGGCCGGCGAGCTGCATGATCGACTCGCCGTGGTGGCGCGCGACCTGCTGCTCGAGTGCGCCGAGTCGCTCCTGGCCGGGAAGCTGAAGGGCGTGCCGCAGGACGACAAGCTGGCGACGAAGGCGGCGCTGCTCGACAAGGACGACGGGCGCGTGCGCTGGGACCGGACGGCCGCCGAGATCGACCGCCACGTGCGCGGGATGACGCCGTGGCCGGGTGCGTTCACCTTCTGTCCGACCGATCGCAGCGTGACCCGGCTGATCATCGTCAGCGGCGAGGTGCTGGTCGTGCCGTCGCCGGCGATGCCCGGCACGGTGATCGCCTTCACCAGCGGCATCGAGGTGGCGACCAGGGACGGCGTCTACCTCATCCGCGAGGTGAAGCGCTCGGGCAAGCGGGCGCTGAAGGCGGCCGAGTTCATGCGCGGCTTCCCGATGCCGGTCGGCACGCGGCTCAATTGAGCGCCGGCCGGGCCCGCCGGCGCGCGCGAGTCCCCCGATGAAGAACCTCCGCCACGTCGCGCTCGAGATCCTGTTCGAGGTGCACCGGCGCGTCGGCGTCTTCGCCCAGGAGCGGATCCACGCGGCGACGCGCACGCACCAGCTGAACAAGCGCGAGCGCCGCTTCCTCACCGAGCTGGTGCTGGGGGTGCTGCGCCACGAACGCACGCTGGATCGCATCGCCGCGGCGTTCTGCGACATCAAGTGGGACGACGTCGGACCGCGCGCGAAGGAGGCGCTGCGGCTCGGCACGTACCAGCTCCTGTGGCTCGACGGCGTGCCGCCGTTCGCCTGCATCAAGGAGACGGTGGACGCGGTCCGCGACGCGCGGGCGAAGCCGTTCGTGAACGCGGTGCTGCGGACGGTCGACCGCGTGGTGCGGCGGGTGCCGATCGAGCAGGACCGCGGCGGCGCCTCGCCGCGCAAGCGGCTCGAGATCCACCACCGGAAGGCGTGCTTCTTCCCGAAGGAGGTCTTCGCCGATCCGGAGAGCGATCTCGCCGGCTGGCTGGCGGACGTCTACTCGTTCCCCGACGAGGCGACGGCGCGCTGGCTCGCCCGCCACGGCCGCGAGACGACCGTGGCGCTGCTCGAGAAGAGCCTCGAGACGCCGCCGCTGTTCGTCCGCGTGAATCCGCTGAAAGGCACGCGCGAGGAGCTGATCGAGCAACTCCGCACGGAACAGGTCGCCTGCGGCGAGGGGTCGCGCCCGGAGAGCGTGCGGGTGCTGGTGCCGGCGGGCGAGCTCGTGGCGACCAGGGCGTTCACCAGCGGGCGCTGCACCGTGCAGGACGAGACCGCGATGAAGGTCGCCCCGCAGCTGGCGCCGAAGGCGGGGCAGCTGCTGCTCGACCTGTGCGCGGCGCCGGGCGGCAAGGCGAGCCACCTGGCCGAGCTCACCGGCGATCAGGCGACCCTCCTCGCGGTCGACCGCGACGAGGCGCGGCTCGAACGGGTGCGCGAGACGGTCGCACGACTCGGGCTGAAGAGCGTCAGCTGCATGACGGCGGACGCCGGCGATCCGGCGACGATCCGCGCGGTCACGCCGGCGCCCTACGACGGCGTGCTGGTCGACGCGCCGTGCAGCAATTCGGGCGTCCTGGCGCGCCGGCCGGAAGCGAAGGCGCGCCTCGTCGCGGCCGACCGCGCCGAACTGGTGGCGCTGCAGGCGAAGCTGCTCGATGCGGCGGCGACGCTGCTGTTCCCGGGCGGCCGCCTCTGCTATTCGACCTGCAGCATCGAGCCCGAGGAGAACGGCGATCAGGTGCGGGCGCTGCTGGCCCGCAATCCTGAACTGGAGCTCCTGGCCGAGGAGGAGACGCTGCCGGTCCAGGGCGGTGGCGATGGCGGCTACTGGGCGCTGCTGCGCAAGAAGGGGCAGGGACTGCCCGCGATGACGCGGGCCCGCTGAAGCGCGCGGACGCGGCGTACCATGCGCCGCGATGTGGCTCGCCTACAACACGAACGGGCTGGCGCACCACCGGCTGGAGGATGCCTGCGCGCTGTTGGCGGACCTCGGCTACGCCGGCATCGCGTTGACGCCCGACGTCGGCCAGCTCGACCTGGCGACAACCGGGGAGCGCGACTGGGAGCGGGCGCGGACGCTGCTCGAGCGCCATCGGCTGCGCTGCGTGGTCGAGACCGGAGCGCGCTTCGCCCTCGATCCGCGGCGCAAGCACTGGCCGAACCTGCTCACCGCGGATGCGGCGGCGGCACGACGGCGGAGCGACTGGTATCGACGGGCGCTGGCGCTGGCGGCGGCGCTCGGGGCGCAGGAGCTCTCGTTGTGGAGCGGTGCCACCGAGGCGGGCGACGCACCGGGAGCGGCGCTGGTACGGCTGGTCGAGCGGCTCCCGCCACTGCTGGACGAAGCGCGACGTGTCGGCGTGACGCTCTGTTTCGAGCCCGAACCGGGGATGCTGATCGACTCGCTCTCGGCGTATCGCACGCTGCGCGCGCGGCTCGGACGCGACGACCTGGCGACGACGATCGATGTCGGTCACCTGCTGGTCACTGAGGCGGGGCCGGCGCACCTCCACCTGGCGGAGTTCGCGCCGACGCTGCGCAACGTCCAGCTCGACGACGCGCGCCGCGGGGTGCATCACCACCTGCCGCTCGGCGACGGGGATCTCGAGCTCGCGCCGCTGCTGCGCGAACTGGCGCGGCTCGACTACCGCGGACCGCTCGCTCTCGAACTGTCACGCGACAGCCATCGGGGCGCCGACGCGGCCGCTGCGGCGCTGGAGAGCGTCCGTCGCGCCTGGCCGCCCGGCGTCGCGCCGGTGGCGTGGCGGGAATCCGCCACGGATTAGTTGCCCGAGCCACCCCCCGGGGGCGTGCTGCCGGCGGGCGCGATCTGCACCTCGGTGATCTTGATCGGCGTCTCGAGCAGCTGCGGGTTCTCGGCCTTGCGTGGGTCCTTGGTCATCGCGAGCAGCAGGTCGAACCCCGCGACCACGTGGCCGAACACCGTCGAGCGACCGGCCTCGTTGAAATCGGTCGCCAGCAAGACGCGCAGGTCGGGCTGGAACGGGCCCTTGGTGAAGGGCGCCTGGCGGAAGGTGACGGCGCCGGCGAAGTGCGACAGCGCGTTGACCTCGAACGGCGGGAACGGCTCCTTGACCGCGTCGGTGTCGAAGGCGACCCCGGCCTCGGTCAGCCCGGCCTCGATCCACTTCTCGGGCGCGACCTTGCCGATGAACCGGTCCTTCAGCAGCGGTGCCACCTCGAGGAACGCTGCGCAGCTCTGCGGTGCCTGCTCCGGATAGAGGCCGATCACGATGTTGCCGCGATCGGTCACCAGGGTGACGGCGGCGCCGTTCGGCGGCGGGTTCGCCGCCGGCAGCGGATTCTGCTGCTTCCACTGCTCGAGCGCCGTGATCTGCGCCTCCATCCGCTCGACCGCGGAACGGAGCTCATGGTCGCTGCCGGGCAGCTTCGCGGAGCTGAGCGCGCTGCCGGCGTAGTCCCGCTTGAACGCCTGCAACGCCGCCAGCGCTCCGGCGGCGTCACCCGCCTCGTGCTTGCTCAGCGCCAGCCAGTAGCGGACGTACGGTTCGGCGGCGGTGCCCTTCACCGTGCCGGCGGACAGCAGCGCCTCGAGCTCGGCGGGCGTCGCTTCCCATGGCGTGGCATCGGCGCCGAAGACGGCCTGCCACGGCTCACGCTTCTGCTCCTCGAGCTGGTTCGAGACGAACGACGAGGCCGCCCAGCCGAGCGCGAGGATCAGGGCGATCCCGACCAGGAAGTTCTTCTTCGCCTTCAACCACTCGAAGGTCTCTTCGAGACCGGTGAAGTCGATGCCGGAAGTGCGCTCGGCTGCCATCGTCGTCTGCTTCGCTCGCAAGGGCCCGCGGCGCCGGAACGTGCTCCCGGGCGTGGGGAAAGGCGGGGGATGGTATCCCCCCGCACGCGGCGGGGGGAGCCTCGAGTTGCCGACCGCGCTCCCCGCGACGGCACGCCGGGGCCGGCTACAATCGCGGCGCTCTTCCCGGTCCGCAGTGACCCACTCCTGCCGGTGCTGCCGGAAAGGGGGGCGACGATGTACGAGGCGCCGGCATGGAACGCGCTGCTCCCGATCGACCCAGATCGGTGCTGGCCGAGCGGACGCTCGTCCTCAACCGGTCGTGGATTCCGATCCACCTCACCAGCGTGAGGCGGGCGCTGGTGATGCTGTTCCATCACGCCGCCGTCGCCGTCGAGCCGGAGACCTACTCGACCTACGACTTCGAACAGTGGCTACGGGTCGAGCCACCCCCGGGCACTCGAATAGTTCGGACTCCGAACCGCGAGATCGCGATCCCGGATGTCATCTTGCTCTCGAATTACGATCGACTTCCAGGCTGCACGGTGCCGTTCAGTCGCCGCAACCTCGCCCGTCGCGATTTCCACCGCTGCCAGTACTGCGGACGCCGACAGGCCACCGATCAGCTGACGATCGACCATATCGTCCCGCGCAGTTGCGGCGGCGGCACCGGCTGGACCAACTGCGTCGTCGCCTGCATCCCATGTAACCGGAAAAAGGGCTGCAGAACGCCAGAACAAGCAGGGATGAAGCTCCTCTCGACCCCGAAGCGCCCCGACTGGTCCCTGGTGCTCGCCGTCGAATCAGGCGATGGGGCGGTGCTCGCACGGTTCCAAGGGCGCGGCGGTCTCGCGTCACGCGCCGTCGGCGCCTGAGGAGCCGCCATCGCCAGCACCACGGGCGGCAGCTCCGCCACCCGCCGTGTCCCCACCGGAGCGCGGTCGCGGCGGGCCGGGCGCGCTGACCGGAGTGCAGCCGCCGCGGCCGGCTGAAGGTCGCCCGGCGGACCGCCTCGCGGAACTACACCCTTGAGCGTTTCGTGCATGGACGCAAAGCTCGCCCCCCCCATCCGAGGTCGAGCACCCCTCCTCGGCAGAGGTTCCCTGAGGTCACACGGACCATGGTCACCAAGTTTTCGTCGCGCTGGTTCCTTGCAGGTTGCGTCGGGGTCGCCGCTTTCGGCAGCGTGACCCCCGCGCCGGTCCGCGCCGCCGTTGCGGTGGCGCAGGACGCGAAGGCGGAGCTCGAGAAGAAGCTCGCTGCGATCGACAAGAAGGACGCCAATGCGTTGTTCCAGCTCGCGCTGTGGGCCGAGCAGAACAACCTGAAGACCGACAGCAAGCGCCTGCTGCGCGACGTCATCAAGGTGAACACCGACCACGCCGAGGCGCGGGCGCTGCTCGGTTACGAGAAGTTCAACGACAAGTGGCTGACCAAGCGCGAGATCGACCGCGAGAAGGCGAAGGCCGAAGAGGCTTCGATGGCGGCGAAGGGCCTGAAGAAGTGGAAGGACCAGTGGGTCCCGGCCGAGGATTTCGAGAAGCTCGAGAAAGGGCTGGTCAAGTACGAGGGCGCCGAGGGCGTGAAGTGGGTGACGCCTGAGCAGAAGGAGCGCCTCGAGAGGGGCATGGAGCTCGTCGACGGCGTGTGGCTCTCCAAGGAGGACATGGAGCACCATCGTGCGGGCGAGTTCAAGGTCGGCGACAAGTGGCTGAAGGAGGATGAGGCCAACAAGGTCCACGCCGACTTCACCAACCCGTGGGTGCTGGAAGGCGAGTACGTCGCGCTGACGACCACCTGCACCTACAAGTTCGGCAAGACCGCGCTGATGCACGCCGACGCGACCGTGCGCAAGGTCCACGAGATCATGGGCTTGCCGCTGCCCAAGGCCGGCGACGTCGAGAAGATCGGCCTGATCATGGTCAAGGACCTCGCCGACTACTCGCAGCTCGGCAACCAGGTCGGCGACGGCACCGACGCGACGATGTCGTCGAACTGGTCGTCGTTCATGCTCTCCGATCCGAACAGCGGTCGGCTGGCGGGCGTCACGATCTACGAAGTGCTGCAGCAGGGCAACGACACCGCCAACGACAACTTCTCGCTCGGCCACTGCCGCTTCGCCGTGGCCTGCGCCGCGGTCCGCAACCTGCAGTACGTCGAGCCGCCGTCGCCGTGGTTCGCCTACGCCGTCGCCTCGTACTGCGAGCGCTACTGGGTCGCGATGGGTCGCGAGGCCGACAACAAGGCGTGGGGCAAGTGGACGCTCGACACGCTGATGAAGGAGGGCGGCGCGATCGACCTCAAGACCTACTTCGATCCGTTCCAGCCGACGCGCCAGTCGCTCCTGCAGAGCGGCGCGATCATCGGGCTGCTGGTGAGCGGCCAGAAGTCGAAGAAGGTCGAGGAGCAGTGGGCCAAGGTGGTCGAGGGCTTCAAGAAGCCGAAGGACAAGGGGCTGCTCAAGGACTTCCTGAAGCTCGAGACGATCCTCGGCAAGGACGGCCAGAAGGACTTCGACGCGCACGTCGCGGGGATCCAGGGCTGAGATGCGATGCGACCGGCCCGCGCTGGCGGATCCCGGTCGCGCGCGGCGCGGGCGCCTCGGTACCGGCTCGGTCGGTGTCGAGGCGCTCCGGTTTTCGCCGAAGGCCCGGAACGGCGTGGCGTGACGGGTTCGTGCCAACTCGGCACTGGCCCGACTCGTTGCGGCGGCTGACGGCGCGCTGGCGCCCTGAGGCCTTCCCGGCACCGACTTTGCATTGCCCGACGGTCTGCGGTTGGCCCCCGGCTTGGAATCGACTGCCCGTTGCAGCGTCGGGCGCGACCGACTGACGAACGAAATGACCCGGGAACGCGGCGCCGGAGAGCGTCGCGCGCCCTTTCTTGGAGAGATCGATGCTCCGCCGACTGCTCGTGATCGCCGGCGTGGTCTTCCTCCCGGCGGTGGCGCCGGCGCAGGGCGCCGCGCGACCGGAGGCCCTGCTCCCGCCCGACACCGTGCTGTTCATGGGCACGGACGACGTCGATGCGATGCGCGCCGGCGCCGCCGACTCGCCGGTGGGCCGGATCTTCGGCGAGGCTGAAGTCACCGAGTTCCTCGCCCAGCCGATGACGCAGCTGAAGCAGATGGTCGACATGGGCGTGGCGATGGCCAAGCAGCAGCCGGCGCTGGCCGGCGTCGACCTCGACATCGAGAAGCTGAAGAGCGCGCCGTTCGGGCGCGGCTTCTTCGCGATCACCCACATCCAGTTCCCGCGCGAGATCCTGCAGGATCCGAGCAAGCTCGACCTCGGCATCGTGGTCGGGCTCGAGCCGCGCGGCAGCCATGACCTGATCGGGATGCTGAAGCAGGTGATCGTCTCCCTCGCGTCGGCGCAGGGCGGCGACCAGCTCACGCTGGACACGATCACGGTCGATGGCGTCTCGGTCGAGCGGCTCAAGGCCAAGGACGCACCGTTCGCGCTGTGCTTCGCGAACATCGGCGGCGTCAGCGTGCTGTCGCTGTCCGAACGCTCGCTGGCGGCGATGGCCCGCTGCGCGAAGGGCGGGGCGCCGTCGCTGGCGACGAGTCCGGAGATGGGCCGCGGTGCGGCCGCGATCGGTTCGCCGGTGAAGGGTGACCTCACGGTGTACGCCCATGTCGGTCGCCTGATGCAGGTGCTGCGTGACGGCGTCGCGATCGGCGCCGCGGCGAATCCCGACGACAAGGACGCGCAGCAGGTGATGAGCCTGGTCAACGCGGCGCTCGAGCAGTTCAACTTCGACGCGTTCGGCGCGGCGCTGAGCCGCATGACCCGGCAGGACGGCGTCTCGATGACGCTGGACTACACCGAGGTGGATGCCGACGCCGGCGGCATCGCCAGCCTGTCGAAGCCGCAGCCGATCGACCGCGAACTGCTCAAGTCGGTGCCGAAGAATGCGCTCAGCTTCTCGCTCGGTCACTTCGACGTGAGCGCGTTGTGGGACATGGTGATGGGCACGCTGCAGAAGGCGTCGCCCGAGCTGCACGCCGAGGCGATGGCGGCGATCCGCAACGTCGAGACGCTGGTGGCCGGCGCCGACGAGCAGGGCAATCCGAAGTGGGACATCCGGCGCGACCTGATCGGCGCGCTGTCGGGTCGCACGATGAACCTGACCGTGCCCGGCATGGGCTCGATGCTGAGCGCCGGCGGCGACTCGATCTTCTGGATCGAGACGCCGAATCCGGAGGGGCTCGAGAAGTCGCTGCAGCACCTCTTCGCGCTGCCCGGCCAGCTGGCGAACTACCCGGTGAACTTCAAGGAGCAGACGCACGGTGGGGCGAAGCTGCGCGTGCTCGACCCGACCGCGCTCGGACCGGCGGCGATGATGGCCGGTCAGATCTCGCCGACCTGGACCATCCATGACGGCAAGTTCTGGTTCTCGACTTCGACCAAGGCGCTGAAGAAGGCGCTGGATGCCCGCGCCGCGCCGCCGGCCGAGAACATCCTGGCGCGCGTCGACTTCACCAAGCACTTCGTCGAGCCGCCGCAGGGCGCGGTGCTCACCAGCCTCGCGTACAGCGACACCGCGGCGAACTTCGAGAACACCTACAGCTCGCTGCTCGGCATCATCCCGATGGTGCTCGGCATGTCGGGCGCCGGCGCGGAGCTGCCGATCGACCTGTCGCTGCTGCCTTCGGCCGAGGTGATCTCGAAGCACCTGTTCGGTTCAGTGTCGCTGAGCTACGCGGCGGGCAACGGCCGGGTCACCGTGAGCCGCGGTCCGTTCGGCGCCGAGACGATGATCGGCGGAGCCGCCTTGGCCGCGGGCGTTACCGCGGCGGTGGGCACCGCTCGCACGACGAGCGTCGGCGGCATGAACCCCGTCGGGATCCCGCCACCGGAGCAGCCGGTCGCAGTCGCGAAGAGCCCGGCCGATGCGGTGCGCGGTGACTTCGCCAGGTTCTCGACCGCGATCACCGTCTACATGATCGAGTACGGCGCACCGCCGGCGACGCTCGACACGCTGGCGCAGCCGAAGCCCGAGTACCCCGAAGGCTTCCTGAACGGCGCGACTATCACGAAGGACCCGTGGGGCAACGCCTACGCGTACATCACGGACGGCAAGGACCACTACACGATCTGGTCGTTCGGCCCGAACGGGATCGACGACAAGGGCGCCGGCGACGACATCGTCCAGCGCGGTTGAGCGACGGCTCCGGCGACGGCGCCGGCAACCGACGGTTCGATCCGGTCGAAGCATGCACTTAGAGTGGGGGATCGGCCGAGCGGCCGGTCCCCCGCGTTCGTTTCCGGTGCAGGCGCGGCCGGCCGGCGCTCGTCCGGAGGGCGGTGGAAAGCGCGAGTGATGGGTCTCTTCGGCAGCTTCGGCCGGTGGAAATCGTCGCTCGCGACGATGTCGATGGCGCGCGTCCTCGCGGTGATGGGAGCCGGCACGCTCGGGCAGCGGGTGACGCTGCTGATCGGGCTCGGGGTGATCGTCTTCGCGCTGTTCCAGGCGCTGCCGTGGTTCGCGCTCGCGCTCGGCGGCGCGATCCTCTGCTGGTTCGCAGTGCGCGACTTCGACCGGATGCATCCGCAGTGACGGCCGCGGCGCCGCCGATGCGGCCGATCCCGGCATGGCTGCCGCCGGCCGCGTCGATCCTGCTGCGCGCATGGGCCGCGACGTGGCGCGTGCGCAGCGTGGTCCCGCCCGAACTCGACCCGCTCCGGCGCGACCGGACGCAGCGGTTCGTCTACGTGCTCTGGCATGGCAGCGTGCTCGTCCCGTGCCACCTCTACCGCGGACTCGGCATCAGCATCGGCTCCTCCGAGCACCGCGACGGCGAGATCGGCGCGCGCATCGCCCGGCGCTTCGGCTTCAAACCGATCCGCGGCTCGAGCACGCGACACGGCGCCAACCTGTTGCGCGGGATGATCGAGTTCGCGCGGCGGGACACCGGCGACATCGCGCTGACACCCGACGGACCGAAGGGTCCCTACCACCGGACCAAGCCGGGCGCGCTGTTCCTCGCCGGCGCCATCGGCTGGCCGGTGGTGCCGATCGCGTTCAGCGCGCGACCGAGCCGCCGGCTGAAGAGCTGGGACCGCTTCATGCTGCCGGCGCCCTTTGCGCGCGTCGGCGTCGCCACCGGCGAACCGCTGACGGTGGCGCGGCGCGCCAGCGAAGAGGAGCTTGCGCACCTCTGCGACGAGACCGACCGTCGGCTCGAGGCGACGGTGGCGCGCGCGGAGGAACTGCTCGCATGAGCGAGACGAACGACGACGACGCGGCGGGCGAGGCGCGCTCGCGGCAGGCGATGGCGCGCGCGCTGGCCTGGGGCGTGCTCACCTTGGCGCTCCTCTGGTGGTTCGCGCGGAGCTACGCCTTCTGATGCGGACCCTCGACCTGCTGGTGCTGGTGGCGTTCCTCGTCTACATCGTGTGGGACGGGGCGCGGCGCGGCCGCAATGTCCACGACGCCAAGGACTACCTGCTGGCGGGCCGGCGCATGCGCTGGTGGTCGATGGGGCTCTCGGTGATGGCGACGCAGGCCAGCGCCATCACGCTGATCTCGACCACCGGGCAGGGCTTCCGCGACGGGATGAAGTTCCTGCACTTCTACCTGGCGGTGCCGTTCGCGATGGTCGTGCTCTGCGCGACGGTGGTGCCGTGGTTCCACCGGTCGGGAGTCTTCACCGCCTACGAGTGGCTGGAGCGGCGCTTCGACCGCTCGACCCGTCTGCTCGCGAGCGTCATCTTTCTCGTCTCGCGCGCGCTGGCGGTGGGCACCGTGCTCTACGCGCCGAGCGTCGTGCTGGCCTCGGGACTCGGCATTCCGCAGTGGCAGAGCATCACCGCGATGGGGCTGCTCTGCACGCTCTACACCTGCATCGGCGGCGCGACCGCCGTGATCGTGACCGACGCGAAGCAGATGCTGGTCATGATGCTCGGCATCTTCGCCTGCATCGGCGTCGCGTGGTGGAAGTTGCCGGACGACGTGGGCATCGGCGGCGTGCTCGAGATGGCCGGCGCCAGCGGCAAGCTCGACACGTTCCACTGGCCGACGACGTGGCGCGAGGCGCTGGCGGACAAGTACAACCTGCTGTCCGGCCTGCTCGGCGGCTTCTTCCTCTTCCTCGGCTACTTCGGCGCCGACCAGGAGCAGGTGCAACGCTATCTCGCCGGCAGCAGCGTCGAGCAGAGCCGGAAGAGCCTGCTGGTCTCCGGGTTCGCCAAGGTGCCGATGCAGTTCGTGATCCTGCTGCTCGGCGTGCTGGTGTGGGGGCACTACGCCTTCCGGCCGGAGCCGGCGTTCTTCCGTGCGCCGCAGCTCGAGGCGATGTTGCTGAAGCAGGCGGAGCACGGCACGCCGGAAGAGCAGGCGGAGGGGGAGCGGCTGCGCGGTGAACTCTCGATCCTGCAGGAGCGTCACGACGCCCTGCAGGAGCAGCGGCGGCTGGCGGCCGCCGATTTCGCCACCGCGCGCGAAGGCGGCGCCGAGGCCGGCGCTGCCGTGCTGGCTGACCCGCTGGCGCGACTGCGCGCGGCCGATCGTGCGCTGGCGGCGCTGCGCCTCGAGGGGCCGAAGCTGCTGGCGGCCGCGGGAGTGTCGAAGCCCGGAGCGACCGACTCCGACTACGTCTTCACCCACTTCCTGCGCACCGAGGTGCCGGTCGGATTGGCCGGGCTGGTGCTCGCGGCGATCTTCGCCGCGGCGATGTCGAGCCTCGTCGCGCCGCTCAACTCGCTGGCGACCTCGTCGGTGCTCGATGTCTGGGCGCTGATCCGCCGGACGCCGGCGACCCAGGCCGAGGTGGTGCGGGCCTCGCGGATCGCGACGCTGGCATGGGGCGCGCTGGCCACGATCGCGGCGTTCTGGATGGGCGACATCCCGATCATCGAGCAGGTCAACCGCATCGGCTCGGTGGTCTACGGCAGCATGTTCGGCGTGTTCATCCTCGGCCGCCTGGTGCCGCGCGCCCGCGGTTCGGTCGGCGCTTGGTCGATGGCCAGCGGCATCCTCGTCGTCGTGGCGGTCGGGGAGCTGTCGAAGCGGCCCGAGGTCCAGCGCGACATCGCCGGCTGGTTCGGCGCCGCGGCGCGCGACGCCTGGGTGCCGGTCACCATCGAGTTCATGTGGTTCAACCTGATCGGCTTCGCCGTGGTGATGGGGGTCGGCTGGCTGCTGTCGCGGTTCTCGGCGCCGCCGGCGCCTGCGGCGCAGGCGTAGCCGACTGCTAATCTCCGCGGCGACTCTCCCGTGCGGAGCCGCCTCAGGGCATGAAGAAGAACCCCCTGCTCGGGCGCGACGTGATCTCGATGCGCGACTTCGGTCCCGCCGAGATCCGCGCCATCCTCGATCGCTGCCGCGCCTTCGAGAAGAAAACGAAGCCGCTGCTCGGGGGCAAGGTCCTCGCCAACCTCTTCTTCGAGCCATCGACGCGCACGCGCCTCTCCTTCGACGCGGCGATGAAGCGGCTCGGCGGCGCGACGATCGGCTTCGCCGATGCGATCTCCACCTCGATCAGCAAGGGCGAGTCGCTCTGGGACACGATCCGCGTCGCCGAGGGGTACTGCGACGTGATGGTGATCCGCCACCCGGCCGAGGGGTCGGCACGGCTCGCGGCCGAGGCGACCAAGCTGCCGGTCATCAACGGCGGCGACGGCAGCAACCAGCACCCGACCCAGACGCTGCTCGATCTCTACACGCTGCGGCAGCGCTGCGGCCGGATCGAGGGGTTGAAGGTCGCCTTCGTCGGCGACCTCAAGTACGGGCGCACCGTCCACTCACTGATCCGCAGCCTGTCGCACTTCGACGCCCGGCTGTGGCTGGTCTCGCCGCCGACACTGCGACTCCCGGACGACTTCCTCGCGGATCTGCGCGAGACCGGCACCGAGCACCACATCGTCGACGAGTTGGCGGCGGTGCCGGCGGACGTCGACGTGCTGTACCTGACGCGGATCCAGAAGGAGCGCTTCGCCGACGCCATCGAGTACGAGCGGGTGCGCAACGCCTGGCAGGTGACCCCGGACAACGTCGCCCGGTTCGGCCCGAAGGTGACCCTGATGCATCCGCTGCCGCGCGTGACCGAGGTGCATGCGGCGCTCGACCAGCACCCCGGGGCGGCGTGGTTCGACCAGGCGCACAACGGCGTCGTGGTCCGCCAGGCGATCCTGGCACTCTGTCTCGGAGCGGCTTGAGATGGCCCCCGGGAGCGCGCCGAAGAGGGTGCTGACGGCGGCCGCGAACCCCGCGCCCGCCCTGCAGTCCGCGGGAGCGAGCGGAGCCACCGAGGTGAAACCGGACAGCGCCAAGATGCAGGTGAGCGCGCTGCGCTCGGGCACGGTGATCGATCACCTCGGCCCGGCGACGTCGTTCAAGGCACTCAAGATCCTCGGCGTCGGCGCTGATGCCACCGTGCTGATCGGCGTCAACCTCGACTCGAGCAAGCTCCGCAAGAAGGACATCCTGAAGATCGAGGGGCGCGAGCTGACCGACGCCGAGATGAACAAGGTCGCGCTGCTCTCGCCGCAGGCGACCTTCTCCCTGATCCGCGACTTCAAGGTCGTGCGCAAGTTCCGGCCGACGCTGCCCGATCAGGTCGAAGGCCTGATCCGCTGCCTGAACCCCGCCTGCATCACGCAGGACCCGCGCGTGACCGGCCGCTTCCACGTGGTCACGAAGGCGCCGCTCAAGCTCCGCTGCCACTTCTGCGAGCGGTCGCTGCACGAGAACGAGATCGAGTTCGCCTGAGGCGGCGCGCGGGCGGCGGGCGCGGATGCGATGCCCGCTCAGTCCCCGCCGTACCGCACCACCTGCGCCCTCACCACGCCGAGGATGCGCGCGCGCCGCGCTGGGATGCGATCGCTGCGGTCGGCGGCGACCGGACCGGCGACGGGCACCAGCGCGCCCTCGATGGCGCCCGCCTCCCAGCGCCGGATGACGGTGCGACCATCCTGAAGAGCGGCCAGGACCAGTTCGCCGACCCGCGGCGCGCCGCGCGGCTCGATGACCAGCAGTGCGCCGTCGGCGAAGCCCTCGCCGGCGAGATGGTCGCCAACCACGCGCACGACGTGGCCGTGCCGCTCGGTGGGGATCAGGTCGCCCGGGTCGAACTCGGCGCCGCGCTGTCCGTACTCGAGCCGGCCACCCGATTGCAGGCGACCGCTGATCGGCAATCGGGCGCTGCGTTTCTCCGACGTCGGCTTCCAATCGAGCTCGATCGAGCGCCAGCGGTGCTTCACCCGTCGCACCGAGCCCTTCTTCTCCAGTGCGCGCAGGTGCTGCAGCGCCGTCACGCGCGAGAAGCCGAAGTGCTCCCCGATCTCCTTCAGGGTCGGCGCCTTCCCGTCCGCCTCGATGCGGGCATGCAGGAAGGCGAGAAGCTTCAGCTGGCGATCGGTGAAGTACACGCCGCGGAAAGTAGCACGCGTGGACAACCCCGGGGCAAGGCGGTCGCCAGCGCGTCACGCCGTACCCGTATAGTGCGCGACCGGTCGACTCCCCGATCACGCGCCGCCCGTGGAGCGAGGGATCCCTCCGCGATCGGGCCGGTGGCGCGGCAACGGGCAGGCTGAGGTGGGTGGGCATGTGCGGATTCATCGGGGTGCTGGGCCCGAAGCAGCGCGACATCGCCAGCGAGATCGTCGACGGACTGGTCTCGATCCAGCATCGTGGCCAGGACGCCGCTGGCGCCTGCACCTACAACGGCCGCTTCCACATGAAGCGCGGCATGGGCCTCGTCCGCGAGGTCTTCCGCGAGGAGACGATGGCCAAGCTGCGCGGCAGCGTCGGCATCGGCCACGTGCGCTACCCGACGGTCGGTGGCGGCAGCGTCGAGGACACCCAGCCGTTCCTGGTGAAGTCGCCGTTCGGCATCGCCATGGCGCACAACGGCAACCTCACCAACTTCTACGAGCTGAAGAAGGAGCTCTCCGAGCGCGACCGCTTCCTGGTCGACAGCAACTGCGACGTCGAGGCGATCCTGCAGGTCTTCGCCCATGCACTGAGCCAGACCGGCGTCACCCGCCCGACCGAGGACGCGGTCTTCAAGGCGGTCCATTCCGTCTTCGAGCGCTGCAAGGGCGCCTACTCGGTGGTGGGGATGATCTCGGGTTTCGGGATGTTCGCGTTCCGTGACCCGAAGGGGATCAAGCCGATCATCCTCGGCGAGCGCGTCGAGCCGGACGGCAAGAAGAGCTTCTGCGTCGCCTCCGAGTCGGTGCTGCTCGACCTGCTCGACTACCACCACACCTCGAGCCTCAAGGCGGGCGAGGCGATCGTGATCCGCATGGACGGCACCGTCACGCGCCGCCAGGTGCGCGCCGATCCGCACCATCCCTGCCTGTTCGAGTGGGTCTACTTCGCGCGGCCCGACTCGTTCCTCGACAAGGTCTCGGTCTACAAGTCGCGCCTGCGCATGGGCGAGCACCTGGCCGAGAAATGGAAGCGGTCCGGCATCGAGGTCGACGTCGTGATGCCGGTGCCCGAGTCGGCGCGCGACGCGGCGCTGGCGATGGCGCAGAAGCTGAACGTCAAGTACCGCGAGGGCTTCGTCAAGAATCGCTACATCGGTCGCACGTTCATCATGCCGGGCAACAAGGTGCGGCGTAAGTCGATCCGCCACAAGCTGAACGCCATCCAGCTCGAGTTCAGGGACAAGGACGTCCTCATCGTCGACGACTCGATCGTGCGCGGCAACACCAGCAAGGAGATCGTGCAGATGGCGCGCGAGGCGGGCGCGCGCAAGGTCTACTTCGCGAGCTGCGCCCCGCAGTTGCTGCACCCGTGCGTCTACGGCATCGACATGTCGACGAAGAACGAGTTCATCGCGCGCGAGCGCTCGGGCGAGCGGAAGAGCGACGCGGCGATCGCGGCCGAGATCGGCGCGGACGGCGTGCTCTACCAGGATCTGGCCGACCTCGAGGCATCGGTGCGCGAGGGCAACCCCGAACTGAATCAGTTCTGCAACGCCTGCTTCACCGGCAAGTACCCGACCGGCGACGTCACCCAGAAGGTGCTCGACGGCATCGAGAACGAGCGCGCGCTGGTGCACCGCGAGTAGTCACCGGACGCGCGCACCTCCGTCAGCGGGTGGCCTCGATCTCGCGCAGGGCGATCGTCCCTGCCGCAGTGCCGGCTTCGGGGGCC
Organism: Planctomycetota bacterium; assembly: GCA_016872815.1. Taxonomy (GTDB): domain Bacteria; phylum Planctomycetota; class B15-G4; order B15-G4; family SIAN01; genus SIAN01. The sequence goes on from VGYY01000010.1 coordinate 24,712, forward strand.
AGCGATCGCGCGGCTCCGCCGGTATCCGCATGGCCTTCCGGCGAGCGCGGATGCCCAGCGGCGGGGAGACGCGGCAACCCCAGCATGGCGCTGTTTCAGAACAGGAGGGCAGGGGGCGCCCGATGGATCTGGGAGCGCGCCACGCCAACCCGTGGCATCCTCAAGCCGTAGACTGAAAGCGCGTGGAAACTTAGGTGCGGAAATCGATCAGGAACCGAAGGCCGATTGACAGCTTTTTCGAGTGCTCGTACGGTTCCGATCGCGTTTGGAACGGCCGATGGACTGAAGGTTCGGATTCCGCAACAAGCCGCGCACCTGCCTGACCGTCGCCGTTGAGGTTCCTGACCACCCGACTTCCGTGCTCAGGATCGCTTCTGGGGAGACTCTGGTTTTGAAGAACACCAACCTGCCGTTGCTCAAGTTCTCGTGTGACAACCGAGAGTGCCAGTTCGAGTGCTACGTCAATCAGAACAACAACTTGCTGACGCACTACAACCCGAACATGTCGGCCCTGCTGGACTGGCCGTGCCCGGAGTGCAAGACCGGCTTCCTGCGCTTCAGCGCCAACAACACCCAGTTCGAGTTCACCCTCCACAAGGAGGAGAAGGTCGAAGAGGCCGAGCGATCCTGAGAGCGCTCTGACCCAAGCCGCGTCGGACTGAACCTCAGCCGTTGTGGCGGCGTCGGCTGCTGACGAGCGCAGCGTCGGAGGCGACTCCCGCTGCGCTCGTCTCGTTCACGTCGGCCACCGACCTAAGCTCATCGCCCCTGCCGCCGGTGTGGCGCCGTTCGCGCGGCCGGTTCCTCCGTCGAGTCGCCCGTGTCCCTCTTGCTGACTGGCTCTGGCAGCTACCTCCCCAGGCGCGTCGTCACCAACGGCGATCTGGCCGGGCTGGTCCGCAACTTCGACCAGCAACGTGCGGGATGCGACCTCGACCAGTGGATCCGCCGGCACTACGGCGTCGTTTCGCGGCACTGGTCGGCCGAGGGGGAGAGCAGTGGCGACATGGCCGTCGTCGCCGCCCGCCGCGCGCTCGAGGCCGCTGGGCTGACGGGTCGCGATCTCGACCTGATCGTCATGTCGACGGCGACCAGCGACCATGTCGCTCCGCATTCGGTCAGCAAGGTGCAAGTCGCGTTGGACAGCGACGCGGTCTTCCATCAGCTGCAGGACGCCTGCCCCGGCTTCGTGAACGCGCTGCTGGTTGCCGACGCGCTGATGGCTCGCGCCGGCCACCGGCGGGCGCTGGTGGTCTCCGCCGAGAAGATGACCCACCTGATCGACAAGGGCGATTTCCGGATGAGCGGGCTGTTCGCCGACGGCGCGGGCGCGGTGGTGCTGGAGCAACTGCCGGTGGCCGAGCACTACGGGTTCCGCTCGTTCTTCGCCGGGTCGGACGGGCGCACCGGCCATGCGTTGCGCGTGCCGGCGGGGGGCTCGGCACGGCCGCTGACCGCCGAGCGCCTCGCCGCCGGAGAGCACCATCTGGTGAACGAGTTCCGCGAGGTCTACGACTTCGCCGTCCGGCGCTCCCGTGAGTGCCTTCTCGAGGCGGTTGCGCGGGCGGGACTGACCCTCGACCAGGTTCGCCACGTCGTGCCGCACCACGCCAGCCTCAACATCCTGCGGGACGCCGGTGCCTGCAGTGGCCTGCCGTTCGAGCGCTACGTCTTGTCGATCGACCACACCGGAAACACTTCGAGCGCCAGCGTGCCGATTGCCCTGGACGAGGCGCGGCGCGCCGGCCGGTTCGCCGACGGCGACCTGCTGGTGCTGTTCGCGCTCGGCGGCGGGATGGCGTGGGCCAGCACCGCCTACGTCTGGGCCGGTGCGGAGACCATCGCCGCCGGTCGCGCCAGGCTCGGCGCGCGGTCATGACCGACCGTCGGCCGGCGCCACCGGCAGCGGCCCGTGTTCAGGCGTTCGCGGGGCGGTCGCGGCAGTCGCTCGGCCGGGAGCTCCTGCGCGTCGCGGCGGCGATGGCGGCGGTCGCCGCAGCGTTCGGTCTGGCGGAGGCCGCGGTCCGCGTCGTTCGGGACGAGGTCGCGATCGGTGGCGTGCGCCTGCTGCCGGCGGCCGCGCTCCTCTACGGCGTCCTCGGGGCCGCCACGGGCGTCGTACTGGTTGCCGTGCGGCGGGTCGGCGCCGTTCGCTGGCCGGGGGTGTGGCGGCCGGGATGGCACCTGGCGGCGGGTGCGGCGCTGGCGGCGGTGGCCGCGATCGCCTGGCCGATCAACCGTGGCTGGCTCGGCGACGCGCTCTCACCGATGGGATTGGCCGTGAACGGCGCATTGCTGCTGATCGGCGTGCCGGTGGTGGCGCGCGGTCTGCTGCCGTGGTGCGAGCGGCTGGCGGGTGCGGCGATGGCGGTGCCGTGGCTGCGTGTGCCGGTGGCGGTCGGCGCCGTCGTTCTCGGCGCGGCAGTGCCGTGGATCGCGGCGGTCGTCGCTGGTGGCGGGCCCGGTGACGGCGCGCGTGCGGGTGGAGCCGGTGCGGGTGTTGCCGACGCGCGGCCGAACGTGCTGCTGATCGTGCTCGACACGCTGCGCGCCGACCGACTCGGTTGTCACGGCTACGGCGCCGCGACGTCACCGCAGCTCGACGCGCTGGCGGCCCGCGGCGTGCGATTCGCCGAGTGCTTTGCGGCGGCGCCCTACACCAAGCCATCGGTGGCGAGCCTGCTGACCGGACGGTTGCCGCCGCGGCTCGGGATGGAGCCGTTCGGTGCGCGATTGCCGGCGGGAGAGCTGCCGCTCGCCGCGGTGCTGCAGGCCGCTGGCTATCGCACCGGCCTGTTCTCCGCCAACGCCTTCGTCGCGCCGACCTTCGGCTTTGGTCGCGGCGTCGAGCGCTACGTCGGGCCGCAGGTCAGCCCGGCGGCGGCACTGATCGGGTTCCACGTGCTGGCGCGGTTGCGTGACGCGTGGGTGGAGGCGGCCGGCCTGCCCGAAGCGCCCTGGCGCTGGTACGAGGCGCTGGTGTCGCTGCCGTTCGACCTGAGCGGAGCACGCCACGATCCGCGGGCGCCCGAGCTGGTCGCGGAGCTGCTGCGGTTCGTGGACGCGGCGGGCGAGGGGGCCGGTGCCGGCGCGGGCCGGCCGTGGTTCGCGCACCTGCAGCTGATGGAGACCCACGCGCCCTATCGGCCCGCGCCGGAACAACGGATCGATGGCGCCGCCCGTGCCGAGATGGAGTTGCCGGAAGGGGCGGCGCATCTGTTCCTGCCGTTCCGGGCGGCGCCGCCGCTGCCCGCGGCCGAGCTCGCCGCGTTGAACGCAACCTACGACGCCTGCGTCCGCACCGCGGATGCCGCCGTCGGGGAGGTGATCGCGGCACTCGAGGCGCGCGGTCTGCTCGAGTCGACCGTCGTCCTCGTGACGTCGGACCATGGCGAGGAGTTCTTCGATCACGGCGGATTCGGCCACGGCCACTCGCTCCACCGCGAGCTGCTCCACGTACCGCTGATCTGGTGCGCGCCGGAGCGGTTGCCGGCGGGACGGGTGGTGGCGTCGCAGGTGCGGCTGATCGATGTGGTGCCGACGCTGCTCGAGCTGCTCGAGCTCGCGGTGCCGCCCGACGCGCTGGTGCTGGATGGCGAGTCGCTGCTGCCGCTGCTGCGCCGGCGGCAGGAGGCGGAGGACGCCGGGAATGGCCAGGCCGATGTCGGTGCGACCGATCGGGTGGCGCTGGCGACGGTCGAGTGGGGCGGCTCGTCGGCGCTGGCGCTCCGGGATGGCTCGCGCACCGTGATCGTCGCGCGCGACGGCGGAGCCGAGCGGGTGCAGTGTTTCGACGCGCGCGCCGATCCGATGGAGCAGCGCGATCTGGCGGCCGGCGACCCGCGCGAAGCAGCCGCAGCGGCTGCCATCGCCATCACGCTCGAGACCCAGGTCGACCAGCTCGCCGCCGAGCGGGGCGCCGCGCCTTCGGTCAACCTCGACCCCGCCACCAAGGCGCTGCTCGAGAAGCTCGGCTACGCCGGCGACTGACGCCCGCGAAACGGCCGATCCAGCGGCTGATCCAACGGCTGATCCAGTGCCAGCCGTCCCAGTTCGTCACCGCCGCGGCGCGGGGACTCACGCCGGCCTGCAACTCAGCCCGCCGGCGACACGGGTCCCATCCCTTCCGGGTCCCAGAAGTCGCGCCGCCAGAACGGGCAGGTGTTGAAGTCGCCGTGGCGCTGCGGCTTGGAATCGCCGTCGACGCCGAACGCCTTGAAGTGCACCTGCTCGAACACCGACTCGAAGAGGTGGATTGCCGGGAGCGCGTTGTTCCACTTGCCGAACGTGCGGTCGAGCGGGTGGCTCGCCGAGGTGTACCAATCGTCGATCCACTCGAGCAGCGAGCCACGCGCCGGCAAGTCGAGGAACTCGGGATAGATCTCGCTCGCGTCGGCCAGCGGGTGGAGCGTGAGCAACCAGAACTTGGTGGGCCCCCGCAGCCGCGACGATTGAAACGAGTACTGGCCAACTTCCGCGGCGCACTCCATCTGCTTGCGCCTCAGGAACGGCACCAGCGCTCGAGCTGCCTCCGCCACCGAGCAGGCGGGCGCCATGTAGACCAGGTCATCGACCGGCAGGTCGGGCTGCAGCTCGATCAGGTAGTTGATTCGCCGAGCGCCGATGCGTGCTCGCGGGCGAGCGGCAGCAGGCTGGCGTGGCGGCCCGACAGCGTGACGGGTGGAGGCCAAGGGACGGTCGATGGGACAGTCATGGAGGAGCTCGCCGACGGTAAACCCGTCGCAGCGACATTTTCACCGTAGATTCGTCGCTGCGACGTTTTCACGGCCTTCAGGCATCGGGGCGCTGGCGAAGAAGTGGCGCCCGAGCACGCGCCAGTGGTGGAGCCAGCCGACTTCCTTGAAGCCGAAGCGCGCCTGCAGCTTGACCGAGGGGACGTTGTCGATCGCGTAGTAGCAGAGCACCTGCTTCACGCCGAAGGCCGGCAGCACCTCGCCGTAGATGCGGCGGTTGAAGGCGGTGGCGAGGCCGCCGACGCGGAAGTCCGCGTGGACCCAGCCTTCGCCGAAGTAGGCGCCGTCGGGGCCCGGGTCGAAGGTGTGGCGCAGCTGCGGATCGCGGTAGGGGCCGAGCGCATACCAGCAGTGCACGGCGAGCCGGCCGTCGACGAGGCCGAGCCAGCAGAACTGCTGCGGGTCCCGCAGCCGTTCGAGGTACCACGGCACCTTCGCCGCCCACGACTCCTGCCACAGCGGCGCATCCGCCGCCGTCGCTCGCCGCATCACGAGCCGCGCGCCGAGTTCCTCGCCGCCCGCCGGCACCGGCAGCGCCACCTCCCGCCGGGCGAGGCAGAGCAGCTCATGGAACCAGACCCGCCGCCGCCACGCCCGCGCGACCCGCGCCGCGAGGGACGGTCGCGCGCTCGCTCCGCCTCCTGCGTCACTCACTGGAAGCTCGCCACCTCCGCATAGAGCTCGCTGAAGTGGACGGGATCGCCCTTCAGCCGGCAGCTCTCGAGCCACGCCTTCTCGGGGAACAGGCGCGCGGCCATCGCCACGATCTCGCGCGTCCGCGCGTCCTTCGTCGGCACCGGCACCTTGCCGCTCGCGCCCGGCAGCAGCTTGCCCTGCTCGAAATAGGGTCGCCCGAACTCGAGCAGCAGTCCGATCGCCTCGCGGGTCTCCGTCGCCTTGGCCAGAGCGCTGCGATCCAGTCCGTTGCGCACCACCGCCCAGTAGCTGGTCAGCACGTGGTGGCAGAGCAGCGCGTGGTAGCTGAAGCGCGTGTCCTTCGGCTTGTAGAGGAAGTCCATGCTGGCGCCGAGCTGGGTCTGCTTCGCATTCCAGCGCGCGACGTAGATCTGGAACATCGCCGGTGTCAGGATCCCGACCTGCGCCTGCTTGCCGAAGCCGATCAACCCGGGGACGCGCTGGTCGCCACCGACCAGCGTCTCCGCCGCCAGTGCGTCACCGGCATTCAGCCACTTCCCGAGCCGCGCCGTCGCCGCCGTCGGCGAGATCAGCGCCGGATCGAGCGCCGCTGCCCGCTGCAGCAGCAACCCGCAGAGCAGCCCGGTCTGGGCCGTCGCCGCCGCATGGTTGCCGCGTTCCCACGGCGTCCGCGCCCACCAGTCCTCCATCCGATCCTGGAGGGTCATGGCGAGCTTCACCGCCGCCTGCCGCCCGCCGACCGTCAGCGCCGGCAGGCAGTGTTCGGCCGCCCGCAGGCAACCGAAGAAGTTGCGGTGGTAGATGCCGGGTTCGCCGCCTTGCGTGAGGCCGACGCCCATCGGCGGCGAGTAGTTCGCCCACGGCAGCAGGTGGGCGTCGACGCGCTGCGCGTACTTCGCGTCGCCGGTCAGGGCGTACGCGAGCCCGAGCGCATCCATCAGCTCGTTCCACTGGATCAGGAAGCCGAGGTCGAGCGCCTGCGCGGCGGGAACGTCCTTGTTGCTCTTGCGATCGATCAGGTGCTTGCCGGGCTCGATCTGCAGCACCGGATCGCCGAGCCGCGCCGCCGCCACCACCTGGTCGCGCAGTCGCGCGAGCCGCGACCCGGGCGCCGCCGCCGCCACCGCCGCGATCTCGCTCGGCGTCAGCCCGATCACCGTGCCGGGCGCGATCAGGTTGCTGCCGAG
>VGYY01000011.1 GCA_016872815.1 Planctomycetota bacterium
CGCTGCCGCTGCCGGCAGCGCGGCCGGCAGGACCGCCGAGATCACCGTGGACGCTGCCGCCTCGAGCCGCGCCGCCGCCGCGACCGACTCCGATTCGTCCGCGTCCGCGTCCGCGTCCGCTGCCGCCGCTTCGACCGCCGCCTTCGCGCCGTCGCTGCCGGCGGCGCGCGGCGGCGGCATCGGCCATGACCTGTCGGTGAAGGCGACGCCGATGGCGCCGCAGGAGGAGCTCGCGCTCAAGGTGAGCGAAGGGCTGAAGAACCTCACGACGCTGCTGTCGTCGATCGACGAGCGGATGGTCGCGCAGCATCGCGCCACCGAGCTGGTGGCCGAGCGGCTGCAGGCGCTGCCGCGCGTGCTCGAGGGGCTGGTCGAAGCGGAGAAGCAGAACATCGAGACGTTGCGCGACCTGCGCGGCTCGATGGAGCGGCAGGGAGAAGCCGCGCTGGCGGCCACCGAGAAGCTCGGCGCGCTGCCGACGCTGGTCGACGGCATCGGCGCGCGCATCGAGAAGCAGACCGAGGCGTCGGCCTCGGTGAAGACGTCGGTCGAGGCGGTCGGGCAGTCGGTCCGCGGCCTGGTTGACGGCGCGCAGCGCACGCAGAACAGCCTCATCACCGAGTTCCGCCGCGGCCAGGACGACCAGCGTCAGCGGCTCGAGGACCTGGTCGAGCGCCAGCGCAAGACCATCATGGTGGTCGCGATCATCGGCGCGTTCGTCGTGATCGGCCTGGTCATCGTGCTGGCGCGTCTGCCGAAGTGATCGGACGCGCGGCCGAGGCGTTCGCTCGTCTGGCGCAACGCGCGCTGCCGAGCCCGTTCGTCTTCGCGCTGCTGCTGACCGCGGTCGCGTTCCTCGCCGGCCTCGTCGTCGGCCGTCCGGCCGGCCAGTCGCTGGCGGCGCGCGCCGGCGACCTCGCCGCGATGTGGTACGGCGGCGACCTGCTCGCCGCCACCACCGGTCAGACGCGGGCGATCGGCGGCCTGGTCTCGACCGGCGGCTTCGCACTGGCGCTGCAGATGTGCCTGATCCTCGCCACCGGCTACGCGCTGGCGGCGGCGCCGCCGATCGCGCGTGCGCTGCACCGGCTCGCCGACCTGCCGCGGCGCGAGTCGGTCGCCGCCGCGATCGTCGCGCTGGTGGCGATGGTGGCCGCGTGGCTCAACTGGGGCTTCGGCCTGGTCGTCGGCGCCGTCTTCGCCCGCGAGGTCTACCGCGCCGCGCGCGACCGCGGCGAGCGCTGGAACTACCCGTTGCTCGGGGCTGCCGGTTACCTCGGACTGATGGTCTGGCACGGCGGCTTTTCCGGCTCGGCGCCCCTCGCGGTGGCGCAGGCGAACCACGACCACGTCGCGATCTACGGCGTCGTCCCCGCCGCGCGGACGCTGTTCGCTCCGCTCAACCTCGGCCTGAATGGCGCCCTCCTGCTGCTGCTGCCGCTGCTCTTTGCCGGCTTCGCGCGCGCCGCCAGCGCCGGCCGCGCGCGGGCAGTGGCGGCGGGTCGCCCGCTGGCCGAAGCGGCGCCGATCTGGACGCTGCCGGACGAGCGCTCGGGCCGATCGGGCGGAAGCGGTGCCGTCGACGCCGGCATGACCGCCGCGGCCACGCCCACCGAGCGGTTGGACGACTCACGCCTGCTCGCCGCGATGGTGGTGCTGCTGGCGGGCGGCGCGCTGGCGCTGCTGGTGCATGCGCGCGGACTGGCGGGCGCGCTGTCACTGCCGAGCGTCAGCGTCGTCTTCCTCACCGCCGGCGTGGCGCTCCATCGCAGCGTCGGTCGCTTCGGCCGTGCCTTCACCGAAGCGGGTGGCGAACTCTCCGGCATCCTGCTGCAGTTCCCGTTCTATTACGGGATCCTCGGACTGCTCGACCAGAGCGGCGTCGGTGCGACGCTGGCGGAGAGTTCACAGGCGGCGACGCGCGGACTGGTCGCGCTCGGCCTGCCGGTCGAGACCGCGTTCTCATGGGTGACCTTCGCCACCGCCGCGGTCATCAACCTGTTCGTTCCATCGGGCGGCGGACAGTGGGCGATCCAGGGCGGCATCGCCGGGGGCGCCGCGGTGTCGCTCGGCGTCGATCCCGCGCGCGCGGTCCTGCTGGTGGCCTACGGCGACGAGGTGACCAACATGGTGCAACCGTTCTGGGCGATCACGCTGCTGTCGATCACGGGGTTGCGCGCCGGCGAGATCCTCGCCTGGTCAGCGCTGGCGATGTTCGCCGCGCTGCCGGTCTATCTGCTGGCCTTGGCGATCGGATGACGATTAGTGCGGTTAACGCAATTAAAGTGCGGAAACCGCCGTGCGATGCCGCACAGAAACTTGTTACGCAATCGCGCGCGGATGCCTAGAACGAGCGCCTTCCCCGGGGGCGTTGCGCGGGGAGCGCCTTCCCTCGCCAGGTCGCCAGCCTGGTTTCAGAGCCTGAGGCGCCCATTCGGAGCAGGACCGGCGGTGCCACGCACCGCCTGAACGGTTCGCTGTCGCGGCCATTCGGGGAACCGCGTGAGCGTCGGGGCTGCCGTGCGCCCCCATGCCGCCTCCTTCCCGAGCGCGCCGCAGCAGGCGCAACGGCGATGAGCCGCTGGCCGTGCTTGCCGGACGCTCGCTGCGTCCGTGCCGCACGGATCGGCGCTGCGGAGACGACCGCGATGGCGCGACTGACGATTTCGCTGCCCGACGGAACGCGCGACGTCGAGCTGGGCGAGAAGCTGGTGATCGGCCGGGTCGAGGGCGCTGACCTCGTCCTCGACGACAAGGGCATCTCGCGCCGCCACTGCGAGTTCGAGCGGCGCGGCGACGGCTACGTGGTCCGCGACCTCGGCAGCAGCAACGGCACCCTGGTCAACGGCGAGAAGGTGACCGAGCACGCACTGGCGACGGGCGACAAGGTGCGCGTCGGCGGCGTGACCGTGACCTTCTCGGCCACCGACGCCGACTGCGTCCTGCGCTTCCTGTCCGGCGAGCACGCCGGCCGCGACGTGCCGCTCAAGGGCGCGCGCACGACGCTCGGGCGCCGGCCCGACAACGCCGTCGCGTTCGCCGACGTCAAGGTCTCCGGCGTCCACCTCGAGGTGGCGCGCGACGGCGACGGCTACGTGCTGCGCGATCTCGGCAGCACCAACGGCACCTTCCTCGACGGCAGCAAGGTCACCCAGGAGGTCGCGCTGTCGCACGGCGATCGGGTGAAGCTCGGCGCCAGCGAGTTCCAGTTCGTCGACCTGCGCCGCGGCGCGCTGCCGGTCGGCGCCACGGCCGGGGACGCCGCCGGCGTGCTCGGTGGCCCGTCGCGCCCCGCCCTGGCCGCACCCGAGCGCAGCAAGGCGGGCGCGCTGCTCTCCCTGACCGGCGTCGTGCTGGCGATGGGGGGTGGCGCCGCGTGGTACTTCATGCGCGTCGGGGAAGCACCGCCCGCGAGCGGACGGAGCGCCGCGGCACCGCCGACCGGCACGCTGCTGGCCGAAGACTGGTCGTTCGAGAGCGGCGCCGAGGCCGACGCGCTGTGGAGTGCCGAGCTCGGGCCGGGCTTCGGCGCCCGGCGCGGCCGTGCCAGCTCCGGCAGCTACGCGCTGGAAGCGGCGGTGGCGGACGGCCAGGCGACGGTGTCGCGGCGGCGGGTCGCCGCAACGGTGGCGCCGCGGCCGTTGACCGTCAGCGGGCAGCTCGCCGTCGACGACGGCGCGCTCGGCTCGGTGGCGCTGCGCTTCGGCGTCGGCGAGGGCGAAGGCGTGGTCCCGCGGACGCTCGAGGTGGTGGCGGTGGCGCGCAGCGGTGGCGGGGAGTTCGCCGAATTCAGCGCAGTCATCGATCCGCCGGCCTGGGCGAAGACGGTCGAGGTGGCGGTGGCGGCGCGCGGCAACGGCCGCGTCCTGCTCGACGACCTCGCGCTGCAGCCGGGCGGGACGCCCGGGCCACGGGCGCCCGTCGGCGAGCTGGCGCTGGCCAGCCGCGGCCCGAGCAGTTGGTGGATCGACGCGCGCGCGCCGGCCGTCGAGCTGTTCGTCCCGTACGGCAGCGGCGCGATTGCGCCGACGGACGCCGCTGCGGGCGAGGCGCCGGCCGCGGTGCAGGAGGGCGAACTCCCGGCCGGAGCATTCGTCGCCCGCGTGGCGGCGAACGGCGCCACGATCGACCTCGATCCCGGCCGCGGGCCGTTCGCGCCCGCTGGCTTCGCGCTCGACGTCGCCGCGGAGTTGGCGGCCAACGGCGTGACGCTGATGGGCAGCGCCACCGATCGGCGCTTCGGCGCCTTCACGGCGACCGGGGTGAAGCAGTTGCTGCTCGGCGCCGCCGCCGAGCGGCTGCTGCTGTCGTGGTCGGCGCCGGTCGCCCTCCGCGGGGTCCCGCGCGGCGGAGGGCTGCGGATCGAGATCGCGACGACCGCGCCGCTGCAGGTGACGGTTCGCGCCGAGTTCGCCAAAGAGCGCGAGGAGGCCTCGGCGCTGTTCGCGAAGGCGCAGGAGGAGTCGCGGTCGGGCCGCTCGGGCGCGGCGCTCCAGAAGCTGCGCGAGATCCGCGAACGGCTGCCGCACGACGATCGCGTCGTCGCGCTGGCGCGCGCCCTCGAGAGCGAGATCGTGCCGAAGCTCGAGGCCGAGCTCGTCCTGGTCGAGCTCGAGGCGCAGGGTGCCGAGTTCCTCGACAGCCTCGACCACTATCGCAGCACGCTGGTGCGGGCGCGGGCGCTGCTGACGCAGGCGGAGGGACTCGAGGCGGCGAAGGAGCTCGCCGGTCGGGTCGCGCGGATGGAGGCGCACGTCGCCACGCTGGAACGCGAGCACCGCGAGGAGGAGGCGGCGCGGTTGCTGCGGCTGGCCCGCGCGTTCGCGGCGCAGGCGTCGCCGGCGCCGGCGCGGCCGGCCACCGCGAAGGAGCTGCTCGAGGAACTGCAACGCAGCTATCGCGACACCGCGGCGGCGCGCGAGGCGCGCGGAGAGCCGGCCGGCGGTCCCGAGGGAGGGAGCTGACATGGGTGCCCGCGGATTCGGGATCGACGAGGGCAGCGCGACCTGGAAAGCGGTCGAGGTCGAGCTGAAGGAGGGCGCGCTGGTGCCGGTGGCGGCGGCGGTGCTGCCCGCCGGCGACGGCTCGCCCGACCCGGCGGCGGTGGCCGCGGCGCTCAAGGCCGGCGCGATCAAGTCGCGCCAGCCGGTGCTCGGACTCACCGGCAAGGACCTGGTCATCAAGTACCAGCAGGTGCCGCCGGTCGCCGACTTCCAGCTGAAGAAGATCGTCGCCTTCGAGCTCGAGGAGATCCGCAAGCAGTCGGGCGACGAGCTCGCCGCCGACTTCAACGTGATGCCGTCGCGCGCCGACCTCACCAGCGACGACATCGTGCTGATGGCGCTGTCGCGCGAGCAGCGCATCGAGGAGCGCTCCGCCGCGCTGCAGCTGGCGGGCGTCACCGCACGCCACTTCACCCCGAACGCGGTGGCGCTGTTCCACTCGTTCCGCGCGTTCGGGCCGGCCACCAGCGGCGACGTCATGGTCGTGGCGATCGGCAAGACCTCGACCGACATGGCGTTGCTGCGCGACGGCGACCTGCTCTACGCGCGCAGCGTCGGCACCGGCGGCGACGCGCTGACCGACGCGCTGGCCGGCGAATTCGGCGTCAGCAAGGCGAAGGCGGAGAGCCTGAAGCGCGAGCTCGGCGACCTGCGGCCGCGCGACAAGCGGGGCGGCCTGTCGCAGCAGGCGGAGAAGGTGAGCTACGCGCTCGAGAACGCCGCCGGCCGGCTGTTCAGCATGGTGCAGTCGACGGTGCAGCTGGCGAAGGGGCAGATGCAGCTGAACCAGTTCGAGCTGGCGAAGGTCTGGATCACCGGCGGCAGCGCCGCGATGCGCGGACTCGACGAGTACCTCGCCGGCAGCCTCGGCGTGCCGGTGCAGCGGTTCGACCCGCTCGGCGACGCCGGCATCGCGGTGGAAGGCGCCGGGACGCTCGACCTCGCGGTGGCGGCGGGGCTCGCGGTCATGGCCGCCGATTCCCAGGCGTGGTCGGTCGAGCTGCTGACCGGTGCCGAACGGCGCAAGCGCGAGTGGAAGTCGAAGCACCTCTTCACCGCTGCCGCGCTGGTGGCGGTGGTGGCGTACCTCGGGATCTACGCGTGGCAGTGCCAGGTGCGGTTCGAGATCGCCGACAAGGCCGCGGTGCGGCTCGGCGGCGAGCAGCGCAAGCGGACCGCCAACAAGGATGCGGTCGAGCGGCTGCGGGTCGAGCGCGCGGAGCTGGCGGCGAAGGTCGACCACCTCGAGAAGCGCAAGGCGGCGGGCGACTCGCTGGTGCGCGCGCTCGGGCTGCTGGCGACCGGTTTGCCGGAGGATCTCTGGGTGACCAACCTCGAGCTCGAGCTGCTCGAGTCGAAGGGGCAGGCGCGCGACAAGGTGGCGAAGAAGCCGCTGATCGTCGTCGATGGCGCCGGCAAGTCGCGCGGCACGCGTGCGGCCGACGAGAGCTTCAGCGCCTTCGTCGAGAGCGTGCGCAGCCTGGACGCGAAGAGCGACTGGCGGCCGGCCGAGTTCGTCGAGTCGCCGGCGCAGAAGGGCGGACAGATCGAGTACCGGCTCAACCTGAGCTGGCTCGCCGAGCCGACCGCGCCGAAGGACGAGGACGACGCCGCGCCGGCGGAAACCGAGTCGGGCGGCGGCCGCAAGCCGGCGCCGAAGGGGGGCCGCTGAGATGGACCTCGCCGATCTCTGGCAGCAGCACAAGAAGTTCATCCTGATCGTCGCCGGGGCGTTCCTGCTCCTGCTGATCGGTCGCGGCGTCCTCTCGTCGCAGTACGACTACGAGGCGCGTGCGGCGACGGCCTACAAGACGTCGACCACCATGGCGAAGCAGCCGAAGGTGACCGACGACGTGGTCCGCGCGCTGCAGGACGACGTCGCGTCGCTGAAGGCGCGCTGCGCCGAGCTGGCGAAGACGATGCGCCACCGGCCGGACGAGGCGTTCGTCGTGCCGCCCGGCGAGCCGAATCCCCGCGCCTTCTTCTTCCGCCGCCATCGCGAGACGCAGAAGGCGCTGACCGAGGCGGCCGAACGGCAGGACATCCGCGTGCCCGAGCAGCTCGGCCTGAAGGACATGGCGCCGACCGAGCCCGACGAGATCCGGCGCCAGCTGGTGGCGCTGGACGTCGTGCAGCAGGTGGTGGTGGAGGCGATCGGCGCCGGCGTTCGGCGCATCGCCTCGATCCAGATCGAGGACGCGGCCAAGGGACGCGGCCGGGCGGGCGGCTTCATGTCCGACCTCGGCGTGCGCTTCGACATCGTCGGCGGCGAGAAGGCGATCCGGGCGCTGGTCACCGGCGTCGTCGATGGCGCGGCGCGCGGCCAGGGCGCGTACCTCGCCGTCGACCAGGCGCGGATCAAGCCGGTGAAGGGCGAGATCGGAATGCTCCAGCTCGACCTGTCGGTGAGCGCGCTCGAGATCGAGGCAGGCAGCGACGAGGAGACGCCGTGATGGCGCGGCCGGGCAAGGAACAGACCTTCTTCTTCGTCAGCGCCGGCGTGACCGGGCTGCTGGCCACGCTGCTGCTCATCGAGGACTTCAAGGCGGCGACGGTGCCGCCCGGACAGCCGTTCGATCGGTCGCAGATCGACCTGAAGGGCGTCCCGTCCGCGCCGCGCGGCGCGCTGAAGGACGGCAGCTTCGCCCGCGATGGTCGCGAGGCGTTCCGCGAGCCGCGCGACTGGCAGTCGCTGCCGGCGGCCGACCTCGACCGACCGCCGCTGCGGGAGCCGGCCTACGTCCCGCCGCCGCCGCCGCTGCGCGCCGGATTGTCGCGGTTGTCGGTCTATCGCCAGCAGTTCGAGGTGACGCCACACGAGTTCGCGGTCGCCGCGGCGGCCGACGCCGCCGAGAGCGGCGGCGGCGAAGCCGCAGCGGGCGCGGCAGTCGATGGCGCAACGCCGGCGAAAGCGCCCGCCGGCGACGCCGCCGCACGACCGCAGGCCGGAGGCGCCGGTGCCGCCGCCTTGGCGCGGACGCGCGACGACGAGTTCCAGCAGAAGTACGACTGGCTCGACCTCGCCTCCGATCCGCGGCCGTGGTACGTGATCATCAAGAACGCCGACAAGTACCGGCTGCTCGAGGATCCGACGCTGCCGATCGAGTTCACCCGCATCAACCCCGATACCGGACGGGTGATGATCGGCGGCACGCTGCCGCGCGACCGGCTGAAGCCCGGCGGGATCCACTTCGCGCGCACGCCGATCAACCGCGCCGAGGAGCGGCTGCGCGAACTGCCCGAAGCGCAATGGGGCGTGGTGACGCTGCCGCGCCTCCTCGATGCCGCCGCGGCCGCCGTGGCGCTCGGCGTCGAAGATCCGGTCTGCTGCCACGCGGCCATCGGGCGCCTCGAGAAGTGGCTGCAGATCGAGACCGGCAATGCCCGCATCTACGAGCTGCTGGCGGACGCCCGCGCCACCCTGCTCGATTTCGAGGGTGAGTTGCTGGTGCTGCAGCGCGCCGGGACGGCGGGGATCGACGCGCCCGGCATCCACCGGCGCCACGCGCGCTGGCTCCAGCGCGCCGGCGCGAAGAGCGGCGCGCTCGAGCGGCTGGCCGCCGCGGCGCACCGGTTCCCGACCGATCGCGACGTGCGGCTCGACTACGGCCGCGCGTTGCTCGACGCCGGAACGCCCGCGCAGGTCGAGCTGGCGATCGAGCAGTTCGGTCTCGCCGAGCAGGCGTCCGACGTGACGGCCGAGCGGATCGAGGTGATCGCCGAGGCCGGCGCGGCGCTGCTCAAGCGCGGCGAGCCGGCGCGCGCGCTCGAGGATGCCAGGCGCATCCTCAAGATCGACGCCCGGTCGTTGGCGGGGCTGCGCCTCGAGGGTGCGGCCGAGCTCGCGCTGCTGAGTTTCAGCGACGCCGAGGGCGAGTTCACGCGGATGGCCTCCGCGGCGACGAACCCGCGCGAGATGGGCGAGGCGCTGCTCGCGCTCGGCATCGCGCGGACGCGCCTGCGCGCGTTCGACCTCGCGGCCGGCGACCTGCTCCGCGCCCGCGAACTCGATCCGCGGCTGCTGCAGACCGCCGCCGCCGCCGAGGCGGAACTGTTCGCCGTCACCGGGCACGTCGACGAGGCGGTCGCGCGCGCCCGCAACGCGGTGGCGGCCGGACTCGACGATCCCTACGCGCGCTACTTCCTCGGTCGCCTCCTGCGGCAGGCCGGCGACCTCGAAGGCGGTCGCGGCGAGCTGCTCGAGGCGCTGCAGCGCGGCGGCGGCTTCTCCGACCTGTTCAACGAGCTCGGCTACGTCTCGCTGCTGCAGGGGCGCGCCGACGACGCGCGGCGCTACTTCGAGGAGTCGCTGGCGCGCGAGGAGCGCGACGAGGCGCGCCTGCTGCTGGCGCACGCCTGCCTCGCGGCGGGCGACATGGTGCGGGCGCGCCAGCTGTTCGAGCAGCTGCAGTCGCGTCGCACCACCAGCGCGGCGCTGCTCGGGCTGGCGTTCTGCGCCTACCGCGGCGGCGACTCCGCCGGCGCGCAGCAGGCGTGGCTGCAGGTGAAGGACGAGATGAAGGACGCGTCGGCGGACGACAAGGCGTACGCGACGCGGTGGCTGGCTCAGGTGCAGGACCTCGAGAGCAAGCAGATCTGGGAGGACACGCTGCAGTGGGCGGCGGTCGGCAACGGCTGGAGCGACGACGCCCGCCACGGTCCGACCGTGACGTCGCGGCCGCCGGGCAACGTCCGCCTGTCGGGCACGCAGAAGCCGACCGCCGATGCCTCGAACCTGACGCTGCTGCAGCGCGAGATCGATCTGGCGCTGTTCCACGACTACGAGGTGGAATGCTCGTTCCAGCCGACCCATCGCGGACGGATGGGAATGGGGCTGATCCACTGGCAGCCGGGCAGCGCCAACCAGGCCCCGCGCATCCGCGCCGCGCTCGCGCTGGCGCTCGACGTCGACGGGACGGTCTGGCTGCAGCGTTGCGAGCACGTCGGCGACGAGGCGTTCGAGAAGGCCGGCACCCACGCGGTGAAGCCGGGTGACACCGTTCGTCTCACCCTGCGGCGGATCGAGCGGGGCGCGGAGAAGTTCCAGTTCCTGCTCGACGGCGCACCGCTGACCGAAGTGATCGAGATGGCGCCGTGGAAGGGGAAGTCGCGCACCAGCGTCGCCGCCGCCTTCTTCGGCTCGGCGGCGGCCGGCAAGGAGTGCGACGTCAAGCTCGAGGCGGCGCGGCGCACGGAGTTCCTGCCATGAACGCGACGGCCATGACGGCGATGTCGCGGCAGCGGCGCGCGGCCGGCTTCACGCTGGTCGAGGTCCTCGCCGTGCTGGCGATCCTGAGCCTGCTGATGGGGCTCGCGATCTACGGCTTCGGCAAGCAGAAGGAGCGTGGTGCGGTGGTGGCGACGCGCGGCGCCATCCAGGAGCTCGAGCTCCTGATCACCACGTTCGAGACCAAGAAGGGCGGGCCGCCGCCCGACACGCTGGCGGGCGCCAAGGTGCGCGCCGACAACGACCTGAACGAGGGGGCCGAGGCGCTCTACTGCGGTCTCCACGCCAAGAGCTTTCCGGAGGGCAACAACCTCCGCGAGGAACTGCTCGGCAACACTGACGAGGACTCGACCGCGACCGCGTTCCACCGCGAGGCCGGCATCACCGCGCTGCTCGAGGCGCTCGACGCCTGGGGCAATCCGATCGCCTACTTCACGCCGTCGAGCTACGACCGGGAGCAGCGCTACCTGATGGGGGACCCCGCCGACCCCAACGATCCCGAGCAGCGCGTCACGGCGCGCAAGTCGGAGGTGACCGGCGGGTTCGCCAACGCCGATCGCTTCCAGCTGATCTCGGCCGGTCCCGACCGGTTGTTCGGCACCGAAGACGATGTCACGAACTGACCCACGCATGGCGCGACGGCGCGGCTTCACGCTGATCGAGATGCTGGTGGTGCTCTCGATCCTCGGCGTGTTGATGGGGCTGTCGGTGGCGGCATTCCAGCGCAGCGTGCCGCACCGCGACCTCGCGCGCCGCGCGCTGCTCGATGCGCTGCGCCATGCGCGGCTGTTCGCCATCGCCGAGAATGCGCCGGCGCTGGTGGTGCTCGAGCCCGCGACCGAGACGGGCTGGCCGATGGTGCAGGCGATCGGCCGCAAGACCGTCGGCAACTGGCATCTCGAGGGGACCGATGTCGTCGGCTGGCCGGTCGACGCGCGCGGCGCCGGGCTCGAGGAGGAGCCGGTCGGCGCGCTGGCGCGGGCGGTGCGGCTGTCGGCCGACGAGCCCTCCTGGCTCGAGGTGCCGGTGGTGCCGGCGTTCGAGACGCGCGCCGGCTTCGCGCTCGAGGTCTTCCTCGCGCTGCCGCGGTGGCGCGGGCAACTGCTGTTCTCCAAGGGGCGCGCCATCGCGCTGCGCCTTGACAGCGAGGGCGCGCTCTCGCTGCAGGTGCAGGTGGTCACGCTGGACCAGGCGGGCGAGCCAAAGCTGATCTTCCATACCGTCGCGACGCCGCCGGGAGTCGTGCCGCTCGGCCGCTTCTTCAAGCTGGCCGCCACCTTCGACGGACTGCAGCTGCGCCTCACCGTCGACGACGCCTTGGTCGGCGAAGTCGCGCTGCTGCGGCGCGCGCCGTTCGACCCCGACGCCGGGACGCCGCTCCTGTTCGGGAGCTTCGACCAGCCGGCCGAGTTCGCGCTGGACGAGCTCAAGTGGGGGATCTACGCCGGCGATACGCAGGAGCTGCGCGAGATGGAGCTCGGCGCCGGCGCGCGCTTCGTCCGCTTCGGCCCGGATGGCGCGCTCGATCCGCGGTTCCACCAGGGGCCGGCGGAGCTGTGCGTCCAGACGCCGACGGAGAGCCCGGACCGGAAGCCGATCGAGACGTGGGTACGCGTGGGGCTGCTCGGGGACGTGCAATGAACCGGGAGGCGCGCCGATGAGCCACTTCGACCGTGGTCGCGGGCAGCGCGGCGTGGCGCTGCCGCTGGTGATGGCGGTGCTGGTCTGCCTGGTCTCGGTGGCGATCCCGTTCGCGCTGTCGATGCGCCACGAGCAGGGCGGCGTGTCGTGGCGGCAGCGCGAGCAGACGGCGCGGCTCGAGGCCGAGGCGGTGCGCGACCTGGCGCTGGCCCACCTCGGCGCGACCGCTCCCGATCGCGACGACACGCCCTGGGTCGACGGGCCGCAGGAACTCGCGCTCGACCTCCCGGCGCAGGCGGCGGCGCTCGGGATCGGCGACCTCGGGCCGAACGGGCGGCTGCTGTCGGCGACGCTCGACGACCACTCCGCCCGCATCGACATCAACGCGACCAGCCTGCTCTTCACCGCGCGGTTGCTCGGGCTGGCGACCACGCTGGCGACGAAGCTGGTGCCGGACGACAAGCAGATCCGGCTCAGCGACGGCGATTTCCTCGCCGACGAGGGGTTCCTCTGGATCGACGGCGAGGTCACCTACTACCGGAGCAAGGAGGGGTCGACCGTCCGCGACTTCCACCGTCCCGCCGTCGTGCCGGGCGTCTGGGAGCCGCTGTCGATGGGCCAGGAGCCGCGCGAGCATGCGGCCGGCACGCCAGTGATCGACTTCCGGGCGTGGCTGGTGGCGGCGTGGGCGTTCAAGGCGCGGCCCGGCCTGGAGTCGCGCTTCGAGACCGTGCATGAGCCGCTGGCGATCGAGCGCTTCGGTCGCGGCGCGCTGACGCCGCTGCAGCGGGCGCGGCTCGAGCAGTTCGCCACGGTCTTCAGCGCCGACGGCGGACGTGATCGCTTCGGCAATGCGCAGCGCATCCTGTCGGGCCTGGTCGCGGGCACGACCGCCTCGGTGCAGATCGAGCAGGGACAGTTCGCCGGGCGCGGGATGCTGGCGCGCATCACCACCTTCTCCGGCGAGGTCGACCACCTGTTCGTCCTGCGTTGCGACGAGCGCGGCGAGAGCGCCGAGCTGCAGTTCGAGATGCCGACGCGGCTCAGCTGCGAACCGGGCCAGGCGAAGGTCGAGTTCCTGCTGCCGCGGCCGGTCAACGTCAACAGCTGCAGCCATGCCACCCTGACGCTGCTGCTCGATGGACTCGAGCTGCGCGGCGGCGGCCGGCCGGTCGACCGGCGCACGGCGGAACTGGTGGCGACGCGGATGATCGCGGCGCGGCCGCTCGACGGCATGCGCGGGATGATCGCGCTGCTCGACCCGATGGTGGAGCGGGAGAAGGTCCTCGACGGCTCGCAGCGCGCGGCGATCCTGAAGAATGCCGAGCACTCGGGCTGCTACGACCTCGAGTGGTCGTCGCTGCCGTTCGCCTACGCGACCGAGGGCGTGGTCGAGGTGCGGGCGGCGGCCAGCCTCAACTACGAGCTGAACGGCCGCGAGAAGGCGCGCGCGTTCCTGCGCGAGGTGGTGGCGGCGCCGGGCGCCGGGCCGGGGGCGCGGGTCTGGAAGACGCAGCGCGACTTCGACGAGCCGTGGCGGATCAGCCGCCTGGGTCGCGGCTGGACCACCTTCCCCGAGAACCTGCAACTCTGGAGCGGCGGCATGGGCGCCGCCGATCCGCCGAGCCGCCTCATGTCGATGGCGTCGCCGCGACTGCGCTTCCCGTCGGAGGATCTGAGCGAGACCGGGGCGCGGCTCGCCGCGGCGTGGTACGACCTGCAGGCGGCGACCCACGATCGCACCTGGCACATGGATGGCCGGCGCGACGACTTCACGTCGGACCATCCCGACGGCTGGCCGCTCGCGCAGGGGTCGCTCGCGTTCAACACCGACGGCAGCACGCCCGGCGTGCCGCTGACCCTCAACCTGAACGGCCTCGACCGGCCGCGGCCGTTCGGCGTCTCGCTCTGGTGGAACCCGGGGACCAACGTCGGCGGCGAGCAGACCCTGTTCGACTGGCAGTGCAACAGCCAGGCGCCGAGCCCGGGCCTGTCCGATCGGGTGCGGCTGCGCCTGGTGGGCGGGAAGCTCGAGTACGAGGTCCACGACGCGTTCCTGCGCGCGTCGGACGACGATCTCTACACGTCGAAGATCGTCTACGACTTCACCGACGGCCTGCCGCTCGAGGCGGAGACGTGGTACCACGTGACGGCGTTCTGCCGCGGCAATCGCGCCGGCCAAATGAGCCTCTGGGTCGACGGCAAGCCGCGCGGCAAGTGGAGCCACTACACCCGGCTCACCGGTGCCTTCACCGCGTCGGGGCAGGCGGCGAACCGCATCGCCATCGACGCCAAGCGGCTCGCCGCCGGGACCGCCCGCTTCCCTCCGCGCGGCGTGGTGTCGGTGAACAACGAGCGGTTCGAATACACGTCGGTCAACGCCGGCGCGTTCACCATCGCGCGCGACGACGCCAACCGCTTCGGCGGCATCCGACCGTCGCCGTCGCTGCAGCAGCAGCAGGTCGCCACCAGCGGCGGCGCGCAGGCGACCTCGTCGACGACCCACCCGGCGTCGAGCGGCGTCGAGCTCTACGGCTACGCGGCGCGCCTCGACAGCGACATCCCGGCCGGCAACGTCTCGCTGGCCAGCGAGCTCGGCAAGTTCGGCGTGGCGATCGTCTCGCCGGCGATGGCGCAGGTGAACATCGAGGTCGCGGTGACCAACCCCGGTCCGGGCGGGCCGGGCAACCCCAACATCACGCTCGGCCGCGGCTTCGATGCCGACGCGACGACGATCCTCGTCACCGCGACCGACGGCGGCGTCCTGCCGGCGCAGAAGCCGCCGCTCAACCGCAACGGCGGCTATGCGGCGCTGGTCGGCTACTACTTCGGCACCGTCGTGCCGCGCGACAACTCGTCGGGGGACGAGGGCGGCGCGCTCGATTCGCACAAGTCGACGACCGGCAGCTGGATCCAGGGGGTCGAGGTCATCCACTACGGCGGCTACGACGGCGCCCAGCTCACCAACGTGACGCGCGGCCAGACGCTGAAGAGCGGCGACCTGCGTGCGACCGACCTCGCCGAGTACGACGCCCAGCCGGTCGGCGTGACCAACACCATCTACCACTTCGTCGATCGCCACGCCTGGGTGGTGCGGCCCGACAAGCAGGTCTTCGCCAGCTACGACGCGCGGTTCTTCGCGATCCTCGTCGTCCCCCTCAGCGTGGTGGTGAACGGCAATCCGCGCCAGTCGCTGCTGATCCCGGAGGTGCAGAACCCGGGCTACGACCGCTGCGAGATGGCGCAGGTCGGCGATCCGGGCTCCGACAGCACCTTCGATCCGACCGAGTGGATCCGCTACGACGCCATCGTCCAGGACGGCAACGGCCGCTTTAACCTGCTGCGCGCCGACCCGAAGCGCCTCGCCGCAGCGCACTACCACGTGCGGGTCAACCCGCTGGCCGGTCGCAGCGACCAGTTGCAGTACAACGCGACCAGCGACCACCTCTACGCCATCGCCAGCAATCCGGCGAACTATGCGAACAACTCGGCGGCCTACGAGGCTCTGGTCGAGGAAGTGAACGCGGAGTCGCTGCTGGGCGGCGATCCCGACGGCAACGTGGTGACGCATCGCCTCGCGTTCCGCGGCGTGCTCGACACCAGCACCGACGACGACCTGCGCGGCAAGGAGCACGACGCGGGAGCGCCGGTCTACCCGGTCTGGCGGACCGCTCGCAGCGGGCCGCTGCCGGGCCGCTACGACGAGATCACCATCCTCGGCAGCAATCGCGAGCGGTCGGAACGCCACTTCCTCAACTACGCCTGGACGCAGGACAGCGGCGAGGATTGGTCCGGCTCCTGCCATTGCGCGCTGATGGCGGCCGGCACGGCGACCCGGTTCGTCCGCACGCAAAACCTCGGCGTGGATGCGACCAACGCCACCAACGTCGCGGCCAACATCGCCTTCTACGGCGACTCGCGCAACTTCGCCCGCATCCTCAAGTTCCCTTCGGGCGAGCTGCCGAGTCTCGCCGATCCGGGCAGCCAGCTCTTCGTCGGCGGCAGTGCCGGTGGCGGCGGCAGTGCCGGTGGCGGCGGCAGTGCCGGTGGCGGCGGCAGTGCCGGCAGCGGCGGCCTGGGCGATGGCGCGATGGTCGACGAGGTGCGGCTGTTCTCGACCGAGGACCCGCAGCCGATCGTCGCCTTCGGCATGCACGCGCTGAACCGCGAGCTGACCGCCAGCGAGTCGAACCGGTTCGAGCTCGGCGACGACTACCTGCGCTTCCCGCATCTCTCCGCCGGCCAGATCGGCGCCTCGCCGTCGCTGCACGGCGACGCCAGCGTCTGGCAGATCGGCGACGAGTACATCATCTGCGGCGAGCGGCAGATGGGGCAGCCGGTCGTGCAGGAGATCGCCGAGGACGGACGGCTGCGCTTCGCCGGCGCCGACACGTTCTTCTCCGCCGGTTATCACGCTGCCGGCGCGACGGCGCAGTTGCTGCCATGGCTGGTGATGACCCGCCTGAACGGCGGGCTCGGCAGCGGCGACTCCGAGGTGCAACTGGTCGACCCGGCCGGCTTCCCGCACGAGGGCTGCCTGCTGATCGATCAGGAGGTGATCGGCTACACCGCGCGCAGCAGCGGCGGCGGGGCCGGGCTCTACATCCCGACTTACCTGGCCGACCCCGACGGCCGGTCGAGCCGCGCGCGCGGCGAGGCGGCGTTCCGCGGCCGCTTCGGCACGCCGATGATGAGCCACTCCGCCGACGCGGTGGTCTTCTTCTGGCCGTACCGCCACGTCGACGGCTACCAGCCGCGCTGCGACATCCCGGAGATGAGCACGCTCGAGCTGCCGATCGCCTCGCGCCGGACGCTGTTCCATGCGCTGTCGTGGAGCGAGGAGAAGGGCGATCCCCGGGTGAAGCTGCTGGCCACGGTGCGGGTGCAGGGGCGCGGCGGCTTCGCCGACGATCCGGAGCCCGATCCCGACCTGTTCGTCTTCGATTCGCCGGGCACGCGCGAGAAGCCCAACCGGATCGACCGCCAGGGCGACCTCCTGCGCGTCCGCTTCCACGTCGACTACCTCGACGGAGCGCTCGACCCGGTGGAGTTCACCCGCAACAGCTGGAAGCGGGCGCCGCTGCTGACCGTGGTCAGCGTCGAGCAGCTGGCCGATCGCGTGATCGAGCTGCACGAGGAGTCGCGCTGATGGAACCGCGCGCCGCCGCCTTCCGTCGCCCGCGCTCGGCGCGTCGCCGCGCCGGCATGACGCTGATCGAGCTGCTCGCCGCGATGGCGATCTTCCTCGGCTTCGCCGGCATGGTGCTGCAGGTGATGGGCGGCGGGCTCGACCTGTGGAGCAGCGGCGAGCGCACCCGCGACGAGAACGAGCAGGCGAGCGCGCTGCTCGATCGCCTCTCCGCCGAGGTACGCCACCTGGTCGCGACCGACGGCGGCGAGGGCGTGCCGCGGCGCCGGCTGCTCTGCGACGCCATCACCTACGACGCCGATGGCGACGGCGCGCGCGACTTCCGGGCGCAGCGGCTCCTCTTCGTCCGCCGCCTGCTGGAGGAGCGCGTGCACCTGCCGCTGATGGCCGCCGGCACGCACGTCGAGGGGGCGCAGCCCTGGCGCGGCGCGATCGACGCGCAGGACGCCCGTTTCGCCGCCACCGAGGGGCTGGTCGAGCAGGCGCTGCTGCCGCAGCCCGACCTGCGGCCGGGCTACGAAGGGCGTCTGGTGATCTGGCGCGCGCTGCAGAGCCCGATCGGCGGACCGGACAGCTTCTTCGCGCTGGCGCAGAACGACGATTCGGGACTGTCGCGCGCGCCGCTCGAACCGCTGGCGGAGAACGTGCTGCTCTTCTCGATCGGGCTGATCGACGACAGCGTCGACGACCTGGCGGCGCCCATCGGCGAGCAGCGCGGGCCGCTCTGGCAGTGGGATTCGACCCGCGGCGTGCTGCCGGTCGGTGACGGCTTCACCGGCTTCCGCCATGCGCGCGGCGAGGCGTCGCTCGGCGATCCCGACGACGACGTCTTCCCGACTGCGATCAAGTTCGTCGTGGTGGTGGCGCCGCCACCGGGCGAGGCGCCGGAGGCGGAGCTGGCCGGCGACCTGCCGGCTTCGGGCGGCGTCATCCGCGTCGACGTGCGCAACGGCCGCTACCTGAGCAAGCTCGGCGCGCAGGGGCGGCTGCTCAAGATCGGCCACGAGTGGGTGCAGTGCGCCGAGAGCGACGGCCTCTCGCTGATGATCACCCAGCGCGGCGTGCTCGGCACGCTGCCCAGCGTGCATGCCGCCGGCGCCAAGGTGCTGGTCGGCCAGCGCTTCGAGCGCGTGGTGCCGCTGCCGTGCGGTCGCGGTGATCTGGTGCCGCGCGACCTCGATCGCGGGGGCCGCCGATGAGCCGCGCCACCGCTGCGCGAAGGCACGCCGTTCGTCGGCAGCAGGGCGGCTTCACGCTGCTCGAGGTGATGGCGGCGTTGTCGATCTTCCTGGTCGGCATCACCAGCGTGCTGGCGCTGCTGTCGACCGGGACGCGGCTCCACCAGGATTCGCTCGGCATCGCGCAGTCGGCCGATGCGGCCGGCGAATTGCTGCTGCTGGCCGAACGCGAGCTGGTGGGGAACGACCAGCCGCCGCGCGCGCCGCCGTCGGCGACGCCGGTGATCCAGCGGGCGGCCGCCGACTTCGAGTCGATCGGCCGGCCGCTGCCGGGTCGCGACGGATTGCGCTGGTACTGGTGGGTCGAGGGGGGCGGCGGCGCCCTGCCGCTGCGGCTGCGGGTCGAGGTGATCTGGCTGCAGGGAGGGAAGATCCGCGTCGAGCCGCTCGAGCGGATCGTGCCGCGCGCGCAGTCGGCCCGGGCCGAGGCCGAGAAGCTGTTGCGGGAACGGTGAACGCGGGAAACTCGTGGCGGCTCCGCCGGCCGCTGAACTGGAGAAGACGATGACGTGCCGCTCGAAGCTCCTGTCCGTCCTGCTGCTCGTCGCGGCGGCGTGGTCGCCGGGGCGGGCCGAGGAGGGGAAGACTGAGGTGGTCCGGCTCAAGGTCGGCACCGAGGTGGTGGTCGACATCCTCGAGTTCGACGAGGCGAAGGGGATCACCGGTCGGCGCGTCGACGACGGCGCGCTGCTCGAGATCCGCTTCGAGCAGATGCTGGCCGAGGATGCCCGGCGGATCCGCGCCGGCCAGGGCTTCCTGCCCGACGAGCCCGAGCCGGTGCTGGTCGAGGCGGTGAAGGTGAAGCTGGTCGGCGGCCAGGAGTTCACCGGCCGCATCGTCGAGCAGGGGACGACGTCGTTCAAGCTGCGGCGCGGCGTGCAGACCTGGGACTTCCAGCGGGCGGGAGTCCGCTCGATCACGCCGGTGCAGGTCGACGCGCTCGAGGTGCTCGACTCGGAGCAGTACTACGCCGAGGAGCTGGCCCGGCGCAACCCGCAGACGGCGCTCGAGCACTACAACGTCGCGCTGTTCTGCGAGAGCCTGCAGCTGTGGGCGCGGGTGAAGGAGCATCTCGCGCAGTCGCTGACGCTCGATCCGGCGTTCAAGGCCGACATCATCGACGGGAAGGTGAAGCGCGCCACGCTGCGGATCGAGTCGGGCGAGGATTCGGCGCTGCTCGGCAAGGCGCAGCGGCTGGCGCAGCGCGACCAGTACGACGCGGCGCTGGCGATGATCGACGAATTCCTCCAGAAGAAGCCGGGCTCGGCGCTGAGGCCGGAATTCGACAAGCAGCGCAAGGCGATCGGGCAGCAGCGCGAGAAGTGGCTGAAGCAGCAGGTCATCGTCCACTTCTTCAACTTCGCCGAGCGGGTGGCGCGGCAGATCGCCGCCGAGAAGGAGGCGAGCCTGCAGCAGTCGCGCCAGCGCATCGAGGTCGAGGGCACCACCCAGATCATCGAGGCCACGGCGAAGTGGCTGAAGGTGAAGCCCGAGGAAGTGCAGAAGGAGTGGGAGAACCCGGCGCGCAACAAGGCGTCGATGCACTACGCGAACTACGGCGCCGGGACGTTCACGCTCGACTCGGTCGAGGCGGTGCAGGACGGCCTGAGCGAGCAGGGCGATCTGGTGGCGAAGCCGGATCCGGCGGCGGGGAACGCCGGCGCCGATCAGGGCGACTACCTCGACAAGATCAAGAAGATCCTCGAGCAGAAGCGCAAGGAGGCGGAGGAGGCGGCGAAGAACAAGGGCAAGAAGAAGGCACCGGAGAAGCGCGGGCCCGAGATCGCCGACGTGCCGCCGACCGCGGATGAATGGTGGGCGGCGGCCAGCAGCGACGAGAAGGTGCAGTACCTGCTGGCGTGGTGGGTCGACCACGACCCGTTCGCGAAGCAGTTCCGGCGGGTGGCGGCGACCGCCTGCCCGCAGTGCTCGGGCGAAGGGGTGATCCGCTTCTTCGATCGCGGCGGCGACAACAAGTTAGTGCCGTGCTCGCGCTGCAAGAGCCTCGGCATCGATCGCGCGTTGCGCTACCAGTAGGCGTGATCGAGGCGCGATCCACGGGCACTCCACCGGGTTCAGGATGGCGCCGTGCACGCTCGCGTCCCGCGCGGCGGGGCGCGACCGGGGCGCGCTAATGTCCGCGCTGCGATCGGGCTCGGGCGCACGGATTGCCCGGGTGCGCAGCGCATTTCCGTGGGAGGCGCCCGTCACGGTGCCAGCAATCGGTCACGCAGGTGGAGGCACCGGCGGGTGCGGGCGGCGGCGCCCGGCAGCGTGGGCCGCGACGTTGCCGGCGTGGCTGGCGACCGTGGCGGCGGTCGCGGCCGCGGGCTGCAGCGGACCATCGGGCGGGAGCACAGCCGGCGATCGGCGGGGCGCCGCGACGCCGCCGGCGGGCGAAAGCGCGGTCGTTGCCGACGCGGCAGCAGGGTTGACGCCGGCGGCGGCGGCGGCGCTGGCGAGTGACGGCGTCGTCGCCACCGTCGATGGCGTGGCGCTCGGTGCGGCGGCGGCGTTCCATCTCCTGCTGCTGTCGGCGCCCGACGAGGCGAACAACGCGGTGCGTCAGCTGGTGCTCGACCGGCTGGCGGCGGCCGAGGCGCATGCGCACGGCATCGCGGTCCCGGCGGCGGCGCTCGAGCGGGAGCTGCCACGGCTGCTGGCGGCGCAGGAGCGGAAGGTTGCCGAGGCGACGCGCGGGAAACGCGACCTGACCGCGCACGTGCGCGCGACCTGGGGGCTCGAGCGCGACGCCTACGACGCGATCGCGCGGGCGTCGCTCGAGCGTTCGCTGCTCCTCGAGCGAGTCGTGCTCCACGAACTCTCGCGCCACCCGCGCGTGCAACTGCGGTTGATCCGGGTGAAGGAGCAGGCGCTGGCCGAGGAGCTGGCGCGAAAGCTCGAGCAGGGTGCCGACTTCGCGGCGCTGGCACGGCAGCATTCGGAGGATGGGAGTGCGCGCGACGGCGGGCTCTACCCGCCGCTGCCGACCGACCTGCCCTCCCCGCTGTTCGACCGGACGGAGGGGCTCGCGCCCGGCGCGCGCTCGCCGGTGCACGAGATGGCGACGGTCGACGGACCGCGCTGGCGGATCGTCGAGGTGCTGGCGCGGCTGGCGCCGGACGAGCGGGGCGCGGCGGAGCGGGCGGCGGCGATCGAGGCGCTGCTCGAGGGGCGCGGCGTGGCGCCGCCCGAACTCGAAGCGTGGATGCGGATCATGGAATCGCGGCATGAGATCCGCTTCCTGGGACTCAAGGGCGAGGGGAATGGGCAAGGCGAAGCGGAATAAGGCGGCGGACGAGGCGGCAGCGACGGCGGCCACGGCGCTCCCGACGGAAGCGGCGGCGCCTCCGCCGCCGGTCGTCGCGGCGGTGATCGAGGGCGAGGACGACCTCCTGCCGATCCTCGAGTCGCTGCTGTTCGCGGCGCACGAGTCGCTGTCGGCGCAGCGGATGGCGCGCGCCATCGGCCACGTGAAGACGGAGCGGGTCAGCCGCGGACTCGCGCTGCTGCAGCAGCAGTACGAGGAGAAGCAGTCACCGCTGATGCTGACCGAGATCGCCGGCGGCTGGCGGCTGGTCACGCGGCCCGAGTACGCGCCGTTCCTCGCGCGCCTGTTCAGCAAGGCGGAGAAGGAGCGGCTCTCCTCGGCCGCGCTCGAGACGCTGGCGATCGTCGCCTATCGCCAGCCGGCGACGCGAGCCGAGATCGAGGCGGTGCGCGGCGTGCAGGCCGGTCCGGTGCTGAAGCTGCTGCAGGAGCGGCGGCTGGTGAAGATGGTCGGTCGCGCGGAGGTGGTCGGTCGGCCGCTGCAGTACGGCACCACGCGCAAGTTCCTCGACCACTTCGGCCTCGCGAGCCTCGAGGAACTGCCGAAAGTGTTCCCCGGACGGGAGCCGCGCCTGGCGGCGGCGCCGGCCGTTGGCGCCGCGACCGTCGCGGACGCGCCGGAGGGCGCCATCGCGCCGGTGGCGGACGGAGTCCTGCCCGAGGCACCGCTGGCGGAGCCGGAGGACCTCGACGCCGCGGTCGGCGGCGAGCCGGGCGATGCCCCGGAAGTCGATGCGGTGGAGTTCGACGCCGAGGATGACGACGGAGCGGGCTTGCCGGGCGGTTGACCCGGCCGATCGGCGGCCGCCCGCCGGTCTCGGGGCGCTGCTAGACTCCCGGCCCCTTTTCCCGCTGCGCTCCGGCGTTCCGGGACGGCGTTGCCGCCGTGCCCGGGCTGACACCGGACCGCGCCCTGTTGCCGCCGCCCTCCCGGGGGCGGCGCACGAGAGCGACCATGGCCTTCGCCCACTTCCACCGCCACAAGAACAAGTACCTGGTGATCTCGTTCTCGGCGATGGTGTTCTCCCTGCTCGCGTTCAACATCACGAGCGGGCTGAACGACCTCGCCGCGCGCCTCTTCGGCCGCTCGACCGGGCGCATGATCTTCACCACCAGCGGCGGAGCGAAGGTCTCGATCAAGGATGAGGAGCTCGCCGCGACCTCGGCCGAGCTGCCGGGCGCGCTGACGGTGTTCGTCCAGGTCGGAGGCAGCGATCCCTACGACGGGCTAAGCAGCAGCGATCGCGCCTACGCCCACGAGATCCTGCTGTCCGAGGCGGAGGAGATGGGGATCGCGCCCGCGACCGACCGGATCGCCGGCATGGTCGAGGGATTCAAGCAGTTCATCCAGCAACGCAACCCGACCCGCGCCGTCACCGTCGCCGAGTATCAGCAGATCCTCGGCCAGCTGCGCCTCACCGAGCCGCGCCTCATGCTGCGCCTCGGCGAGCTCGGCCAGGTCGAGGCGTACGTCCGCGCGATGAAGGGCGGCCGGGTGCTCGACCCGCAGCGGCTGGTGCAGCTGGCCACGCCGCGCGCCACCAAGGTCGCGCTCGAGTGGGTGGAGCTGTCGTTCGCCAGGTTCAAGGACGAGCTGGCCGCGTCGCCGCCGGCCGATGCCGACCTCGAGACCTGGTTCAAGGGACTCGCGGCGGACGTGATCGAGGAGAAGTACACGCGCGGCGAGCGGTTCAGCCTCGAACTGCTGCTGGTCGACACCGTGGCGTGGGATCCGGCGTCGGTCGCGGCCGAACTGGTGGCCAAGGCCGAACTCACCGACGAGGAGGTCCTCGGCGAGGGCAAGCGCGATCCGCTGCGCTACTTCGGCGATCGCGCCAAGGTGCCGGCGAAGATCGAGGACGTGACGCCCGAGGCGCGGACGAAGATCCTGAAGGATCGCCAGCTGAAGGCCGTGTTCGAGCGGTTGCGCGGCGATTTCGACGCGGCGGTGGCGGCGCTCCCCGCGCTGCCCGACGCCGCGGCGCCCGACGCCGACGAGGCGACGCGGGCGGCCGCCGAAGAGGCGCGGCGGACGGCGCTGGAAGAGCGGGGGACGGCCGAATCGGCCGAGTTCGCCAAGGTGGCGGCCCGGTTCGGGTTGACCGTCACGGCGCTGGCCGACCAGGAGGCGGGCGCGCTGGCCGACCTCGATCCGCCCAAGGATCCGTCGCTCCAGTTCCTGGTGCGCGGCATCGCGGCTCCGGGCAGCAGCGGGATCCGGACGCAGCAGGTGCTGCCCACCGGCGAGCGACTCCACGGCTACGTCGTGCGGCTCTCCGCCGCGGCCAAGCCGAAGGAGCCCAAGCCCTTCGCCGAGGTGAAGGAGGCGGCGCTCGCGCAGTGGATCGACGAGCACGCCCGCGAGAAGGCCGAGGCGAAGGGGAAGGAGTTCCACGCCGCGCTGCTTGCCGAAGGCGAGAAGGCCGTGGCGGAGGCGGTGCTGGCCGCGTATCGCGCGGAGCGCGACCGGCTGGCGACCGAGATTGCCGATGACAAGTCGCTCGACGAAGCGGCGCGCAAGCTGCGTCTCGAAGGGGCCGGCAGCCCGGCCGCGCAGTACGCCGGCTGGATCGCCGGCCATCTCGGCGCGCGCTATGGCGCGAACTTCAAGTCGGTGGCGGCGGCGCTCGGCCTCGAGGTGAAGAGCGGCGGACCGCATCGCCGCGACGTGGCGAGCGGCTGGTACTACAACGACCGCTTCACCGGCGGCGAGCGCCACCTGTTCCGGCAGAACCGCTTCGCGGTGAGCCCGCAGGACAACTCGGCGGCCTCGCTGCTGGCGATGGGGACGGGGGCGGTCCACGGCGAGGTGCTGGTCGACGACGCCGGCGGCGCCTGCTACGTCGCCATGGTCACGGCGCGCACGCTGCCGACGCTGGCCGACCTGACGCCGAAGGATCGGCAGCAGGCGGAGCGCGACCTCGAGTCGGAGTGGAGCCGCTTCGACAACCCGTTCATGCGCCGCTTCAACCCGGTGGCGACGCCGACCTGCGAGAACCCGTTCGCGATGGTGCACCTGGTGCGGCGGCACCATCCGCAGGTGCGGGTCAACGATCCGACGCAGGTGGCGCAGTTCTCGCCGTACGGCTACTGAGCGGCGGCACCGGGTCGTAGCCGCCGCGCGCCAGCGGCTGGCAGCGGAGCAGGCGCCAGAGCCCGAGGCGCGTGCCGCGGATCGAGCCGTGCCGCTCCACTGCCTCGACGAAGTAGTGCGAGCAGGACGGATGGAAGCGGCATTGCGCCGGGACCAGCCACGCCAGCGTGCGCTGGTAGAGACGCGCGGCGGCGATGAGCGCGCGTGCGGCCCGGTTCATCGGCGACCTCGCGCCGCGCGGGCGACGGCCTCGACCAGCACCGCACGCACCAGGTCGCGATGGTCCGGAAAGCGGCCCGGTTGCGGCAGCGCGACGATGTCGAGCGGCGGCAGCGCCCCCTTCTCCAGCCGGAAGGCCTCGCGCAGCAGCCGGCGCGCGCGATTGCGGCGCACCGCGTTGCCGAACTTGCGCGAGGTCACCAGGCCGATCCGTGGATGGCCGATCGCGCCATCATGGACGTAGACCACGAGTCCGCGCACGAACGCCTTGCGGCCGCCCTCGAACGCGCGGTCGAACTCGGACTTGTGCAGCAGCCGGTCGCCGCGCCGGAAGCGCTGGTCGGGTGCGCCGGTCACGACCCGCCGGCCGGCGTCGCGGTGCGCTTCTCGGCGAGGCGCGCGCGGACGCGCGTCAACGCCGTCACCGCCTTGCCGACCGTCTCGTCGAAGACGCCGCTCGAGAGCTCGATGAACTTCTCGTAGTCGAGCACGGCCTTCTCGTCGTCGCCGAGCTTCTCGCGCACCGCGCCGCGCGAGAAGTAGTCGGCGCGATCGAGGCTGCCGAACTGTTCGAGGCGCGTCATCGCCGCCGAGGCCTGGCTGAAGTCGCCGCGGTTCCACGACAGGATGGCCAGCTCGCGGCAGAGCCGCTGGCCGCGTTCGGCCGCCATGGCGCTGTCGGCCAGGGTCCGCTCGCGCATCATCTGCGCCATCGGCTGGGCGAGTTGCGCGCGAGCGACCTTCTCCGCCTCGGCGAGCCGCGCGAAGGCGTCCTCGGCATGGACCACGAACTCGTCGTGCTTCTTCTCCTCGAGGTCGAGGAGCGCGAGGTGGAACGAGACGTCGGCCGGGGCGTTCTCGCCGGCCGCGACGGCGGCGCGCTCGAGCGCGTCGCGCGCATCGGCGCGGTGTTCCGCTTCCGCCGCCGCGAGGTCGGCACGCTGGCCGGCGGACAGCCGCTGGTTCGCATCGGCCGCGCGCGCCGCCTCGAGGCGCGCCAGCTGCTGCAGGGCCATGCCGAGCCCGAGGTCGACGCGCCAGTCATCGGCCGACATCGACTCGAAGACTGCCACCGCCTCGGCCAGCTTGCGCTCGTCGGCCTGCCGCATCAGCACGAAGCCGAGCGTCAGCTGCAGCGTGGGGTCGTCGTCGATCTCGAGACCGCGCCGGCACTGGTCCTCGCAACGGGCGAATTCGCCGGCGTCGTAGAACGCCTTCGAGCTCACCTGATGCGAGATCAGCCGGTTGCGCTCCTCGGTCGACAGGCAGCCGCCGGCCGCGAGCGCGACCGCGAGCGCCGCCGCCAGGCGGAACGCGCCCTGTCGGGCGTGGGAACCGCGATCAGCTGGTCGCCTTGCGGTCCTCGTCGCTGCACATCCACGGCGAATTCTGCAGCTCATAGTTGAGGAGCTCCTCGGGCTTGAAGAACAGCTCGATCTCGCGCCGGGCCGACTCGGGGCTGTCGGAGCCGTGCACGAGGTTCATGCCCTTGCTGGCGGTGAAGTCGCCACGGATCGTTCCCGGCTCGGCCTTGTAGCCGAACGTCGCGCCCATCAGCTTGCGCGACGCCTCGATGCAGAACGGCCCCTCGAAGCAGAGCACCAGCACCGGGCCCTTCGTCATGTAGTCGACGAGGCCGGGATAGAAGGGCTTGCCCTTGTGCGGCTCGTAGTGCTTCTCGACCAGGGCGCGCGGCAGCACCTGCAGCTTGGTCGCGACCACCTTCAGGCCCTTCTCCTCGAACCGGGTCAGGATGCGGCCCATGAGGCCGCGCTGGACGGCGTCCGGCTTCAGGATGATGAGGGTGCGTTCGATCATCGCGCTCGCTCTCTGCGGGATGGGGGGGGAACGGGCCCGGTCGGCCCGAAAAGGGCAGGGAGCATAGCGAGGGGGGTAGCATCGCGCCCGGCGACCGGCAACCGAACGCCGGGGCGCACCGAGGAGATGGCGCATGCTGCGGCCGCGGATGACGCTCCTGGCTTCGACGCTGCTCGCGAGCGGCTGCGCCTGGCTCACGCCCGGCCCGGGCGCGCACACCGAACTGCCCGAACCCGACGTGTTCGACGTGATCCGCGCCTCGAACTCGAAGGCGGCGGTGGAGCAATTGCGCATCCGTCACGCCCGCGAGCTGGAGCACGCCCGGCTGCTCGAGTCGCGCATCGGCGAGCTGATGGCCGCCGAGGAGGGGCTGGCGCTCGAGCACCGCGAGCGGATGGCGGCGCTGCGCGAAGTCGAGGACCGGCTGCGCAAGCTCACCGAAGAGCAGGCCGACACCACCCGTGCGCTGGACGCGGCGAATCAGGTGCAGGTCGACCTGGCCGCGCAGCTCGAGGCGGCGCGACAGCAGAACGCCGCGCTGGAGGCGGCGCTCGCGGCCGAGCAGGCGAAGCGCGCCGAACTCGACGGCAAGACCGGCGGCGGCTGAGAGCCGCAGCGCGCAGCGACGGCTTCGCGTCCGCGGCGCCGCGCGCTCACGGCTCGCGGATGCGCAACCCGTCGAGGACCTTGGTCAGCGCCGCCGACTGCAACTCGATCTTGGCGGACCCCGGCATCAGCTGCACCTGCACGTGGGCGCCGCCACGGTCGACGGCGACGATCTGCCAGGTGCGGCGCGTCCCGTCGGCGCAGAGGATCTCGACGCCGTTCCAGTCGCCGTGCTGGCCGAGCACCTGGCGCACTCCGGAGAGGCGGCGGCTGTCGCCGCCGACCCCTTCGGCGCACGCGAACTCGGTCATCCGCTGCACCGAGGACTCGAGCAGCTTGCTCGCCGCGACCCGCTTCTCGCCCTGCGGGAACACGCGGACGACGATGGTCGAGCGCAGGTCCTCGATCAGGGAGAGGCGCAGCCGGATCACGTGGTCGCCGAGCAGCGGCGTCGCCGCAAGGCCGGCCGGGATCACCAGGTCGATCGGCGCCGCCGCCGGCCGGAAGATGCCGTCGGTCAGGGTGCGCCAGCGCGGATTGGCGTCGATCAGTCCTTCGTGATACGGCCGGCCCGGCTTGATGTCGGTGAGGCGCAGGCTGCGCACCAGTTCGTCGACGCCGCCCTTGACCGCGTCGAAGCGGTCGGCCGAGGCGGTGATCCAGGCGGCGAAGGTGATGCGCCGGTCGGGAGAGAGGTAGATCGCCCGCTCGCGCAGCTGGCGCGGCGCGGCCGCCACCGTCTCCTCGTACTCGAGCTCGGCGACGAATGCCTGCGGGAACGCCGGCGGCGCCTTCTCGAAGCGAGTCGGTTCGAGCAGCACGGTCGAGCCCGGGCGCACGAGGTCGGAGAGGAGCGCCTCGTCGAGCGGCGCGTCGATGGTCGGATCGAAGACCATCAGCTCGAGCTCGACGTCGTTCACCGGGTCGAGCAGCAGCAGGCGGTCGAGGGCGGCGCCGGGGGCGCGACGGGGGATCGGCACGAACGGTTGTGGGAGCTTCACGCCGAAGCAGAGATCGCCGACCTCGTAGCGGCGCGCAGCGCGGTCGAGGCGACCGTCGAATTCGACGGCGCGGTCGTGGAACGAGCGGATCCTGAGCTGCTCGCCGCTGCGCCGCAGCACCGCCGTCTCGTGCACCTCCTCGCGGATCGCGGCCTCGTCGGCGCGGCGGATGCCGTTGATCTTCCGCACGACGTCGGCGACGAGGCAGTCGCCGACGCAGGTGAGGCGCACGACCTCGGTCGCCAACGCGAGGTCGCGGTGCGAGTCGACGAACCGGTCGAGGCGCTCGAGCAGCGCCGCGGGCGATTCGACGTCGAGGTCGCGGGCACGGAAGTCGGGCGCGAAGTCGGCGGCGGCGAGCTCGCGCTGGCGCGCGAGCACGAGGCGGTCCTGGCGCTCGAGCAATGCCGCGACCGCGGCCGTCTCGTCGACGGTGCCGGGTCGCGCGACGGGCGCCGCCTGGTGCGGCTCGGGGTCGAGCGGGCAGCGGGCCAGATCGCGCGCCGGAGCGGGCGCGAGCGCAGCGAAGACCAGCGCGAGGATCCAGTCCATGCGTTGCGTCCGTCTCCGCCGGGCGGCTCAGTCGCCGGCCGGTCGCTGCGCGCCGGTCGCCGGCCGGCCGCGGCGGGCCGCACGGAATGAGCCGGGCTCTTCGGCTGGGAGCGGTTCGAGGAGGCTGCCGGTGGGGTCGCTGCCGCCGCCGGGCGTGAACGTCGCGGTCGACCACGGGATCGCCGGACGCTCGGTCGTCCCGCCGACCAGCGGCGCTTCCGCCGGCAGGTCGAGACCGGCGACGGCCGGGTGGCGCCCGTTGCCCTGGAGCAGGCTGAGGGAGAGCAGCGTGATCGAGGTGAGGACGAGGGCGGCGGCGGCGCGCGGCACGTGCACCGGCCCGAACGCCCAGTCGATCAGCTGGCGCCGGCGCCGCGCGTGGCGCGTCTCCGGTTCGAGCCGGCGGATCAGCCGGTCGGCGAAGGACTCGGACGGATCGGGGGCTTTCCACGCCAGCCAGACGCTGCGGGTATGGAGCACCTCGTCGCGGTGTTCGCGGCATTCGGCGCAGCGCTCGAAGTGGCGCTCGATGCGTGCCGCCAGCCACGGCTCGAGGTCGCCCCCCTGCAGGTGATGGAGCGACGCGGTCGTCTCGGCGCAGCTCGCGCTCGGGCCGTCGCCGTGCAGGCCGGCGAGGACGCCGGCGGAGAACTCGCGACCGTCGCGGTCACCGAGCGGAGCGGGCTGCCAGGAGAGCAGCAGGTCTTCGAGTCGCTCGCATTCGAGCAGGAGCTCGGTGCAGGCGGCGCAGCCGGCAGCGTGCTCGTCGAAGGTGGCGCGCGCGCGCGGCGCGAGCTCGTGGCGGAAGTGCGCCTGCTGGCGGAACGCGTGGCAATCGAGCGGGACGGGGAATCCGGGGTCGTGCGGGTTCATGACGACTCTCCCTCGAGGTCGAGGAGGAGGTGGCGCAGGCGGAAGCGCAGCGCTTCCTTGGCCCGGTGGATGCGTGACTTGATCGTGCCCTCCGAGCACGTCGAGATCTCGGCGATCTCGGCGTAGGCGAGACCCTCGTATTCGCGCAGCACGAAGGCGAGTTTCTGCTCGCGCGGCAGCAGGTCGACGGCGCGCGCGATCGCGTCCTGGATCTCGCGCGCCGAGAGTTCGTCGCGCGGTGAGCGGGTCGCCGCCAGCACCGGCAGCGTGGCCCCCTCGGGACCGCCATCGAGCGAGACGGTCGGCAGCCGCCGGCGTTTCAGCACGTCGAAGCAGTAGTTCTTGACGAACGTGAACACCCAGCTCGACAGGCGCGTGCCGCGTCCGGCGTCGAACTGCGGCAGTGCCCGGAACAACTTGATGAAGATGTCCTGGGTGATGTCCTCGATGTCGGCGGCGAAGCGCGCGCCCACGAGGCGCCAGACGGTGTGGTGGATCGGACGCTCGTAGGCCTTGACGAACGCACGGTAGGCGTCGAGGTCGCCGCCTCGCGCCAGTTCGAGCGTCGTCAGGTCGAGTTCGTCCATTCGGGGCCGGCGGGCATCGCAGGGGGGAAAGGGAGCAGCCAAGGAACGAGCGGAAGTGGCCTGCCGTTGGCCGGCCGGCGTCCGTCCCGTACGACCCATAAGAATGGGGATGGTGTTGGTTCCGCAACTTTTCGCCGGCAGCGGTGGGTTTGCGAACCAGTTGCCCACCGGGGGCGCGGTTGGTCGGCCCGGGCGCGGCCGCTATCGTCCCCCGCCTTTCCGGGAGCGGCCACGGGGTTGGCGATGGGCGAACGACGCACGTCTCGGTCGCTCGCCCAGGGGTTTGCGCTGGCAACCGGGCTCGGGACCGGCTTCGCGGCGGCCGTTGCGCTTGGGGTGTGGGGCGGGCTGGCGATCGACCGGGCACTCGGCTGGCGTCCGCTCGCGTTCACGGTTGGACTCGGCCTA
>VGYY01000012.1 GCA_016872815.1 Planctomycetota bacterium
GCCGGTCGCGCCCGCCGTCGCGCCTCCGCGCCGACGCGGACTGGCCGCCCTGCTGAGGAGCCGCCGATGAACGAGCACGGCCGGCCCGAGGTCGCCCGCGGCGACCTCTTCGAGATCCGCCGGATGCTGGTCCGCTCCGGCACGTTCGACGGCTACCGCGCCGCGCCGGTGGCCTGGTCGGGCGCGCTGGCGCTGTCGGCGGGGATCGTGCAGCGGGTCGCCGCGCCGGGTCCGCTGGCGTTCGTCGCGCTGTGGGTCGCCACCGCCGCCATCAGCTCGGCGATCAACGTCATCGGCATCGCCCGCACCTACGGGGCCTCGCTGCGGCAGTGGGAGCGCAGCCTCGCCTTCGCCGCTCTGCTCGACCTGGCGCCGGCGGTGCTCGGCGGCGTGGTGGCGACGGCGGCGCTGCTGCTGCGCGGCTCGCCCGAGCTGCTGCCCGGCACCTGGATGATCTTCTACGGCAGCGGCGTCATGGTCTCGCGTCGCCATGTGCCGCGCGCCTGCGCCTGGATCGGTCTCGCTTACGTGCTGGCCGGTGGCGCGACGCTCGCGCTGCTGCCGGGCGGGCTGGCGTTGCGTGCCGACGTGATGGCGGGCGCCTTCGGCGTCGGACAGCTGGTGCTGGCCTCGATCCTGTCGCGCGGCGCGGAGAGCTCGCCATGAGCGGCGCGCGCGACGGCGAACAGCGCGGGCGCTTCGCCTACCCGGAACTCGACCGCGTGCTGCACGAACGGGCGCGGCTCGGGATCCTCTCCTGCCTGATCACGCACCAGGTGAAGGTGGCGTTCTCGGAGTTGCGCGACCTGTGCGACCTGACCGACGGCAACCTGAGCCGACACCTGAAAGCGCTCGAGG
Organism: Planctomycetota bacterium; assembly: GCA_016872815.1. Taxonomy (GTDB): domain Bacteria; phylum Planctomycetota; class B15-G4; order B15-G4; family SIAN01; genus SIAN01. Next base: position 859 of record VGYY01000012.1, read on the forward strand.
AGGCCGGGATCATCGCGCTCGAGCGCGAGGAGAAGGAGGGCGCGCGGCCGACCACGTGGATCGCCTTCACGCGCGGCGGGCGCAAGCGCTTCCTCGACTACGTCGAGGTGCTCGAGTCGATCGTCCGCACCTCGGCGGCGTCGACGCGCGCGTCGCGACGGGCGCCACCGGCCGTCGTGCTTCCGGACGGCAGCGTCGGCCGCGTCCCGGCCTGAGGCGCGGCGCCGCCAAGCGATGCGAATCCGGATCGCGAGCTGGAACATCCACAAGGGGATCGGCGGCGTCGATCGGCGCTACCGCCCCGAGCGGATCATCGACGTGCTGCGCGCGATCGACGCCGATGCCTGCTTGCTGCAGGAGGTCGATGACGGTGCGCGCCGCTCGCGCTTCGACCGGCAGGTCGACCTGTTCGGCGATGCGCTCGGGATGCGCTGGCGCGCCTGGTTCCCGAACCACCAGCTGAAGGTCGGCCGCTACGGCAACGCGATCCTGTCGCGCGTCCCGTTCCACGGCGCGCACAACCTGGGCCTCACGCTGCCGCTGCACAAGCGGCGCAGCGCGCTCCATGCCCGGTTCCCGGTGCCGGGCCATCCGCGGCCGCTCTGGGTCTTCAACTGCCATCTCGGGCTGGTCGAGGCGGAACGGCGCCAGCAGCTGCGCCGCATCCTGCGCTGCATCGACGATCACCACGGCAGCGAGGAGGACGTGGTCGTGGCGGGCGACCTGAACGACGTCTGGCAGCAGCTCGGCAAGGCGGTGCTGCAGCCGGCCGGATTCCGCAGCGTGGCCCGGCCGCTGGCGACGTTCCCCGCGTTCAAGCCGCTGCGTCCGCTCGACCGCGTCTTCGTCCGCGGGCGGCTCGCCATCGACTCGTTCCACCGGGTCGACGGCGCGCTGGCGCGAACGGCGTCAGACCACCGGCCGATCTGGTTCGACCTCGTCTCCGCGTGACGCGCGCGCGGCGGCGGGCAGCTCCGGCGCCGACCGCCACAGCTCCACCAGCAGCAGCAATCCGACGCCGACGAAGGACGCCAGCAGATTGGCGCCGGCGGCGATGAACCAGGCGGCGCCGCCGCCGCCGGCGGCGACGAGGAACGGCAGTCCGAACGTCGCCGCGGTCGAGCCGAAGCCGTGCAGCGTCAGCGCGATCTTCGCTCGATCGGAGAGGCGCGTCAGGATCAGCAGGTGCAGCAGGATGAACTGCACGATCGGGACGGTGAACAGGTGGGGGTGGACGACGTCGACGAGGAAGCGGGTCGACTTGGGCGGGGCCGGCTGCGCCGCGACCGCGGCGTCGATCAGGTCCTCGCCCGGCAACAGCGGCTCGGCTCCATCGCCGGCGGCGGCGTCGCCGTGGAAGTAGCGCTCCGCGCCGGTCGGCGTGAACTCGGCGCGATCACGGTACTTCTGCGAGCCGACCAGCAGCGCCGCCTCGATCAGCACGACGAAGCAGGTCAGCACGACCCGCGTCGGCAGCGGCAGGCGCGAGAGATGGAGCTTGGGACTCAGCGTGTAGCGCATGCGCTGCCCGGCCAGGCGCAGAGTCGCCGCGGCGCGGCGTCGGGTGCGACGAACAGGCCGCCGGTGGCCGGCCAGGTCGCGAGGAACGCCGCACCCTGCTCCGGACCGGCGACGAAGAGCGCGGTCGACAGCCCGTCGGCGCGCGCGGCAGTGGCGGCGATGACGCTCGCCGAGGCGACGGTGCGCACCGGTTCGCCGGTGCGCGGGTCGAGCAGATGGGGGAAGCGCTCGCCGTCGATCTCGACCGTCTTCTCGTAGCCGCCCGACGTCGACAGCGCGGCATCGCGCAGCATCACCACCTCGAGCGACCGGTCGGGGTGCGCCGGATCGCGGATCAGGATCGGCCAGCCGGCGCCCTCCTCGCCGCCGCCGAGCGCGCGGCAGGTGCTGCCGAAGTCGACCAGCGCGTTGCCGATGCCGCGTTCGCGCAGCACCGCGACCGCGGCGTCGACCGCCATGCCCTTGCCGATCGCGCCGGGATCGAGCCGGACGTGCGGCCGGGTGAAGGCGAGCGTGCGTGCCGCCGGATCGAAGGCCACGCCGGCGAAGCCGCCACCCGCGATCAAGGCCGCGAGCTGTTCCGGCGCCGGCCGCGCCGACGCGCCGCCGCGGAAGCCCCACGCGCGCACCAGTTCGCCGATGCCAGGGTCGAACGCGCCGTCGGTGGCGCGCCAGAGCGCCGCCGACCCGGCGAGGAAATCGGCGAAGGGCGCGCTGACGCGCACCGGGCCGGCCGCGGCCGTGCGATTCGCCGCCGAGAGCTCGCTCTCCTCGCGCCAGTCGGACAGCACCGCGTCGAGTGCCTCCGCGGCCGACAGCGCCGCTTGCACCGCGGCATGCGTGCCCGCGCCGCCATCGAGCGCCACCACGGCGAGCTCGCTGCCCATCACCAGGCGGCGGCCTTCGACGCGCACCGGCGCCGGCGCCGGCGTCATCTGCTGCAGCGCGATCTCCTTCGCGCCGTCGCGGCGCGCGGCCGCCAGCAGCTCGCCGGGTTCGCGCCCGAGGAAATGGTGGTCCAGCAGCGCCAGGACCTTGCGCGTCCCTTCGCACAGCGCCACCGAGGAGAGCGTCGCGCCGCTGACGTGGATCACGTCGCGGTGGATCTGGATCGGATCGGCCAGCGTCCGCCCCTCGAGCTGGGCGAGGAACCGGCGCGAGCGCACCTCGCCGCCGTGGCTCTCGCGGTAGACCATCACCGCGCAGCGGCGCACGCGGCCATCCGGCTCGGCGGCGACCAGCAGCGTGATCGGCTCGGTCTTGCCGATCTCGTTGGTGATGACGGCGAAGCCGTCGAGTCGCCCGTCACGCAGGCCGAGGTAGACGAGGAACCCCTTCTCGGCGAGGTCGCGGCGCAGCGCCGTCGCCAGTCGCGCCCGCGCCGCGTCGTCGAGCAGGAAGCGCAGTTCGAGCGCCGCGCTGCAGCCCGGGAACGCGAGATCGAGCGCCTGCACCTTGGTCAGCAGCACCTCGGCGGTCTCGTCGCGGGCGCCGCGCGCGGGCGCCGCCGCCGGGCCGCCACCCGTGCCCGCCGCGGCGGCCGGCGACGGCAGCAGAGCGGCGAGGAGCGTGACGCAGCCGGCCGCGAGCGCGCGGAAGCGACGGGGCAGGGATGCCACGGTGCAGGCCATCAGAAGTAGGTTGCGATCGAGGCCACGAAGGCGTCGTTGTCGACCGGCGCGCGCGTGCCGCTCTCGCTGTTCAGCTGGTAGTCGAACTTGAGCACCGTCTGCGACTGGTTCGGCCGGAAGTTCACGCCGAAGGTCCACCGCTCGCGCTCGGAGCCGTCGAGGTCGACTTCGTCGCGCCGCACCACCAGCGTGATGTGCGCGCCGGCATCGATCCAGCTCAGCCGGCCGGCGCCGGCGAGGAAGTCGGGGTAGAGCCGGTAGTTGAGCTGTCCGTACCAGCCGGCCAGCCGGTCGGGGATCCCGCTCGCCTCGGCCAGCGCATCGGTCTCGAGTCGTGCGTGGGCGGCTTCGGCCAGGAACTCGAAGCCGTCGACGAAGCTGCCCGCGCTGCCGTCGAGCCCGAGCAGTCGCGACAGGAGCCGACCGTCCAGCGCGCCGTCGAGGGCGACGATCGTCAGGTGGTTCTCGCTGCCCTCGTCGTAGGTCCCGTGGTGCGCCGAAACGCCGAGCACGCCGCCCAGCTGCGGGCTCCACTCGACCCGACCGACCCCGGCGAAGGCGTTGTTGATGTCGTTGTAGGGCTTCTCGGCGCCGAGCGAGTCGTGCGGCCGGCCGCCGCGCAGGCCGCTCGAGTCGTCGAAGCCGGCGGTGCCGTCATCGAGCAGTCCCTTGAAGCCGCCGGTCAGGTACGCCTCGTAGGTCACCTGGCCGACCGGGGAGTCGGCCGTGGCCAGCGTGCCGAACCCGCCGAACCCCGCCTCGTGCAGCGTCGTCGGGATCACGAACTGATCGACCAGCGGCCGGTCGGTCAGCTCGTTCACCGGCGAGTCGTGGACCAGGTTGAACTTGCCGAGCGGGCTCAGGATCACGCCCGCGCGGAAGTTGAATGCGTCCCGGATCAGCAGGTCGACCACCGCGAACTCGACGTCGACCTCGTGGCCGTCCTCGATCTCGATCTCGGTGGCGAAGCGGACGTGCTCGGATGGCTGGGCGTAGATGAACGGGATCAGGCGGTGGAAGCGGAAGTCGCGGTCGACCCCGTCGACGTCGAAGTACTCGAAATCGACGTAACCGCCGAGTGCGACGTTGCCGAAGCCGGCGAGGAACGGCTTGGTGTAGAGGCCGCCGAACGCCTGCGACAGGCCGCTGTCGGCGAGCCGCTCGCTGCCCGCCATCAGTTTCGCCGCGCCGTCGCCCGCCTGGCCGGCGGCCGCGCCGCCCGGAGCGCCGAGTGCCGCGAGGTCGGCGTCGAGTTCATCGGCGGCGCCGCCCACGTTGGCGGCGTCGAGCCGCGCGCGCAGTTCCGCGTTCTGCCGCTCGAGCGCATCGAGGCGGCGCAGGATGGCGGCGTCATCGGCGGCCGGAGGCGCCTGGCCGGCAGCGGGCGGGATTGCGCCGGCGAGCGCCACCATGGTCGCGCCAACGGCGGGCAGCGCCATCGATCGGGACGGCCCGCGGGCCCGCGGGCGCGAGGGAGAAAGGCCGGGAATCATGGTCCGTCGTGCTCTTCGAGAGTGGTTGCGCCAGGCCACGGCGGGCATGGCGGCAGGAACGCGGGCGGAAATTTATTGAGATGGAGTCTCAATTTCAACAGAGGATCGACCTTGCGCCCGTCTTCTGGGAAACCGATCGACTCCCCCGGCGGCACGGCGGTTCGCGCTCCGGAGAACCGGGCCTACGCTGCGGCGATTCCCGCGGAGCCTTGTCATGCCGTTCACTGATCCGGCGCGGCGCGACTTCCTCGCCTGGTGCGGCACACTCGGTCTCGGCGCGACCGCCTTCCCCGAGGCGCTGCTCGGCCTGGTGCAGGACGCGCCGGCAGTGACGCGCGCGATGATCGAGCAGGCCGAGAAGCTGGCCGGACTCGCCTTCACCGACGCGCAGCGCGCGCAGGTCGAGCAGTCGGTCAACGAGCAGCGCGCCACCTTTGCCCGCCTGCGCGCCGCTCCGCTCGACAACCAGGTTGCGCCGTGCCTCGACTTCGATCCGCTGCCGGTCGGCCGCGAGCGGCCCGCGCCGTCGCCGCGCCGCGTCCGGCTGCCCCCGGCCGCGCCGATCGCGGCGCCGACCGAGATCGAGGAACTGGCGTTCGCGCCGGTTTGGCAACTGGCGCAGTTGCTGCGGGCGCGCGAGATCTCTTCGGTCGAGCTGACCGAGATGTGCCTCGATCGCCTCGAGCGGCACGACCCGACGCTGCTCTGCACCGTGACGTTGATGCGCGAGCGAGCGCTGGCGCAGGCGGCTGCCGCGGACGCCGAACTCGATGCCGGCAAGTGGCGCGGACCGCTGCATGGCGTGCCGTGGGGAGCGAAGGACCTGCTCTACACCCGGGGCGTGCGCACCACGTTCGGCGCCGAGCCGTATCGCGAGCAGGTGCCGGCCTTCGACGCGGCGGTGGTGGAGCGGCTCGACGCCGCCGGCGCGGTGCTGGTGGCCAAGCTGACGCTCGGCGCGCTGGCGATGGGGGACCAGTGGTTCGGCGGGATGACGCGCAATCCGTGGAACCCCGAGCAAGGGTCGAGCGGCAGTTCCGCCGGCTCGGCGGCGGCCACCGCGGCGGGGCTGGTCCCGTTCGCGATCGGCAGCGAGACGCTCGGTTCGATCATCTCGCCGTCGGTGCGGTGCGGCACGACGGGTTTGCGGCCGACCTTCGGCCGCGTCAGCCGCCACGGCGCGATGGCGCTGTCGTGGTCGATGGACAAGCTCGGGCCGCTCTGCCGCGACGCGCTCGATTGCGCGCTGGTGTTCGCCGCCATCGAGGGGCGCGATCCACGCGACCGCTCCACCGTCGATCAGGGCTTCGATTTCGACGGCAGCGCCGGGCTCGCGGGGCTCCGGCTCGGCTACCTGCGCGCCGGATTCCCGGCCAACGCGAGTGCGGCCGACAAGGCCGTGCTCGACGTGCTGCGGGCGCAGGGCGCGACGTTCGATCCGGTCGACCTGCCGGGGGCGGCGGCCGCGGACCTCGGCGACATGCTGACCGTCGAGGCGGCGAGCGCCTTCGACGACCTCACGCTTTCAGGCGGCCTCGACCAGCTGCGCGAGCAGGGTCCGGGCGCCTGGCCGGCGACGTTCCGCAGCGCGCGGCTGATTCCGGCGGTCGAGTACCTGCGCGCGGCGCGCCGCCGCACCGAACTGCTCGCGGCGACGTGGCAGGCATTCGGCGACTTCGACGTGATCGTCACCCCGCCGTATGCGGGCGGCGTGCTGCAGCTGACGAATCTCACCGGCCATCCGGCGCTGGTGCTGCCGCACGGTTTCTCGCGCGACGGGACGCCGACCAGCATCACGTTCGTCGGTCGGCTCTACGGCGAGGCGGCGCTGCTGCGCGTCGGCGCCGTGTTCCAGGCGGCCACCGACCACCACCGGCGCATGCCGCCGCGTTTCGCGGTCTGATCCGGATCGGCGCCGGCGCGACGGCGGGCGCGGAGCCTGAGAGCGGTGCCTTCGACCTCAGTGCGAGTGCGACTCGCCCTTTTCCTCGCCGAAGTTGGCGGCGAGCAGGCCGCCCGTCACGAAGCCGGCGCCGAAGCACATGATCCCGACCGCCACCCGGATGCCCATCGGCTGCGAGCCGGAGACGGCCCAGTCGATGGCGAGCGCGACGAAGCCGCCGATGAACGACCAGCGCACCACCTTCTTCACTTCCGAGTTCATCGTTTCATCCTTGCGAGTCGGCTTCGCCCACGCGTCCCCTCGATTGCGGTGCGGCGCAGTCGCGGGAGGTTAGCGGTGGCGCGCGTCCGGGCGAAGGGGGCGCGGCGCGGCCGCGGCGGTCACTTCCACGCCAGCAGGTAGGCCACCCACGAGTCGTCGTTCTTCGCGTGCTCCACGTGGCGGAATATGCCGCTCCCCTCCCCGTTCTTGTCGTACAGCTCCCACAGCACGTCGACCCGCCGGAATCCGGCGTCGAGCAGCGCCTCGCGCGTCTCCGGGAGCGTCCAGACCCGCCAGTCGTAGCGGTAGACGTTGCGCCGCCGGCTGCCGTCGGGGAACTCGAAGTGGATCCGGCGCAGCGTCCGGTGGGTGATCGGGTCGACCGCACCCTGGTCCCAGACGTAAGTGAAGCCGCCCATCCGCCGCTCGTCCCGGCCGGGTGTGAACGACGTCGGGCCGCCATGGATGTCGAGCGCGAACAGCCCGTCGGCGGCGAGGCCGCGCTGCGCCGCCTTGAAGTAGCGGAGCAGGGCGGGGCGATCGAGGAAGACGCACCAGCTGAAGTTGAAGGCGCAGGTGAGGTCGGCGCGTGGCACGCGAGCGGAGCGCACGTCCAGGCGCAGCCAGCGCATCCGGCGCGGGTCGGCGCCGTCGGGGTTGCCGGGTCGGAAATGGCGGCGGCGACCCCAGGCCATGGTCGCCGCCGAGAGGTCGACGCCGACCGCGCGGCGGGCCGGATCGCTGCGGATCCACTCCGCGCACATCCAGGCGGTGCCGGCGAAGTCCTCGCGCAGGACCAGCGGCACCCGCCGTCGACGCCGCTCGAACCAGCGGATCATCAGGGCGACGTCGGCGGCCGGGTCCTGAACCGACTTCTCGTAGAGTTCGTGCGGATCGACGGTGCGGGCGGTGTAGCGATGGCGGGTCACGCGATTCCTCAGCGACGGCTGCGCGGCGGGTTCTCGGCGGGGAAGTTGGCCAGGCGCGGATCGAGTTCGGCGAGCCCCCAGGCCATCACCGCCATCGCCGCGACGTTCAGCGCCAGCTCGTGCGGATCGGCCTTGTCGGGCGTGTCGGCCGCGGTGTGGTGGTAGTCGAAGTACCAACGGCTGTCTTGGCGCAGGCCGAGCGTCGGCACGCCGGCGGCACGCAGCGGGCCGATGTCGGCGCCGCCGCCGCCCTTCGTGATCTCGCCGGCACCGATGCCGCGCAGCAGCAGGCCGAGCTGCTGCACCCGCGCGAGATCGCCGTCGCTGCTGGTGCAGCCGAATCCGAGCGGCCGGCCGGCGCCGGAGTCGGCCTCGATCGCGGCGACGTGGTTCGCGAGATCGGCGCGATGCTCGGCGAAGTAGCCGTCGCCGCCGCGCAGCCCGTTCTCCTCGTTCATGAACAGGACCAGGCGCAGCGTGCGCCGCGGCCGCAGGCCGAGCTCGCGGATCAGGCGGGCCGCCTCCCACGCGATCACCACGCCGGCGCCATCGTCGAGCGCGCCGGTGCCGAGATCCCACGAGTCGAGGTGGCCGCCGAGGAGGACGATCTCCTCGGGCTTCTCGCGTCCAGGCAGCTCGGCGACGACGTTGGCCGACTCGACGTCCGGCAGGGTCTCGCAGCCGAGGTCGAGCGAGACCTCGACGTCGCGCTCGCGCGCGATGAGGCGGTCGAGCATCTCGGCGTCCTCGGCGGAGAGCGCGACCGCCGGGATCTTCGTCACGCCGGGGTCGTAGTTCATCGCGCCGGTGTGGGGGAGGCGGGCATTGCCGGTGCCGACGCTGCGGATCAGGACGGCGACCGCGCCGAGCTTGGCCGCGGCGCTGGCGCCATCGCTGCGGATCGAGACGGTCGGGCCGTAGCCCGAAGCGGGGTCGTCGCGCTCCATCTTGCGGGTCAGCAGCACCATCTTCCCGCGCACTTCGGCGGGAGACAGCCGGGCGAGCGTCTCGAGGCTCGGCGTCGCGATCACCGCCGCCTTGAGCGGCCTGCCGCCGGTGCCGACGCTGCCGCCGAGGGCGCAAGCGGCCAGTTCCTGCTCCCGCGGCAGGCTCATCGTCACGCGGCAATGGCCGCGCACCCAGCGCGGCACCATCACCCGCTCGGCGTGGACGTTGCTGAAGCCGTCGCGGGTGAGTCGATCGAGGCACCACGCCACCGCGAGGTCAGCGCCGGTGCTGCCGGAGAGGCGCGATCCGCAGTCGTCGCACAGCTGTTCCAGGGTCTCCACCGCCCGATTGGCGATCAGCGCGCGGCCGATCAGCCGCGTGGCGCCCTCGAGCAGCGATCCGGCCAGCTGGGGAAGCTCCTCCGAGCGCAGCGGCGTGCCGAGGTTCTGGTCGTCGAGCCAGGGGCTCTCCGTCTTCATGGGAGACGACTGCCCGGCGACGACGCGCGCCACCAGCAGCGCCGCCGCGATCGTCCGCCATGCGCGCATCGTCTGCTCCTCGCGAAGGGCGAGGAGGATAGCCCCGTGCGCCGTGCCGGCCGACTCAGGGCTTTGCGGCGTCGTCGGGGGGACGCATGTCGTCGTCGTCGCGCGGATCGCGGCCGGCCTTGGCCAGCGCCAGGCGCAGCAAAAACTCGATCTGCGCGTTGACGCTGCGCAGGTCGTCGCGCGCCCAGCGTTGGAGCGCGTCGAACAGCCGCGGATCGATCCGCAGAAGGTAGGGCTTGCGTTCGCTGGCCAAGGGGGCGCGCGCGGCCGGCGCGCAAGGCGGCCGGCCGCGCCTCCGCATCAACGCAGGGTCATTGGTAGAGCGTGCCGACGTTCACGACCGGCGTCGATTGGCCGTTGCCGCACAGGACGACCAGCAGGTTGCTGACCATCGCCGCGCGCCGCTCGCCGTCGAGTTCGACGACCTTGTGCCGTTCGAGTCGTTCGAGCGCCATCTCGACCATGCCTACGGCGCCTTCGACGATCTTGGCGCGCGCGGCGAGGATCGCGCTGGCCTGCTGGCGCTGCAGCATCGCGTGGGCGATCTCCGGCGCGTAGGCGAGGTGGGTGATCCGTGCCTCGATGATCTCGACGCCCGCCTGGTCGACGCGATCGCGGATCTCCTCCTTGAGCTTGGCGGCGACTTCGGCCGGGTGGCTGCGCAGCGCGATTGCGCCGTCCTCGTGCGGGTCGTAGCTGTAGTGGGTCGCGAGGTTGCGCACCGCCGACTCGGCCTGCACGTGGACGTAGTTCTGGTAGTCGTCGACCTGGAAGAGCGCCTGCGCGCTGTCGACCACGCGCCAGACGACCACGGCAGCGATCTCGACCGGATTGCCGTCCCGGTCGTTGACCTTGAGCTTCTCGCTCTCGAAGTTGCGCACGCGCAGCGAGACCGCCTTCTTCTGCGAGAAGGGGTTCACCCACCAGAGACCGGGCTGGCGCACCGAGCCGCGGTAGTTGCCGAAGAGCGTGATGACGCGCGCCTCGTTCGGCTGCACCGAGAAGAGGCCCGGCAGGCACCAGAGCGAGGTGATCAGCAGGATCAGCGCCGGCAGCACCAGGATCGGCATGCGCGTCACGCCGGCGAAGATCAGCAATCCGATGGCGCCGAGGATCTGGAAGAGCAGCAGGAAGAGGCGACCGAGTCCTTCGACCGGCGTGGCGGGACGCTCGCTGACGGGGTCGCGAGCAGGAAGGAGTGGGACGGTCATGGGAGAGGCTCCAGCTTGGGTCTCGGAGAAGTGATATCACATCGATTACTAAATGCCATGACATGAGGTTCGAATCCCGGGAGCACCGCCGGGCGTCCCTGGGGCGCCCCGGGGAGGCACTTGGGGGCCCGGCGGGTGACCGCGGCACCCGCCGGAGGCGGTCCTACCGCTCGAACGCGGCGCCGCGAGCGGGCCGCCGCCGGCCACCGCCGGCTGCTGTGCGCTACGACGCCGGCTCGGCCGGAGGGCGCGACACCGCCGCTCGCCGTCGCCACTCGAAGACCGCGTAGACGACCACGCCGAGGCCGAAGACCCACGCGCTCCTCTCCATGGCGAGCGGCGCGGCGCTGCGGAAGTGGGAGCCGAAGACCCAGATCGACAGCAGCAGGAAGAGGCCGGGCACCCACGGATAGCCCCACGCCTTGTAGGGCCGCGGCAGGTCGGGCCGCGTCACCCGCAGCACGAAGAGGCCGAGCGCGCAGAGCGTGAAGCCGAGCCAGTCGAAGAACGTCGTCATGTCGAGCAGGTCGAGCAGGTCGCCGAGCGCCAGATGGACGATGGCGGCGATCGCCTGCAGCGAGATCGCCAGCGCCGGCGTGCCGAAGCGCGAGTGCAATCGGCCGATCGCGGCGGGGAAGAGGCCGTCGCGCGCCATCTCGCAATAGATGCGCGGCGTGACCATCAGGAGCGCCTGCGTGATCGCGAACGTGCTGGTCATCACCAGCGCCGCGACCAGGAGTTCGCCGTGCGGGAGGACCTTGCCGGCGGCGTCGGCGGTGGGGGTGGTCGACGCGGCGAGCCCGTCGGCGCCGAGCACGGCCAGCAGCGCTCCGTTCAGCGACAGGTAGAGCACGATGACGCCGACCGTCCCCAGCAGGATCCCGAGCGGCAGCGTGCGGCGCGCGTCCTTCACCTCGCCGCCGACCGCGGCGACGTTCTGCCAGCCGCCGTAGGTGAACATCGCCTTGAAGAGTGCCGCGTTGAAGGCGGTGAGCGTGATGCCGCTCGCGGCGGCGCCGACCGTGCTCGCGCCGGTCGATTCCGGCGCCGCATCGGTCGCGGCTCCCACCGCCGCCGGCGCGTCGCCGGACAGCCACCACCACGCGCCGAGTGCCACCACGCCGAGGATGCCGGCGATCTTCGCCACCATCGCGATGTTCTGCACCGTCGCGCCGAGTCGCAGCCCCCGCACGTTGAGCCACGCGAAGCCGACGATCAGCAGGAACGCGATCGTCTTCTCACCGAGCGGACCCGCCGCGCCGAGGTCCCCCGGCCAGTTGCAGGCGTGGGTCATCCCGTCGGTAATCGGCGCGAGCAGCGCGCGCACGCTCTCGCCCAGCGCCGCGAGGCTCGCCCCCGACTCGACGTCGCGCGCCGCGTCGATCACCAGCGCGAGGTGCTTGGCGAAGATCCGCCCGACCCACGCGATGGCGTTCGAGACGATCGCCGCCAGCAACAGCCAGCCGAACATGAAGGCCGGGAAGCGCCCGAACGGCTCGCGCACGAAGACGTACTGCCCGCCGCAGCGCGGGAACATCGCCGCCAGCTCGGCGAAGACCAGCGCCCCGGTCAGCGCGATCACGCCGCCGAGCCCCCACACCGCGAAGATCCAGCCGCCCGTCTTCACCTGCGCCGCCACCGCCGCCGGATTGGCGAAGCAGCCGGCGCCGATGATGCAGCCCATCACGATCATCGTGACGTCGAACAGGCCGAGGACGGGCTTCGGCGATGCGGTCTGCGGTGGCTGCAGCGGTTCGCTTGCCGCGGGACGGACGCCGCGCTCGCGCTCGTCCGCCCGCTTCACTCAGTCCCCCTTCTCGATCCGGTAGCTGTCGTCCTCGAAGTGCTGGGTCGAGAACTCGAACAGCTCGCAGTCCTCGATGCCGGTGAACTGGTGGGCGGTGCCCTGCGGGATCTCGAGGCAGTCGCCCTTCTTCATCACGAAGGTCTCTTCCTGGCCGCCGGGGTGGCGCAGTCGCATCGAGACGCTGCCGCTCTGCACGTAGAAGGTCTCGTACTTCACCTTGTGGGCGTGGAGGCTGCAGCGCTTGCCGGCCTTGACGAAGAGGATCTTCCCGCAGTAGCGCTCGTCGTTGTGGATCCAGACCTCGTGGCCCCAGCCCTTGGGCTGGAGGTGGACGGGGGCGCGTTTCGCGGCGCGCGCGGCGCCTTTCGCGCCGGAGCCCGGCGGGGAGGGGCGTGGGGAGGGAGCAGCAGGGTTCATCGAAGCTCCGATGCCGTCTTGCGGCGGCGCGCGAGCTTGGATCGCGGCACGACCGGCGCGAGACTCTACCGCCCGCGCCGGCGCCGCCGGATCGCACCGTCGAGGTCCGTCTTGCCCGCCGACCGCAACGCCGAACTCGCCGCCGCCATCAACGCGGTGCTCCCCGCCGAACTGCCGGGGCGCGCCGCCGTCGTCGCCGGCTCTGCCCGCCACGCGGCGCTCCTGCTCGACGCCAACGAGCGGTTGAACCTCACCCGCATCACCGCGCCGCGGGAACTGGCGGTGAAGCACGTGCTCGACAGCCTGCTGCCGTGGCAGAGGTTGATCGAGCTGTTTCCGGTGCCGTCCGGAGCGGCGGCGACCGGCGCCGCCGCGGAGGCCGCGGCGCCGACGCTGCTGCTCGACCTCGGCAGCGGCGGCGGCTACCCCGGCATTCCGCTCGCGCTGTTGCTGCCGCACGTGCGCGTGCTGCTGTGCGAGTCGATCCAGAAGAAGGCCGCCTTCCTCGCCGAGGTCGCCGCCGCGTTGCCGTTGCGCAACGTCGAGGTGCATGCGCGGCGGGCGGAAGAGCTGCTGCCCGAGCTCGCGCAGCCGGTCGCGGCGGTCACCGCGCGCGCGGTCGACTCCGCGCGTGAGTTGCTGCGGCTGCTGAAGCCGGCGCGCGGCCGTTTCGGTCGCCTGCTGCTCTGGAAGGGACAGGGCGTCGAGCTCGAGCTGGCGCAGGCGGCGAAGGACGCCGAGAAACAGCGACTGACCGCGGCGATCCACTGGCGCGGCGAACTGCCCGACGACCATGCGCCGCGCTGCCTGCTCGAGTACTTACCAGCATGAACGCCGCTTCCCCGCGCCGGTCGCGCCGACGCGGGGGGGCGGCGCCGCTCCGGCTACTTCGCCGCCCGGCGGCCGTAGGCGTGAACGGTGTACTGCTGCCAGATCCCGAGCACGTTGAACGTCTCGAGGTCGGCGTAATGGACCTCCTCGAGTCCGTTGCGTCGCATCACGTCGCCGATCGCGTTGCTGTCCCAGAGCAGGTCGAGTTGGACGCCGGTCAACGGGATGTTGAGGTGGTCGACGGCCGATTTGCCGGTCTGGTCGAAGCCGGTGAAGACCGGCGTCGCCGTGAGGTTCAGGTCGAGCGGTGCATGGGTGTGCTGGTAGATGCGCCCGACCATGCACGCCGACAGGAGCGGCGCGAGGGCCACGGCGCAGGCGATTCGCGCCCGCATGTCAGTCGCCGTAGACGATCGTGGTCTGGCGGCCGTAGACGAACCAGAGGATCGACATCCACTCCTCGTCGGCGTGGTTCAGCGTGGTGATGCCGCCGTCCTTCGCCGCCGCCTGCGTGCTGGCGTCGCCCCACGCGACCAGCCCGAGGATCTGGTGGTTCGACGCCGTGCCGACCTTGTTGCCGAGCTTGGTGACCTGCAGGTCCTCATCCAGCGGTGACTTGATGTGCGCGTAGACGCAGCCCGGCAGGGCGAGCAGCGCGAGACCGAGCAGGCAGGCGAGCGGACGCTTCATCGACGGTTCTCCGGCGGGGTTCATGCACGAGTTGCTGGCCGACACGAGCGCAACGCCTCGTCGTCGACCGCACCACGATCCGACGCCCGATCCTCACGGGCACGACGACGCCGGAACGGTAGCGGCGCAGCAGGGCGAAACCACTGGCGGGCGCGCGCTGCGGGGCCAGTGCAGCGGTGAACGGCGCCTCGGTGGCTCGCCAACCGTCAGGCTGCGCTCGAACTTGCCGCTCGCGCTCCTTCACCCGCCGGCGCTGGCGGGGCGGGCGGCGGTCGACCGGAAGCGCTGCGACCGCGCGTAGAGGTCGCGCCGCTTCTCGATCTCGAGAGCGAACGCCGCCGAGCCGCGCTTGCGCGCGAGTTCCGCGGCGCGGGTCGCCGTCTTCGCCGCCGGCCCGAACCGGCCGCATTCCGCCTGCGCCGCGGCGAACACGTCGAGTTCGAGCGGGTTCGAGCTGTCGGCGTCGACGAGCGCCCGCGCGAGCTCGAGCGCGCGATTCCCGTCGCGCGCGGCGTCGACCGGCGAGGTGGCGCAGAGCCATGCCAGCGCGCGCCGCACGTCGGTCGCGCCGTCGTCGAGGCCGAGCGCCGCCTCGTACTGCACCCGGGCGTCTGTGTCCTCGCCCAGGATGCGGAGCATGCGGCCGAGATTGGCGCGTGCCTCGAACATCTGCGGCCGCGCGGCCACCGCCGCCTCGAGGCGAGCGAGCGCCGCCCGCAGCGCGCCGTCGGCTTCGTCGAGGACCGAAAGCTGGATCAGCGCGCCGGCATGGTCGGGCTCGAGCGCGATCACCTGCTCGAACCGTGCACGCGCGGCGGCGGCCTGCTTCTCGCGCGCCAGCAGGGCACCGAGCTTGAACAGTCCGCGAACGTGCGTGGGCGCCAGTTCCACCGCCTTGACGAACTCGGCGAGGGCGCCCGCCGGGTCCGCCTGCTGCAGCCGCACGAGCCCGAGGTCGACGTGCGCGTCGGCGTCGCCCGGAGTCGTCGCGATGCGCAGCTCCAGCCCGGCGCGCACCATCGCGACGTCCTTCTCGACGAACGCCTTGCGCAGCGCCTCGAATTCGGCGCGACCCGCGGGCGTGACCTGGAGCCAGAGGTCGCACATCTCCTCGAGCGAGCTCGGGCCGTAGCGGACGCGTTGCGGCGGGTGGCTGGGATTGCGCGGGTTCTCCGCGGAGTTGTCGTAGCTCCAGCGCATCTCGAGCGTCGTGCCCGCCGGGAGGCGGACCGGCTCGGCGAAGCGGAACTCGTCCTGCCACGAGAAATTCCAGCTCGGGATGTCGAGCAGCTCCCGCGTCGTGCCGTCGGGAAGAGTCGCCGATCCGCGCACGCTGCTGCCGAGGAAGTGGGCGTGGGGGGCGAGCGCGTGCAGCTCGAGTCCGACCGGCAGCGTGAAGCGATCACGGATCTCGTGACCGGCGACGCCCGCCGGGATGTCGATCGACTTCGAGCCGAGCCGCAGGATGAACGGCAGCCACGCCGGCCGCACGTCGGTGAAGAAGAAGCCGACGCTCACCTGCACCGGCTCCGGCTTGCCGCTCGGCAGCAGGTGCAGTTGCAGCACGAGGTCGCTCTCCGGATAGAGCCGCCACGCCATGCCATCCGGCAGACGCACGGGCGTGCGGCCGGGCGTCCAGCCGACGAAATGGCCGTCCGGGTAGGTCGCCTCGCCCTGCTCCATCTCGGCGAAACCGAACTCCGGATCGAGCGCGTCGAGCCGTCGTGACGAGTCGCTGCGGTCGATCTTGACGGCGGCGTGGTGCACGACGCGCGGGTTGCCCGGCCGCACTTCGACGGCGCTGACGTACTTCAGCGTGTCGACGGGGAGCGGGAGCACGAAGTTGCGGTAGCGGTCGCCACCTTCGGCCGGCAGGACGTAGGCCGCCGGCATGGTGACGACGAGGTCGGGCTCGCCGAGCTGCCAGCCGGGCGTGAACTTCGGTGCGGCCGGCGCCGCGGCGAGGTCGCCGGCCGGGGCCCCCGCGTCCGCCCAGCGTGACAGCAGCTCGATCTGCGCGTCGGTGAGGCGGCGCGCGCCGACGAAGGGAGGCTCGCTCGGCGCCGCGAGCCACGGCGGCATCAGGCGCGAACTCGTCACCCGCGCGATCTGCCGGGCGCGAACCGCGGCATCCTCCGCCGTCAGGAGCGGGAAGGGCGCGACCTCGCCGGGCCGGTGGCAGTTCGCGCAGTGCTCGAACAGGATCGGCGCGATGTCGCGCGCCCACGTCGGGGTGTCGGCGGACGGTCTCGCGCAGAGCCACCAAACGACGAACGCGACGGCGGAGATCGGCATCGTGCCATCGATCGTAGCTGTCCGACTGCGGCGCGGGGCGGCGCGCCGTCCGGATCTGCGGCGCGAACTAGCTCCGCGCTCGGTAGCTCCGCTCGAGCAGTTCGGCGACGTGCAGCACCTCGGTGCCGGGCAGTGCTTCCGCCGCGCCGCTCTTCAGCTGCAGGTGGCAGCCGGGATTCGCGGTGACGATGACGTCGGGTTTCGCGGCGCCGACCTGGTCCATCTTCTGCGTCAGCAGCGCGCGCGACTTCTCCGGTTCGGTCACGCTGTAGAGCCCGGCGGCGCCGCAGCAGCTGTCCTGGCCGGCGAAGGGGACGAGCGTGACGCCCGGGATCGCCGCAAGGAGCTGCTTCGGGGCCGCGGAGATCCGCTGCGCGTGCGCCAGGTGGCACGGCTCGCTGTAGGCGACGCGCACCTCGAGGCGGCCGGGCCTGGCAGCGAGCCCCTTCGCGGCGAGGAACTCGTTCCAGTCGACGACGCGCGCGGCGAATCGCTGCGCGCGCTCGGCCCACGCCGGCTCGTGCTCGAGCAGGCGGCCATACTCCTTCATCGCCGAGCCGCAACCGGCGGAGCTGACCACCACCGGTTCCTGATCGGCCTCGAACGCCGCGATCGTCTGCTTCGCCAGCGCCCGCGCCGCCTCGAGGTCGCCGAAGTGGGCCGGCAGCGCGCCGCAGCACGGCCGTGACGACGGGCAACGCACCTCGAAGCCGTTCTCCGCCAGCACGGAGATCGCCGCGCGATTGGCGCCGGGCAGCAATTCGTGGGCGACGCAGCCGACCAGGAAGCCGGCGGCGCCGCGCGGTTCGCCGCGCGCCGGGGTCACCAGCGGCGGCTCGACCCGCTCCGCGAGCGGCGGGATCGCCGGCATCAGCGCGTCGCGCAGCGCCATCTTCGCGCCGAACAGCTCGATCAGCCCGAGCTTCTGCGCCAGCCAGCGCAGCCCGCTCTCGCGGAAGAAGCGCAGCCCCAGCGCGAGCCAGCGCACGCGCGACGGGTGGGGGAGCACACCGCGGAAGAACCAGCGCTTCACCCGCCAGGCGAAGCCGCTGCGCGCGCCCGACTTCTCCACCAGGTCGCGCGTCAGCTCCATCATCTCGCCGTACTGCACGCCGGAGGGGCAGACCGTCTCGCAGGCGCGGCAGACCAGGCAGGCATCGACCTCGCCGATCGTCTCGGCCGTGATCTCCATCCGCTTCTCGGCGAACGCCCGCATCAGGTAGATGCGCCCGCGCGGCGAACTCGCCTCGTTGCCGGTCAGCTTGTAGGTGGGGCAGCTCTGCAGGCAGAGCCCGCAGTGGACGCAGTCGAGCGCTTTCAGGTCGAGGAGCTTCTGTTCGTGGGCGCTCACGTCACGCTCCGTGCCGGCCGGGGTTGAAACGCCGTGCCGCGTCGAGCTCGTCGCGCAGCCGCGCGGCCACCTTCGCCGCCGCCGGGTCGAGCGCGTCCCATGGCAGCGCCGTGCGCAGCGCGGTCGGCCCGGCGCTGGCGTGGATCGCGCCACCCGCCGCCCTGAGCTCGGCGTGCAGCGCGTCGAGCCCGTGCCGCAGCGACGCCGTCAGTGAGCCCTCCTCGCCGTCGGTGGCGAGGCGCAGGAAGCCGGTCCCGCGCACGAGGTCGAGCGCGACCTTGCCGGTGCCGAACCGCTGCAGCGCGGCCAGCAGCTCCGGCGTGCGGCTCGGCAGGAAGTGCAGCGTCAGCAGCGCGCCATGCGGGTCGTCCGCGGTGGAGGCGATCTCGGCCAGTTGCTGCAGCGCGCGCGGCAGCGCCGCGACGCCATCCAGCACTTCGCGCCGCCACGGCGCACCACCCGCTCGCGCCGCCTCGAGGGTCGCGCCCTGCTCGATCACCGCCGCGCGCGCGCCCTGGAATCGCGCCACCAGCTCGCCCTCCAGCGCATTCGCGCGCAGGTGGCCGATGAACCAGCCGGCGGCCGGGGTCGTGCCTGGCGCGGCGAGGGCGTCACCGCAGGCCGCGATCGCCGCAGACCCTTCGGCCACCGTCCACAGCGCCAGATCGGCGGTCGGCAGCGGCCGCAGCCGGAAGGTCGCGGCGACGACCACGCCCAGCGTGCCGAGCGCGCCATGGTGGAGCTTCATCAGGTCGTAGCCGGCGACGTTCTTCACCACCTTGCCGCCCGCCCGGGTGAGCAGGCCGTCGGCGCCCACCACCTGCACGCCGAGCAGATGGTGGCGCAGCGTGCCGTGCTGCGCGGCGACGAAGCTGGTGGCCGCCGCGGCGACCATCCCGCCGATGGTGGCGCGCTCGCGGTCGGGCGGCTCGACCGCCAGCCACTGCCCGTGCCGCGCCAGTTCCGCCTGCAGCGTCGCGAATCGGCAGCCCGCCTCGACCGTGACCACGAAGTCGGCGGGCGAGTGGTCGACGATCCGGTCGAGCCGTCTCAGCGCCAGCGCCAGCCCGCGGCGCGCCAGCGGCCGGCCGGCTGCGAGCGCCGTGGCGCCGCCCACCGGGATCAGCGCCTCATTGGCGACGCCGGCCTCGATCACCACCTCGCGCAACGCGGCGACGTCAGCCGGCTCGACCTGTCGCTCCGGTGCCGCCCGCCCGAGCTGCGCCCGCGCTGCGCCCGCCGGCGCGAAGGGCGCGGTCGCGAATCCGCGCGCCGCCAGGCGCGCCTCGATCGACCGCGGCGACGCACCGGTCGCGCTCAATGGGTGACTCCCTCGATCGTCACGCCGGGCCGGAACTCGACGCAGACCTTGGTGCCGGGCAGCACCTTGTCGGGATTGCACAGCCCGAGCGGGTTCCAGGCGTGGCGCACGCGCGCGAAGACGTCGAGATCCGCCGGCGCGAACAGGAGCGCCATCGAGTCGCGCTTCTCCATGCCGATCCCGTGCTCGCCCGACAGCGAGCCGCCGACCGCGAGGCACGCCTTCAGGATGCGGTCGCCGGC
This sequence comes from Planctomycetota bacterium, assembly GCA_016872815.1. Classification (GTDB taxonomy): domain Bacteria; phylum Planctomycetota; class B15-G4; order B15-G4; family SIAN01; genus SIAN01. The sequence continues at coordinate 20,258 of VGYY01000012.1, forward strand.
CCGCACCACCCGCGCGACCTCGTCGTGGTCGCGGCCGTCGTAGCTGATGTTCGGATGGAGATTCCCGTCGCCGGCATGGAACACGTTCGACAGCCGGATCCGCTCCTCGGTGGCGATCTGCCGCACCTGGCGCAGGATCTCCGGCAGCTTGCTGCGCGGCACCACGGCGTCCTGGACGTAGAGGTCGGGCGACAGCCGGCCGAGCGCCCCGAACGCACCCTTGCGCCCCTTCCACAGCTTGAGGCGCTCCTCGGCGCTGGTCGCTTCGCGCGTCTCGAAGGCGCCGGCGTCGGCGCCGATCGCCCGCACGCGCCGCGCATCGTCATCGACCTGCGGCGCGCTGCCGTCGAGTTCGACCAGCAGCACCGCCTCGGCATCGGTCGGATAGCCGGCGCGCAGCACGGAGGCCTCGACCACCTGGATCGTCTGTCGGTCGAGCATCTCGAGCGCCGCCGGCAGGATCCCGTCGGCGACGATGCGGCTGACCATCCGGCAGGCGGCGTCGAGGTCGGCGAAGGCGAACAGGAACGTCCGCACCACGGCCGGATTCGGCGTCAGGCGCACCCACAGCTCGGTGGCGATGCCGAAGGTCCCTTCCGAGCCGACGAAGTGGCCGACCAGGTCGAGTCCCGGTCGCCCGGCGAGCGGCCCGCCGAGCTCGCTGATCTCGCCGTCCGGAAGCACGACCTTGAGCCCGAGGATGTGGTCGGTCGTGGTGCCGTACTTCATCGTGTGCGGCCCGCCCGAGTTCTCGGCGACGTTGCCGCCGAGCGTGCAGGCGGTCTGGCTCGACGGGTCGGGGGCGTAATGCAGGCCGAGCGGGCGGAGCGCCGCCGACAGCTCGGCGTTGACCACGCCGCACTGGACCCGTGCCACGCGATCGCGCGCGCGCACCTCGAGGATGCGGTTCAGCCGCGCCAGCTCGATCACGACGCCGGTGGCGCATGGCAACGCGCCACCCGACAGCCCGGTGCCGGCGCCACGCGGGACGAACGGCGTCCCGGTCTCGACGCACCAGCGGACGACGGCGGCCACCTGCTCGGTGGTGCCGGGAAGCACGACCGCGCGCGGCCGCGCGCGGAAATGGGTGAGCCCGTCCGACTCGAACGGCAGGAGCGCAGCGGCGCCGGTCAGGACCTGGTCACGACCGACGAGGCGCTCGAGCGCGGCGAAGGACATGGGCCGGCGGGACTCCGGTCGAGGATCAGAGGATCAGAAGATGCGCGCCTGCGCGGCCCGGATGCGCGGCCCGATCGCCGTGTCGCCGTACCTCTCGATGAATTTCTCGAACCGCTTGCGCAGCGTCTCGGTCGAGTCCTTCGGGCTCTCGAGGAGCTTGAGCGACTGCTTCAGCTGCACCTCGCCGGCGAGTTCGCGCCGGAACGTCCGGTCGGCGGTCCATTCGGTCAGCAGCTTCCCCGCTTCGGTGGCCGCCGGCACCAGCGTAAAGACCTTGCTCGCGTCTTCGAGCGCCTGCTTGGCGTAGCCCGGGTAGCCCTCGGCACGCAGCGCCTTCGCCGACTCGATCAGCTTGCGGGCGGCGGCATCGACCGACTGCGTCACCTGCTCCGCCTTCGCCTTGAGTTCCGGCGACGCCTTGGCGTCGGCCGCGAGGCGGCGCGCCGCGCTGACGGCGGCAGCGAAGTCGCCCTTGGCGAAGGCCGCGAGTTCGGCCGGCAGGTCGGCGATCGGCTCGACCCAGAAGCGGGCCAGCGCGGCAGCCACCGCGGCCTCGACCGCGGCGGCGCTCTCCGCCGTGTCGACCGTGCCGTGCCAGCAGACCGTGCCGGTGGCGTCGATGACGAGCGTGCGCGGCGTGCCGACCGCACCGCCCAGCGCCATCTGCCGCGCCGTCCCGCCGTCCGCGTCGCGCATCACCGGGAGGTAGACGCGCTTCGACGCCAGCATCGTGCGCAGCGCGATGTCGTTGCCGCCGTCCGGCGCCCCCGCGCCCGGCAACGTCGTCGCCACCGCGAACAACTGCAGCCGCGGCTCCTTGGCGTGCTTCTCGGCCAGCGCCTTCAGCGCCGGGAGTTGCTGCTCTACCGAGGGCGTGCAGCCGAGCTGGAACAGGCCGACCACGCGGACCTTGCGCTCGCGCAGTTCGAACTCGACGTCTTCGCCCTGCACCGCGTAGGCGAAGTGCAGCTCGGGGGCGCGTTGGCCGACGAGGGAGCCGTCGGCGGGAAGGGTCAGTTGGAGCGCGAACCACAGCGCGGCGAACATCGTCGGTCTCCGGTCCGGTCGTCGATCGGGCGCGGCATCATGCCGCGGATTCCGCCTCTGTCGGCCTGAACGGCGGCATGGCGGGAGGGGGGATTCAAGCAAATGGCGGGAACGCGGACGCGGATGCGATGGGAGGAAGGGGTCGCGGCGCTGCTGTGCGCGGTCCTGCCGGCCGGGTGCGGCACCGACGACGCGGGCGGCGGCTCGGGTCCGGAAGTTGTTTCCGGGGTCGCGGCGGCCACTGCCGCCGACCGGTTCGCCGCGCTGCGCGCGGCGGCGACGGCGCCGGGGGCGCCCGCCGAGTGGGCCAGTGCGCTCGCCCGCGTGCCCGACGCCGATCCGGCCACGGCCGTCACGCGGACGATCGGCGACGACTTCCGCTGGACCGAGTACGCCGGTGCGGCGGGGCGGAACGGGCCGGGCCTGCTGGTGGCCGAACGACGCGCCGGACCGGCTGCGTCGTTCACGCTCGCGGCGATCGCGGCGCTGCCCTCCCTGCGGTTGCTCGACGGACTCGAGCCGCTGGCGGCGGGCGACTTCCCGGATGGAGCATTGCGCCGCCTGGTCATGGTCCTCGATGGCCTGTTGCGCAGCGTGTTCGCAGGCGGCGCGCTTCCGCCCGAGGAGTTCCTGAGCGTCGAGGGGCCGCCGCTGCGCGGGGGCGACTGGGCACCGTTCCTGACCGCCCGCGTCCCCGCTGGCGTGGCGCGGACGGCGTCGATCACCAGCTTCGCCGTGCGCGCACGCGCCGAGTTCGCGCTGCTGGCCGTGGTCCGGGTCGACTGGATCGATGCGCCGCTCGACGCTGCCGCCACCGCGACCCCGGCCGCTCCGGACGGGCGCGACTGTCTCGTCCTCTACCGACCGCAGAATCCCGGGGTCGGCGGGACTGCGTGGGGCGTCGCGTGGATGCTGGAGATTCGCGGCGACGACTGAGAGCGTGAGAGGAACTCCGGGACCGAGCCCGCCGAAGCGTCGCGCCCGCATGGCGAGGCGCGCCGAGCGTGCCGCTCACGCCGGCAGCGCAAGTCGTTCGGCGAGCCGTTCCGCCGCGCTCTGCAGCAGCGGCGTGGTCGCCTGCGCGGCGAGTTCGGCGTGCACCCGCTCCGGCGTGACCGCGCCGCCCTCCGCGAGCGGCGCCGAATGGCGCAGCCACTGCGTCAGCAGCGTGCGATGGAGCGCGGTGGAGGCGGCGGTCTCGAGCTGACCCGCGGCGCGGAACGACGCGCCGCCCGGCGCCACCGCGTCGCCGGCGAGCAGCGCCGCGATCGCCGCGGCGAGTCCGGCCGCGGTGCGCAGGCCGGGTGCCGGCAGCAGCAGCTCTTCCGCCAGCGCTGCGTTCGCCGCGGGCGCGGCGGCGACCGCTTCGTCGAGGGAAGCGGCGGCGACGCGGAGCGCCACGAATCGCCGCTCGGCCAGCTCCAGATGGGTCGGATCGGCGAGTTGCGCCGCGTCGAAGCCGGCGGCGGCTGCGGCCGCGAGTTCGTCGCAGAGCCGTGCGGCGGCACGCGCCGCCGCCTCGCCGTGGAGCGGGTCGGTCAGTGCCGTGAGGTCGGGCGCCGGCAGCGTCGGCGCCAGCCAGGCCGCGAGCCCGCGCCGCCGCGCCACCGTCGCGACGTGGCGCAGCGTCGCGACTGCCGCCGGGTGCAGTTCCAGCAGGGCGGCGAGGTCGGGCGCCACGCGGTTCGGATCGTCGCCGAGCTTCTCCAGCGTGCTGCGCGTCAGCTCGGCGCGGTCGAGCTCGAGCGCCACCGCGAACGGCGACAGTTCCCACACCATCTCGTCGAGCTCGAACAGCGCCGGCAGCGTCTCCACCGCGATCACCGCCGCCAGCGCGCCCGCCGGCAACGCGCGCTCGTCGCGGACGGTGCGCAGAACTTCGCTCCAGAGGCGCGCTTCGAGGTGGCTCTCCTGTGCCGGCAGGCGGACGAGCACGGGTGAGCGGCGGTCGTTCGCGCCGGACGCCGCGACCGCGGCCACCAGGTCGAAGAGCGCCGCGCTGACCGGGCGGCCGTCGACGACGACGCGCGGCTCGAACGCGGCGCTGTCGCGCAGGCGGCGCGCGAAGTGGACAGCGGACGGTGCGATGGCGGGGACGGCCGGTGGCTTCGTCGCCACGCGGAACACGCCGTCGCGCAACCGCTGCGTCGCCGCGGGGAAGGTCGGCAGCATGCCGGCGGCGAAGGTGGCCTGCCGTTCGAGCCGACGGCGCAGCAGCGCGCCGCGCCGATCGCGCGTCTCGCGCTCGAGCCGCGCCAGGAGCGCCAGAGCGTCGGCGGTGAGGCCGGTGCGATGCGGGTCGCCCCCGCTCGCCACCTCGACTCCCGTCAGTGCGCCGCCGGCCATCGACCGCTCCCGTCGTGCGGCCACCGGGCGCCGCGACCGGCATGGATTAGCCGGCCGCAGGCGCAGCGGGGATGTAGCGTCGATGCCTGCCGGCGGGAAATCGGTTCCGGTCGGTCGACCGCCCGTCCGTGCCCGTCAGCAACCGCCGCAGCAGCCGCACGCGGCGGCGAGCAGGCTCAAGGACAAGAGCAGCACGACCCGGGATCCAACGCGCATCGGACGTTCTCCTGCAATTCGGCGGCGAAGCCTACCGTCGAGTCGGCGAGCCGGCGCGGTGGTTGCAACGCCGGGCGCGATTGCCGTCGCGCCCGCGGTGGCGCGGTCGACCGCGGCGGGCCACCATGGCCGGAAGGAGGGCGTCCGGAATGTCCCGAACGGGAGGCGGTGAGTCGGCGGTCGTGCTCGAGCGGGTCACCAAGCGGTACGGCGGTCACATCGCCGTGGACGAGGTCTCGCTCGCCATCGCGCGCGGCAGCGTGCATGGCTTCATCGGGCCCAACGGGGCGGGCAAGACCAGCACGTTGCGGATGATCATGCACATCACGCTTCCCGATGCCGGGCGCGTGACGGTGCTGGGGCGGCCGGCCGGCCGCGAGACGTCGCAGCAGGTCGGCTACCTGCCCGAGGAGCGCGGCCTCTACCCGAAGATGCGGGTCGGCGCATTGATCGAGTACCTCGGGCAGCTGAAGGGCCGGACGCGGGCCGAACTGAAGCCGCGGATCGACGCCTGGCTCGATCGCATGGGGCTGCTCGCCTGGAAGCAGAAGCGCTGCCAGGAGTTGTCGAAGGGGATGCAGCAGAAGGTCCAGTTCATCGCCACCGTCGTCCACGACCCCGAGCTGATCCTCCTCGACGAGCCGTTCTCCGGGCTCGATCCGCTGAACGCCGAGGTGCTGATCGGCATCGTCGAGGAGTGGAAGCGCGCCGGCAAGACGGTGATCTTCTCGACCCACGTCATGGAGCACGCCGAGAAGCTCTGCGACGCGGTGTTCATGATCGTGCGCGGCCGCAAGGTGCTGGACGGCACGCTCGAGTCGATCCGTGCGCGCCACCGCGAGGAGATCGTCGACGTCGAGGGCGACGGGCCGCGAGAGCGGCTCGCACAGGCGCCGGGAGTGATCCGCTGCGCCGGAGACGGCGGCCGCTACGAGCTGCTGCTGCGGCCGGGAGCCGATCCGCAGGAGCTGCTGCGCCATGTCGCCGGCGGCTTTCGCGTCCATCGCTTCGAAGTGCGCACGCCGCGGTTGCACGATCTCTTCGTCCAGCTGGCCGGCGATGCCGCGCAACCGACGTCGGCGGGGGGTGAGTGATGCTCGGGCGCATCTGGATCGTCGCCCGCCGCGATTTCGACGCGGTGGTGCGGACCAAGGGGTTCGTGATCGGGCTGCTGTTCATGCCGCTGATGGTGCTGCTCTCCACGCAGTTGCCGAAGCTGCTCGAGCGGTTCGGCGAGCGGGGCGATCGCCGGGTGGCGATCGTCGACCTCACCGGTCGGCTGGAGGCGCCGCTGGCGGCCTGGGCCGAGCAGCGCAACGCACGGCCGGGCGAGCAGCTGTTCCTGCGGCTCGAGGGAGTGGCGCCGCCCGGCCTCGCAACAGGGCCGGCGCTCTCCTTGCAGGCGGCGCGCGCGGCGCTGGAAGGCGATCTGGCCGAGCGGGTCCGCCGTGAGGAGTTGTTCGGCTGGCTCATCATCGGCCGGCAGGTCGCCGACCTGCCGCCGCCGCCAGGTGACGCGGAGGCCACTGCCGCGCACGCGGCCGAATCGAAGCTCGCCTACGGCGCCGTCTCGCTCACCACCGGCAACCTGCGCCAGGAACTGCGCACGGCTGTGCGCGACGCCGCCCGCAGCCAGCGCCTCGCCGCCGCCGGCGTCGACGCCGCGGTGATGGCGCGCGTCGACGTCGACGTGCCGTTCGACGAGTTCGTCGTGGCGAAGCAGGTGAAGACCGGCGACGACGGCGTGGTCCGCTCGAGCGGCATGGCCGAGGCGATGGTGCCGATGGGACTCACCCTCCTGCTGCTGATGGGGATCATGTCGTCGGCCGGGCTGCTGCTGAACGCGACCATCGAGGAGAAGAGCAACCGCGTGGTCGAGGTGCTGGTGTCATCGGTCAGCGCCGTCGAACTGATGGCCGGCAAGCTGATCGGCGCGTTCCTCACCGGGTTGATCACGCTGCTGGCGTGGGGCGCCGCGGGCGCCTTCGCCGCCGATCACTTCAACATGCTGAAGGCCGACACGCTCGCGGTCGCCAACCTCGCCTGGTACGCGTGGTTCTTCGTCGGCGGCTACCTGCTGTTCGGCGCGATCTACCTGGCCATCGGCTCGCTCTGCCAGTCGATCCAGGATGCGCAGAACATGATGCTCCCGGTCGTGCTGCTGATCATGCTGCCGATGATCGGGCACAGTCACCTGCTGGAGCACCCCGACAGCGCGCTCTCCCGCGCGCTGACCTTTTTCCCGTGGTCGGCGCCGATGACGATGCCGACGCGCATCGCGCAGTCGCCGCCGCCGCCGACATGGCAGGTGGCCGCCTCGGCGGCGAGCGTCGCCTTCGGCGTGCTGGTCAGCATCTGGGCGGCGGCGAAGATCTTCCGCATCGGCATCTTCAGCAGCGGCAAGCCGCCGAAGCTGCGCGAGCTGTGGCGCTGGCTGCGCGAGGCGAGCTGACGCGCGCCCGGCGAGGCGCGGATCGCGGGGCCGACGGATGGAGGCGGACGATGGAGCGGTCGACGACTTCCCCGCTGCGGGTCTGGTTCGCGGTCGCGGCCCTCGCGTTGCCGCTCGCGGCGGTGCCTGCTCCGCCACCATGGTCGCCGTCCGATGCGTGCGAGCGTGACGTCGCCTTCGCCCTGCCCGAGCTGGAGAAGCGCTGCGCCGCGTTGATCGAGAGCAAGGGGCTCGAGTGGCGGAAGATCGCCGCCGAGATCACCGCGAACGCGAAAGCCGCGCGGGACGACTCCGACCATCTGCTGGTGCTGCTGCAGCTGCTGGCGCGGCTCAACGACGGCCATGCCGAGGTGATCCCGCTCGAGGCCGGAAAGGGCATCGAGCTGCCCGAGCCGCAGCGCGGCGAGCGCGCCGGGCCGGGCCTCTTCTTCTGCAAGGCGGGCGGGAAGCTGCTGGTCAAGAACGCCTGGGGCAGCGCGGCGGCCGCCGGCGTCAAGCCCGGCATGGAGGTGGTGAAGGTCGATGGCAAGCCGGCGCTGCCGTGGCTCGCCGCACGCACGGCGGAGCTGCGCGACACCGCGAGCTGGTCGTCCGACCAGCAGGCGCTCTTCGCCACCTGCCATTGGGGGCTCGCCTTCAAGCCGGGCACCCGGCTCGAACTCGAGCTGAAGGACGTGAAGGGCAAGAAGCTGACGCGCACCGTGCAGTGCGACAAGGCGAGCCAGGTGCCCGACGGGCCGGCATTCCTGCCGCCGGGGCTCGAGGTGGCGAAGGACCTGAAGTGGGGGAAGACGGCCGGCGGTTTCGGCTACCTCCACCTGCGCCGCTGCCCGAGCGACCTGCCGGAGCAGGTCGATCGCGCGCTGGCCGCGATCGGCGCCGTGCCGGGTCTCATCCTCGACTTCCGCGGCAACGGCGGCGGCGGCTTCGACCACGACGCCTTCATGGGCCGCTTCGTGCCGAGCGGCAAGACCCTCGCCTTCGGCAAGAGCTACCCGAGCGCCGGTCCGAATCCGTACGGCGGACCGATCGTGGTGATCATCGACGGCAACGTCCGCAGCGCCGGCGAGACCGGTTCCGGCATCTTCAAGGAGGATGGCCGCGCCTTCGTCATCGGCGAGAGCGCCACCGCCGGGATGTCGGCGCAGAAGGAGCAGTTCGACCTGCCGAGCGGCAAGTGGGCGCTGTACGTCGCGGTCGGCAGCAACAAGGGCCGCTTCAACGGCGGCAAGGGCATCGAGGGCATCGGCGTGCCGCCGCACGAGCAAGTCGAGTTCAAGGCGAAGGACCTCGATGCCGGCGTCGACACCCTGATCGCGCGGGCGGAAGAGCTGCTGAAGAAGTTCCCGCAGGCGAAGGTGCCGTACGACCCGAAGGCGTTCGACTGGAAGTGATCGCCACCGCCGTCGCGGCGGCGCGCGCCCCTGTGGCTGCATGCGTCGCGCGTCGCGGACCATCCGGGTGGAACGTCACGGCCGGGTGACGAGGAGATGACTCCAGACCGGCGGCGCGAGGTGCCACGGGGGCGGTGGCGGCTCGCGAGTGGCACCCGCGTTGCCATGGAGTTCGCCGTGCCGACAGGGGCCGTCTTCATGCCCCCGCATTGCGGCGCCGGTCGGTGGCGGGGTGGTGGATCGGTCGGATGCCGATCGCCCACCCCGCCGCGTTTTTCGGGGTCAGCTCGCCGCGCCCTTCGGCCGGCGCGTTTCCAGTCGCCCTCGCCGCGGGTAGCACTTTGCCGTCGTCTCCGCGCCACGTGCGCCGTGTGCGCCGATGCACACCGTCGTGCCGGTTCGTCGGAGCGGCCGTTCCTTTGCGTGCCCGAGGCGCCGCCTCGGGCTGTTTCGGAGCCACTCCATGCGCCTCTCGACCAAGCGTCTCTCGCTGGCTGCGCTGCTGATCGGTGCGCTCGCGTCCCTGCTGCCGGCCGACGATCGAGCGGTCGCCGCTGCCATCGGCGACAAGCAGTCGCGACTGCTGGCGGTGGTGGCGGAACTGCGTTCGCGCCCGTCGCTCGAGTGGAGCGCCGACCGTCTCCTCGCCCGCCAGCGCACGCTCGACCTGCTCGAGCGCTACGCGCACCAGGCCGATTTCACCGTGCACCATGCCGCGTGGCCGCGCGACCTGCCGCTGTTCATCGACGAGCACGGGACGCGCTGTGCGCTCGCCAGCGTGCTCGACGGCGTCGGCGAAGGGGCGCTGGTGCTGCAACTCGCCGCGACCTGCAACGACGCCTACCTGAACGAGATCGCCGCCGATCCGGCGGTGGTGGCGACCCTCGATCGGCTCGGCATCACGCTGGACGAGGCGGCCTACATCCAGGGGCCGGGGATCCGGTTCGATTCGCCCGAACCCACGTTCACGGGACCGACGGGGCTCACCGGCAACAGCCTCGACAACGGTGTCGGCGGCCCGCCGAACGAGACGACGGGTCGCGGTCGACCCGGCATCACCGGAGCGGCCGCCGGCGTCACGCGCCGCGCCAACGGCGACGCGACCGGCCTGTCGGTCACCGGCTGGTGGGCGGCCAACCTTGATCGCTTCCTCCCGGTCCGCGAGCTCTATCGCGGCGAGAGCGCGCAGACGCCCGCGGTCACGCCCGGAAACTGGAGGGTCAGCGGCGACGAGCGCGCGGCGCTGCGCGGCCGACTCGCCGAACTGGCGCGCTCCGATCGCGACCTGAAGGCGACGGCGCTCGGCATGTGGGCGCGCACGTCGGACGGCAGCGATGCGCCGGCGATCGTCACGGAGACGCTCGCGCTCCTCGCCGATCCGCACCACCCCGACCGCGCGTGGGCGCCGCTGCTGCTGGCGATCCTCGGCCGGGAGGAAGCGAGCGCGGCGCTGGCGGCGATGGTCGCCGACGATGCCGCGGGGCGGAAGCTGGTCGGCGGCGCGGCGGGCGTGCCGGAGGACCTGCGCGCCCTGGCGGCGATCGCGCTCGGTCGCAGCGGCAGCGCGGTGGGGCCGTTG
>VGYY01000013.1 GCA_016872815.1 Planctomycetota bacterium
CCGGCGAGCCGCACGCGCTGCTGCAGGCGCTCATCGCCGAGCTGCACGGGCTGTCGCGCACGCGCACGCGCATCGCCGCGACCCGCGACTTCGCCGCCCGCTGCGAGCGGCTGCGCGACGAGCAGCGCGTCCTGGTCGCGCTGGTCACCGGGCCGACCCTGCCGACCCTCGGGCTGGCGCAGGCGGCGCGCGACGCCGGCCACGCCGTGATCCACGCGCCGGCGTTCGAGTTCGATCCGCAACTTCGCGTCGCGGCGCCGCGATCCCGCCCGGCCGCCGCGGTCCACGCGATGGTCGCCCGCTCGCTCTGGGCGACGCTGACCCGGCGCGGCCTGCTGACCGGGGCCGCCGCCGCGCCGGCCGACGTGCTGGCGGAAGCCGACGCGATCGAGCAGCGGTTCGAGTCGCGCGGCGGGCTCGACGAGGCGCTGCTGACGCTGGCGCGCGCGCAGATCGCGTCGGTGGCGCCGCTCGCTGGCGCGGTGCTGCCGCTGGCCGTCCTGCACGGGATCGATCCGGGCGGGCGCCTCGTCGCCGGCCGGGCGGCGGAGCTGGTCATGCGGCGACCGCCCGGCGCGACGGAACTGGTCGTCCGCGGCGAGGCGCCGGCGGGGACGCGGCCGCGGCTGCGGCTCCGTTCGCTGGCCGGCGAGTCGATCGACGCGCGCGACGAGGCGGCGCGCGTGCTGGACGGGAGTTCGGCGCGCGCCGGTCACGAGCGGCTCGAGTGGATCTTCCCGCCGCCGGTCACCCGCGGCGCGCACGACTATCCCGGGATCGAGCTCCTGCTCGCGCCGGAGCGCGCTGCGGCGGCGAGCGATCCGCCGCTCGCGGCGTGGCTGCATGAGGTCGCGCTGGTCGGTCCGCCGCCGGGGGAGTCGACCGGCGAGCGGCGGTAAGTCGGCGGCCGGACGGCTCCGCCACCGCCGCGCCGCCGCGCGCGGTCACTCCGCCGGTCGTCCGCTGCCCTGCAGCAGCACGTGGTTGCGGCCGGCCGCAAGCGGCCCGAACCGCTCGCGCATGCCTTCGGGCCAGCGCACCAGGACCTCTTCCGCACGCGCCGCGGCGGCGAGCCCGAAGTGGAGCGTCAATTCCTGCCACGACGCGAACGAGGCGGCGCCGCGCACCTCCTGACGGGTGGTGCGCCCCGCGGCGGTCACGTCGACGCGGGCGCCGATGGCATCGTGGTTCTTGCCGCGACCGCGCAGGGTGAGGCGGAGGAAGTGGCCGGCGATCGGGCCGCGCCGCTCGACCACGCGCGCGACGTCGGCGTTGGTGCTGATCAGCAGGTCCTGATCGCCGTCGCCGTCGAGGTCGCCCACCGCGAGCCCGCGCCCGACCGCCTTCTGCTGCAGGAGCGGCCCGCCCTCCGGTCCGGCCGCGGCGAACCGGCCGTGGCCATCGTTGACCAGCAGCTTCGGCGCCTGCGCCCACTCCTGCGACGCGTCGTAGGTGCGCACACCCGCGTGGAGGTGGCCGTTGATCGTCAGCAGGTCGTCGTCGCCGTCGTGGTCGAAGTCGAGGAACCGCACGCCCCAGCCGAAGTCGATCCGCGAGCTGCGCGCGACGCCGCGCGGCGCCGCCTGATCGTCGAACCGGGCGCCGCCCTGGTTGACGTAGAGCGCGTTCGCCTCCATCGCGAGGTTGGTCACGACCAGGTCGAAATCGAGGTCGCCGTCGATGTCGGCGAAGTCGCAGCCCATGCAGCCCTGGGTGCGGCCGTCGCGGTCATAGGCGATGGCGGCGGCGTCGGAGATGTCGGTGAAGCGCAGTTCGCCGGGGGCGCCGTCGTTGCGCCAGAGGAAGTTGGGCGTCGAGTCGTTGGCGACGAACAGGTCGAGGTCGCCGTCGTCGTCGACGTCGCTCGCCACCGAACCGAGCGCCTTGCCGTCGCGGCGCACCAGCCCGGCCTGCGCGGTCACGTCGGTGAAGGTGCCGTCGCCGTCGTTGCGCCAGAGGATGTCGGCCTCGGGCTCGAAGACGTCGGGATGGCAGTAGCTCTTCTCGGCCGGAGGCAGCGCGCAGGTGCGATGGAGCGCGACGCTCCACTTCACGTAGTTGCCGACGAAGAGGTCGAGGTCGCCGTCGCGGTCGAAGTCGGCCCACAGCGCCGTCCCGGCATAGCGGCCGTCCTTGAGCCCCGCTGCAGCGGTCACGTCGGCGAAGGTCCCGTCGCCGCGGTTGCGGAACAGCTGCGCCTGGCCGAGCCCGTAGAAGAAGAGGTCGCGCCAGCCGTCGCCGTCGTGGTCGCCGCACAGCACGCCGGTGCCGTAGACGGTGGCGCCGCAGCCGGCCGCCGCGGTCACGTCGGTGAAGCGCAGGCCACCGTCGTTGCGGTACAGCCGGCTGGTGAACGGACCGGGTTCGCGCTGGCCGGGCAGCGCGCCGCCCTGCACCAGGCAGAGGTCGAGGTCGCCATCGTTGTCGTAGTCGAAGACGCCGCAGCCCGAGCCGTTGGTCTCGACGAAGTACATCTCGCCCGACGCCCCGTTCACGTGGCGGAAGTCGACGCCGCTGGCGGCGGTGGCGTCGACGAAGCCGGCGGGACCGACGTCGGCGGGCGGCCGCGGCGGCGGGGACGGCTCGCCGCCGCAGCCGGACGTGACCGCGGCCAGGAGGGCGGCGATCCGCGACGGGCGGCGCCTCACGGCGAGTCCCACAGCGGGCGCATCTCGGCGGGCAGCTGCTCGCGCGTCGCGGCCGGCAGAGCGACGCGCAGCGCCTGCACGCGGCGCACGGCGTCGGCGCGATCGCGCCGGCGCAGCGCGAGGTCGATGCCGAAGACGTGCGCGTCGACGTAGTCCGGGTGGTCGCGCACCAGCGCGTCGAGCACCAGCGCTGCCTCGGCGGCGCGGTCGAGCTCGAGCAGCGCGCGACCCTGCTCGAAGCGCGCCTTGCGGTTCAGCGGATCGAGCGCCGCGATCTCGCCCCACGCCTCGGCGCGCTGGCGCGGGTCCTTCAGGTCGCGTCCGGTCGAGTCGTCGAACAGCGACTGCAACGCACGATGGATGCGCTCGGCCTGCTGCGCCTCGCCCGAGCGGCCGAGCGACCGCAGCAGGCGCGCGCGGCGGAAGTGGCTCGGCAGGTGGTTGCGCTCGAGGTCGAGCGCGGTGGCATAGGCGGTCAACGCCGCCGCGGTGTCGCCCGCCTCCTCCTCGGTCAGGCCGCGCTCGTACGGGAGATCGGGATCGCCCGGCGCCAGCGCGGCGGCGTGGTCGAGTTCTGCGCGCGCGGTCGCGTGGTCGCCGTCGAGGCGGGCCAGGATGGCCAGGTGCTGGTGGGCGGCGGCGCGCCGCGCGGGAGCCGCGTCGGCGCCGGCGGCCGCGAGGTACGCCGTGAAGTGGCGCCGCGCCGCCTCGTACTCGACCAGCCCGAAACGGGCGAGCGCGAGGTCGAGGTGCGCCTCGACCAGACCCGGGTCGAGCGCGCGCGCCCGCTCGAGCGACTCGATCGCCCGCGAGAACGACATCCCCTGGCTCGACACCACGAGGCTGCGCCCGAGCCAGGCGAAGGCGGCGGCGCACGCCGGGTCGGCGGTCGTGGCGGCGGTGAAGGCGACGCGTGCGGCCGGGAGATCGCCCGCAGTGAAGCGCTCGCAGCCGCGCGCCAGCTCGGCGGCGGCAAGGACGGGATCTCCGACCGGCGGCTGCGACGCGCCCGGCGCGGGGGTGAGCGGGCTGGCGCCGGTCGTGACGGCACCCCCCGGCGGCGGGGTGGGCGAACGATCGCAGCCGGCGCAGGAGAGCGCGCCGATGACCGCCAGATGCACGGCGACAGGGAGCGCGCCGGCGGCGCGCGCGAGCCAAACGCTCAGTGGGCGGCGCGGCGCGAGGCGCTGTCGGAATCGCACGTCGGCTCGATCGGAGGCGTTTTGTCGCAGTGCAGCAGCAGGCAGTGGATGCCGAACGCCACCGCCAGAATCAGCAGCGCGGCCGTCAGCAGGATCGGGATCGGGCTCATCGGGGGGATCGAACTCCATCGCCCCTGGCACGGCGGTTTCCTCGGGTCGTGCCGTCCAGGCGCTCATGGTCAGCAAGGACGGTACCAACCGCATCGGTCGTCGGAAGGCGCGAATGAAGCGCCGGCGACGAGCTGGAGCGCACCTTCCGCGCAGGGGCTGCATCAGCGCGGCTCCGGGACGCGGTGGTAGCGCCGGGTTTGCAGCGCTTGCAGGAGTTGCCGTTGGCCGCTCGGCCAGCGGATCTCCGCGTCGACCGTGCCGGAGTGATCGCCGAGGCCGACCAGGACGCGGCGATCGTGACCGCACAGGTAGCTCTCGCCGATGCGCGGCTGCCGGCGCAACGTGCGGCCGCCGACGGTCACGCGCACCTCGGCGCCGGCGCCGTCGCGCGGCGAACGCGTGCCGACCAGCGCGAAGCCGACCCACGCGCGCAAGTGGCCGAGCTCGTTGCGGAGCAGCGCCGCCGGCTCGCGGTTGCCGGTGAAGAGCAGGTCGAGGTCGCCGTCGTCATCGAAGTCGGCGGCGGCGAGCCCGCGGCCGACGTGCGGCTCGACGAACCAGCCGCCGAGCGTCTCGGGCGCGGCGGCGGTGAAACGGCCGCTGCCGTCGTTCCAGCACAGCTGCGCCCGCTGGCGATAGGTCGTGCCGGGCAGCAGCAGCTCGGCGTTGTCGAGGACGTGGCCGTTGGCGACCACGACGTCCTCGTCGCCGTCGTTGTCGAGGTCGGCCAGCAACGTGCCGAAGCCGACGTTCGGCATGGAGGGCGCGGCCAGTCCGCTGGCGTAGCTGCGGTCGCGGTAGCCCGACGGATCGCGCAGCCACAGCGTGTTGTATTCGTTGCTCAGGTTGACGGTGAAGAGGTCGAGGTCCTGGTCGCCGTCGACGTCGCCGAATGCGGCACCCATGCACGACTGCGTCCGGCCCTCGCCATTGAAGTCGACCGCCATCTCGCCGGCGATCTCGGCGAAGCGCAGTTGGCCGTCCTGCGAGTCGTTGCGCCAGAGGAAGTTGGCGTCGGCGTCGTTGGCGACGAAGACGTCGAGATCGCCGTCGTCGTCGCAGTCGCCGATCGCGACGCCGAGCCCCTTGCCGCGCGCGCCGGCCAGACCGGCCTCGGCCGAGACGTCGGTGAAGGTGCCGTCGCCGTCGTTGCGCAGCAGCGTGTCGTCGATCCCGCGGTACATGTCGGGATGGCAGTAGCTGGCGTACTGCGGGCCGCGCTGCGGCTCGCCGCAGGTCTTGCCGTCGCCGACCCGGTAGTCGACGTAGCCGCAGACGTAGAGGTCGAGGTCGCCGTCGCGATCGAAGTCGGCCCATGCGCACGAGGCGTGGTAGCGATCGCCGATGGCGACGCCCGCCGTCGCCGTGACGTCGGTGAACCGGCCGTCGCCGTCGTTGCGCCACAGCACGTTGGCGCCGTAGTTGGTCACGTAGAGGTCGGGATCGCCGTCGTTGTCGTAGTCGCCGGGCGCGGCCGCCATGCCGTGCATCGACTCGGCGCGCATCGCCGCCGGCGTGGCATCGACGAAGCCGTCCGCCGTCCGCCGCAGCAGGGTGTCGTGCAGCGGCCGGGTCGCGGTGAAGCCGGGCAGCGCCGCGCCCTGGACCAGGAACAGGTCGAGGCGCAAGTCGCCGTCGAAGTCGAGCCACGCCGCGCCCGAGCCGTTGGTCTCGACGAAGTGGCGCTGGCCGCTGGCGCCGTTCTCGTGGACGAAGTCGAGCGCGAGCTCCCGGGTCACGTCGCGGAACCACGGGCCGGCGGCCGCGGTCGTGGCGGGCGCTGCCGTCGCGGGATTCGCGACCGGGGCGGGCGGCTCGTCGCAGCCCGCCGCGAGCAGCAGCACCGCGAGCGGCGGAGCGGCGGATGCGGGCGCGAACCGCCGGGAGCGCGCGCTCATCGGGTGAATCCGCGATCGACGATCGCCTGCAGCTCGGCGCGCAGGTCGGCCGCCAGTTCCGGCGCGGCTCCGAGCAGCGCCGGCAGCTCGCGGCGCGTGGCCTCGTCGCCGAGCTGCCCGCGCGCCAGTTCGAGCCACGCGGCGAATGCGTCGCGGCCGACCGGCCGCTCGCGGATCAGGGCCGCAAGCCGCTCCAGCGCGAGCCGAGCCTGGCCCGCCTTCGCCCGCAGCCGCGCCAGCTGGACGCGCCCGTCGACCCAGCCCGGCAACCGCGTCTCGAGCTGCTCGAGCGCCGCGAACTTCTCCTGCAGCGCCTCGCGCGTCGGGGCGACGTTGTCGCTCGCCTGGTTCAGCAGCGCGTGGAGCGCCGCTGCCGCCGCCGCCTCCTCGGCGCGGCCGAGGCGGCGCAGCAACTGCGCGCGCAGGAAGTGCGCCTCGATCAGGCCCGGTCGTTCCGCCAGTGCGCGATCGACCCATGGCAGCGCCGCCACGTCGTCACCCGACTCGGCCAGCGCATTGCCGGTGCGGAACGCCGCCCAGGCGTAGGTCGGCAGCAGTTCGAGCGCCCGCGCGTAATGCGGAGTCGCCGCGGCGAAGCGACCGGCCCGCTCCTCGAGCCAGCCGCGCAGCACGT
This sequence comes from Planctomycetota bacterium, assembly GCA_016872815.1. Lineage (GTDB taxonomy): Bacteria > Planctomycetota > B15-G4 > B15-G4 > SIAN01 > SIAN01. Next base: position 6,494 of record VGYY01000013.1, read on the forward strand.
GCGCTTCCGCGGTCCAGTCGACGTGGTCGGCGGCGGGAGCGGCGAACCAGGCGTCGAGCGCGGCGGCACAGCGCTCGGGTTGCTCGGCGCGGAACGCGGCGCGGGCCAGCAGGAACGCCGCTTCCGGATGGCGCGGGGACGCTCCGAACGCGTCGGTCAGCAGGGTGACGGCGCGGGGCGGATCGGCCTTGGCGCCGACGGCGACCAGTGCGCGCGCCTGCTCGAGCGCGGCCTGCTGCGCGGGGGACGGCGGCTCGGCAGGCGGCAGCGCGGCCGGGGCATGGTCCGGCTCTTCGCCCGAGCACGCGAGTGCCGCGAGCGCGATCAAACCGCCGGAGAACCGCCGCCAGGGTCGCATGCGGCAGAGCCTACCGCCACCCGGCCGGACCGCTCCGCGCGCCGCGCCCGTATGCTCCGCCGCGCATGCTTTTCCGACCCACGGTGATGCTCTTCGACCTCGACGGCACGCTGGTCGCCACGTCCGGCGCCGGCCGTGCCGCCATCGACGCCGCGTTCGCCGCGCTGCATGGCCGCGTCGACGCGTGCAGCGGCTTCTCGATGGCCGGGATGACCGACAAGGCGATCATCCGCCGCGCCCTGCGCGACATCGGCCAGCGCGACGACGACGCGGCCGTCGCCGCGGTGCTGGCGCGCTACCTCGATCTGCTCGATGGCACGCTGAAGCAGGCGAAGGGGCTCCGCGTCCTCGACGGAGTCATCCCGCTGCTCGACCTCCTGGCGGAGTTCGACGGCATCGCCTTGGGGCTCGGGACGGGCAACGTCCGGGCCGGCGCGCAGCGCAAGCTCGGCCGGGCGCAACTGTGGCATCGCTTCTCGTTCGGTGGCTTCGGCGACGACGACGAATCGCGTCCGGCGCTGATCCGGATCGCCGCCGAGCGTGGCGCCATGGCGCTGCGCGCGCCGCTCAGCGTCTGCAAGGTGGTGGTCATCGGCGACACCGCGCTGGACGTGGCGGCGGCGCGCGCCAACGGTTTCCGGGCGCTGGCGGTCGCCAGCGGTCCGGTGCCGCGCACCGAGCTCGAGGCCGCGCGACCCGATCACGTGTGCGATTCGCTGGCCGAGCGGGCAGCGGTCGACTGGCTGCTCGACGGGCGCGCCGGGCGCGGCGGCAAGGTCGCCTCGTCGTTTCGGCCGGCGCCGAAGGGTGCGCCTTCGCGGTGATCGAGGAAGGCGGGACCGGCTGGCGTCGCGTGGTGCGCGCGGTGGGGGACGCGCTGGCCGGTCGGCCGCGCGACTACACCGCAGGCTCGATGTCGTGGTCGCTCCTGCTGCTGGCGATCCCGATGGTCATCGAGATGTCGATGGAGTCGCTGTTCGCGCTGGTCGACATCTGGTGGGTGGCGCAGATCCCGCGGGCGCCGGGCAGCGCAGCCGACCCGGTCGCGGTGGTCGGCACCACCGAGGCGATGCTGTCGATCCTCTACGCGCTGGCGATGGGCGTCAGCATGGCGGCGGCGGCGGCGGTGGCGCGGCGCATCGGCGAGAAGGACAAGGAAGGCGCGGCGGTCGCGGCGGTGCAGGGCGTCGTGATGGCGGTGGTGATCGCGGCGGTGATGGGGATCGCGGGCGGTCTCTGCTCCGACTCGCTGCTTGCGCTGATGGGCGCGACCCCGGAGACGATCGAGCACCACGGCGCCTACGCGACGGTGATGTTCGGCGGCAACGCCACCGTGATGCTGCTGTTCGTGCTCAATTCGATCTTCCGCAGCGCCGGTGATGCGGCGATCGCGATGCGCGTGCTGCTGCTGGCGAACGGGTTGAACCTGCTGCTCGATCCCTGCCTGATCTTCGGCTGGGGGCCGTTCCCGGAACTCGGCGTGACCGGTGCCGCCGTGGCCACCAACATCGGCCGCGGCGTCGGCGTGCTCTACCAGCTGTGGCAGCTCGCGCGGCCCGGGCGGCAGTTCATCGTCGAGCGCCGGCACTGGCGGATCGCGCGCGAGGTGCTGGTCCCGATGGTGCGGCGCGCGTGGACCGGCGCGTTCCAGTCTCTCGTCATGACCACCAGTTGGGTCGGCCTCGTCAAGGTGCTGTCGCGCTACGGCGAGACGGCGGTGGCGGGCTACACGATCGGCATCCGCGTGGTGATCTTCGGGCTCCTGCCGTCCTGGGGGATCGCCAGCGCGGCGGCCGCGATGGTGGGGCAGAGCCTCGGCGCGAAGGACCCGGCGCGCGCCGAGAGCGCGGTCTGGATGGCGGCGCGCTGGAACCTGGTCGTGCTGACCGCGGTGGGGGCGTTCTTCTTCTTCGGCGCGCCGTGGGTCGTCGCCGGCTTCACCGATTCGGCCGACGCGCCGGCGGTGGCGGAGAACGCCATCGCCTGCCTGCGGCTGATCGCGGTCGGCTTCCCGTTCTTCGCCTTCGGCATGTGCTTCAGCCAGGCGTTCAACGGCGCCGGCGATCCGTGGACGCCGACCTGGATGAACCTCGCCGCCTTCTGGCTCTTCGAGCAGCCGCTCGCGCGCCTGCTGGCGGGGGGCGTGCTGCTCTACCCGGATGCCGCGACTGGGGCGGCCGCCGCCGACGGCGCGCTCGGCTCGGTGCCGCGTTTCCTCGGCCCGAGCGGCGTCTACTGGGCGATCAGCGCGGCCTTCGCCTTGTTCGCCGTGGTGGCGGGCGTGCTCTTCCGGCGGGGGAAGTGGAAGGAGCAGGTGGTCTGAGCGCCCGCGGAAAGCTCCCGCACGAAGCCCCGACGGAGCGCCGCGCCCGCATGGCACGGCGCGCCACGCGGCGAGCCGCGAACGGGTTTCGTGTTCAGCCCCGCCACCGCTGCCCGCGTCGGCGCTCCCAGGCGTCGATGTAGAGCTGCTCGTAGTCGCCGGCGAAGCGGCTCCAGCTCCAGTCGAGGCTCATCGCCTCGCGGCGCATGGCGGCGAACAGGGAGGGGCGCTCGCGCCACGTGGCGAGGGCCCAGCGGACGGTGTCGTAGAGGCTCGACGGGGTGAGATCGTCGAGGACGAAGCCGGTGCCGCTGCCGGTCCGTTCGTCGCAGTTGCGGACGGTGTCGGCGAGGCCGCCGGTGCGGCGCACGATCGGCAGGGTGCCGTAGCGCTGGCTGTACATCTGGTTCAGGCCGCACGGCTCGAAGCGCGACGGCATCAGGAACAGGTCGGCGCCCGCCTCGATCCGGTGCGCCTGCGCCGGGTCGAAGCCGGCGAAGACGCGCAGGCGCTGCGGGTGGCGGGCAGCGAGTTCGGCGAGCCACTGCTCCGCCTTCGGGTCGCCGGTGCCGAGGAAGACGTACTGCGCGTCGTCGTGCACCAGGCCCATCAGCGCGTGGGCGACGACGTCGATCCCCTTCTGGTAGGCGAACCGCCCGACCCACGCGACGAGCGGCACGTCGGCGCGCACCGGCAGGCCGGCCTCGCGCTGCAGCGCCGCCTTGCAGGCCGCCTTGCCGGCGAGGTCGTCGCGCGAGAAGCGTTGCGCGATCAGCGGGTCGCGCGCCGGATCCCACTCGTCGTCGTCGATGCCGTTCAGGATCCCGCGCAGGTCGGCGGCGCGCTCGCGCAGCACGCTGTCGAGGCCGCAGCCGTGCTCGCCCTGCTGGATCTCGCGGGCGTAGCCGGGGCTGACGGTGGAGAGGAGGGTGGCGTGGAAGAGGCCGCCCTTCAGCAGGTTGAGCGCGCCGAAGTGCTCGAGCCCACGCCCGTGCAGGTGCTCGGTGCCGAGGCCGGCGCGCCAGAGCTGGCGCGGATCGAACTCGCCCTGGAAGGCGAGGTTGTGGACCGTGAGGACCGAGGCCGCGCCGTGCAGCGGGTGCGACCACTCGACGGTGTTCAGGTAGACGGAAGCGAGCGCCGCCTGCCAGTCGTGGGCGTTGACGACGTCGGGGATCCAGTTGAGCGCGTAGCAGAGGGTGAGCGCACCGCGCGCGAGGAAGGCGAATCGATCGAGGTTGTCGCCGAACGCGTCGGTGGGGCTGCCGTAGAGGAACGGGCGGTCGAAGTAGCCGTGGTGCTCGAGGAAGTAGATGCGCGGGGCGGGCGCGGTGGCGCCGCCCGCGACGCGGAGGTTGCCGGCGCGGATCGCGCAGCGGACCGGGCCGAAGCCCAGCGGCACGGTGAGCGTGCCGTCGAGCCGCCGCAGCTCGTCCCAGCGCAGGGATGGCTGGCCGCCGTAGAGCGGCATCACGATGCGGACGTCATGCCCGCGCCGCGCGAGCGCCTTCGGCAGCGCGCCGACCACGTCACCGAGTCCGCCGGTCTTGGCGAACGGCGCGCACTCGGAGGAGACGAAGAGGAGCTTCATGCCGCGCGGGGCGCCTCGCGACTTGCGGGTGGGGCTCGGCATTCCCGGCCCGGGTTGCCGCGGCATCGTGCCGGGCGGCCGCGGCGGATCAAGTGCGCCGCGGCGCCGGCGTGCCGGGTCAGGCGAGCAGTTCGCGGACCGGCTTGCCGTCGGGGTCGATCAGCGTGATCGTGCGGTCGGTCGTGGTGGTGTACTCGCGCTTGCCGTCGATGCCGAGCAGCGTGGCGAAGGTGGCGAAGAGGTCGGCCACCTTCACCGGGCGATCGACGATCGACTCGCCCCGTTCGTCGGTGGCGCCGATCACGGTCGCCGGCTTCGTCCCGCCGCCGGCCAGGACCGCGCAGAAGTTGGTGGCCCAGTGGTGGCGCCCGTCGCCGCCGACCAGCTTCGGCGTCCGGCCGAACTCGCCCATGCAGACCACCAGCGTCTCCGCCAGCAGTCCGCGCTGCGCGAGGTCGTCCACCAGCGTCGCGAGCGCCGGATCGAGCTGCCGGCAGAGCTGTCCGGTGCGGTTGAAGTTGTCGGAGTGGGTGTCCCAGCCGGGCAACTGCACCTCGACTGCCGTGACGCCGGCTTCGATCAGCCGTCGCGCCAGCAGCACCCCCTCGCCGAACGGATTGCGCCCGTAGCGGTCGCGCAGCGCCTCCTGCTCCTGGTCGAGCTGCAGCACCTCGAGCAGCCGCGAGTCCATCAGTCGCAGCGCGCGCTGTCGCTGCGCGTCGTTGCGCGCCACCACTTCGCCGCCGCCCGCCGCGGCGAACGCGGCGTCGATCGCCGAGCGCAGCGTCTCGCGCCGGGCCGCCTTCGGCCCGCGCGGGGCGCCGCCCGGCGGCAGGTTCTCCACCTTCGCGCCGGCGGTCTCGATCCAGAACGCCTCGCTCGCCGCGCCGAGTTCGTTCGTGGCCGGGGCGACCCCGCCGATCTGGATGAACGCCGGCAGCGCGCCGTCCTGCTCGGCCAGCTCGTGCGCCGCGATCGAGCCGATCGACGGGTAGCGCACGCTCGGGTTCGGGATGAAGCCGTTGTGGAGCAGCTCGCGGGCGCGCGAATGGGTGCCCTCGCGCGACGTGAGCGAGCGGATCAGCGACAGCCGCGGCGCGACGCGCGCGAGTTGCGGCAGGTACTCGCTGAACTCGACGCCGGGGAGCTCGGTCTTGATCGTCCGGAGCGGGCTCACCTGCTTCACGGCCGGCTTCGGATCGAAGGTGTCCATCTGGCTCGGTCCGCCCTCGAGCCACAGCAGCACGAGCCGCTTCCGCCGTGGTGCCGCCACCAGTCGCCCGTCGGCCGCAAGCGCCGGCGCCGCCAGCAGCTGCAGCAGCGAGGGTGCCGCCAGCGCCCCCGCCCCGCCACGCGCGAGACGGAGCAGCAGCTCGCGCCGCGTGAAGCAGCGCAGTGCGGGATGGCGCGAGGAGGCGGGGAGAAGCGGGTGCATCGGCGATGCCTGTGGCTCAGCGGTTGGTGTGGAATTCGGCGGAGTTGACCAGCGCCCAGAACAGGGCGTCGAACTGCTCCTCGACCACGTTGCGCGCGGGCGCGCCGGCGCCGGTGTCGCTGAACGCGGCGGTGACGGCAGCGACCTCCGCCGCCGTCGGCAGCCGCGACAGCGCGTCGAGCCACAGTCCGGCGAGCCGTTCGTCGAGCGGGCGCGCGACATCGCGGAACTGCTCGGCCGCCGGCGATGCGCGCACCGACTTGCTCGGCCGCGCGGCGACGTTGTTCATCAGGTAGAGCGCCTGCAGGATCGAGGCGTCGGCGCCGCCGCGACCCGCGCCCTCGACCTGGCCGAAGAACCGCTTCATCTCGAACGTCCTGCGGTCGAGCGCCGAGTAGGCCACGCGCCGCTCGTTCTCCTCGCCGCGGCCGAGCTCCGGGCGCAGCTGCACCAGCGTGGCGAGCATCTGCTCGGCGGAGAGCGGTCGCAGCGGGTGGGCGCCGAAGTGGCGCTCGTCGGCGCGGCGTGCCTTCGGCACGGCGGCCGGCGACGGGCCGCGCGCGTAGGTGCGCGTGCGCAGCAGCGCGGCGGCCAACCGGCGGAAGCTGGTGCCGCCGGCGTGGAACTCCCGCGCCAGCTGCTCGAGCAGCGCCGGCAGCACGCGATCGTCCTTGGCCATCAGGTCGTCGACCGGCTCGTGCAGGCCGCGACCCATCACGTGGGCCCAGATGCGATTGGCCATGTTGCGGCCGAACCACGGGTTGTCGGGCGCGACCATCCAGTCGGCCAGCGCGGCGCGCCGCGTTTCGCCCGGCTTCGGCTGGTGCGGCCGCCCGTCGAGGTGGCCGGTCACCCGCCAGGCGGCGACGTCGATGCAGCGCTGCAGTTCGTCGGTGGCGCCGGCGGGCACCGCGGCCATCAGACCTTCGGCGATCGGCGCCAGCTGCAGGTTCTCCGCGCACCACGCCATGCCGTGGTCGGGGGCGGCGAGCAGCTTCATCAGCTCGTCGACGGTGGGGATCGCCGGTGCGGCGGAGTCGGCGTCTCCTTCGCTCTTGCCGCCGTCGCTGCCGGGCGCGCCATCGCCGTTCATGCCGCCGTTCATGCCGCCGTGCATCGCCGCCGGCATCGCGCCAGCCGCCGGCGCGCCGCCGTCGCCGTCGCCATCGCCCGCCTTGGCGCCCGCCTGCGCCGTCAGGCGGCGCAACTCCTCGTGGAGCCGCTTCTCCGGTGGCAGGTCGCGTACGCGAAACTGGCGGCCCATCTTCGACTGGCCGCGCAGCGAGTCGACGGTGAGGTCGGAGAAGAAGGCGGTGAAGCGGTTGTACTGCTGCTGGGTGAAGCGTTCGTACGGGTCGTCGTGGCACTGCGAGCACTGGATCTGCAAGCCGAGGAAGTGGCGCGCAGTGAGGCCGGAGAGCGTGTCGATGGTGTCGCGGTAGATCAGCGCGTACGCCGCCGGACCGGGCTCGTTGTCGTCGGAGGCGGCGGCGATCACCTCCCGCGTGAGCGGGCCGAGCGCGGCGTGCGTTGCGAACTGCTGGCGCAGCCACGGCTCGAGCCACATGCGCGCCTGCTCGCCCTCCTTGGCGGTGGTGCCTTCGGCGAGGAGGTTGGCCCACAGCGAGGCCTGATGGGCGGCGAACTCGGGACTCTCGAGGAAGGCGTCGATGCGAGCGGCGCGCTTCATCGGATCGCGATCGGCGAGGAAGGCGGCCACCTCGGCGCCGCTCGGCGCGACGCCGCGGACGTCGATGCTGAGGCGGCGCAGCCAGAGCGCGTCGTCGATCAGCGGGGCGGGCGTCAGGCCCGCGGCGGCGAGGCCGGCCTCGACCTGCTGGTCGATCCACTCGGCCAGCGCGGCCGGGTCGTCGATGCGCGTGGGGGCGGCCGGCGGCGATTGCGGCAGTGCCGCGAGGCAGGTCCACCCGGTTGCGACGATCCAGCCGACCATGGTCGCGATCCTCGTCCGCCACCGCGCGCCCCCGGGCGCGATCGGGCGACGGCTGGCGGCAGAGCCTACCTGCCGCCTTGCGACCCGGCGATGGCGCGGTGCGCCCCGCGACCCCGCGCCGGGCAGGGCAGGAAAGAACGTCTCGCGGACCGCGCCATTCGCCGCGCCCGCTCGCCCTTCCGGAAGGACGTCGAACGGTCGTCCGGCCTCGACTCTCCGGCGAGCGAGCGGGTCACTCGGTCATGGCCGCCGCGACCGACGGCGCGGTGCCGCTGCGGCGGATCCAGCGGAGCAGCTGCTCGCTCCCGGCGGCGGCGATGCGGGTGCGGTCGGCCGCGTCGAGCGGACCGAAGCGCGCCTCGAAGACCAGGGTGAGGCTCTCGCGCTGCGCGGTGGTGGCGCCTTCGCTGAGGCCTTCGGCACGTCCTTCGGCCTTCAACTGCTCGGCGATGGTCATGAACGGACTCCGTACCTCCGGCGGCAGCGCCGCGGCCATGGTGTCGCGAACCTGCGCGAGCGGCGCGTCGCCGACGTGGCAAACATAGCTCGCCAGGGCGGCCAGCGCCGAGGCGGCGTCGGGGCTGCGCAGGTCGCCTTGCAGCGCGCGGATCGCCGCGATCAGCCGCGGGAAGAAGCCCTCGCGATCGCGGCCGTTGCGCAGCGCCAACAGGGTGAGGCGCGCGATGGCGTCGTGGCCGCGGGCAAGCAGCTCGGCGTCGCTCTGTCGGGCCAGGTCGTCGAGGAGGAACTCGAAGTCGAGCGTCCACGGCGACGCCGACGGCGCGATGCCGACCGGCAGCTTCAGCTGCTCTGCGAAGCGCGTCGGGCCGTGCCAAGGCGTCGCGCCGTGATGGATCACCAGCGGCACGATCGGCGGCAGCGTGCGCTCATCGGGGTACTCGCGGCGGTGGCGCTCCCAGATGCGCGTCATGTAGCCGAGCAGTCGCAGCGGCATGCGCGGGTCGAAGGTGCTCTGGTGCTCGAACAGGAGGAAGAGGAACGGGTCGGCGGTGTCCGGTGGCGTGACGCATCCGCGCCGCCACGGCGCGCGGAAGAGCAAGTCAGAGCTGCTCGCCCGCAACGTCTCCTCGATGAACGAGCCCTCGACGCGCGTCAGCTCCGCGAGGTCGAGTCGCTCGGCGAGTTCCCGAGGCAGGACCGCCCCCAGCTCGGCCGCGGCATGCCGCGGAAGGCCGAAGATGGCGCGGAAGAGGGCGTCGTGGGGCGAGGGAGCCATGCCGCCGAAGTCGACGCCGGTGGCGAGCGGTGACGCAAGGAGTTGGCCGCAGCGTGGCGTCGTTTCTGGCCAATCCGCTGTCCCTGGGCTGCGGACTGCGGACCTCCTGGCCACTTCACGAGAGCCGTCCCAGCGCAGGGTGAAGTCGTGAAGTCACCACGGGATGACCCTCGCGGGACGGGGGCCGAGGTCGTCGGTCTGGCGCGTCAGGTCGATCCGGTTGCGCTTCACCTTGCGCGCGTCGACGGCCTCACTGCTCCCGCCGCCTCCGACCTCTCTGCCGCCGCCTCCGCTACAGCCCTCCCCACGGCATCGCCGTCACACCTGGCGCCAGCGGCTCGGGATGCTTGATGTCGCAGATCACGTAGCCGGGAATCGACGCGGTCCTGGTCGCCTTGCGGAAGCGGTCGAGCGGCTCGGCGTGCAGCGGGCGGGGCGTGGCGGTGAGCTTGATCTCGATCGCGTGGAGCTTGCTCTTCCGCTCCATCACGACGTCGACCTCCCAGCCGTCGCGGGAGCGGAAGTACCAGAGGCGCGGCTCGCGGCCGCGGTGGTGGTGCGCCTTCAAGAGCTCGGCGACGACAGCGGTCTCGAACAGCGCGCCGGCCATCGCGTGGGTCGTCACGGTCCGCTCATCGAGTCCGACCAGGTGGGCGGCGACGCCGGTGTCGAGCCAATAGATCTTGGGCGCCTTGATCAGCCGCTTGCCGAGGTTGGCGTAGTGGGGGCGCAGCAGCAGCACCTGATGGCTCGCCTCGAGCACCGAGATCCACTGGCGGGCCGTGGGATGGGTGATGCCGGCGTCGCGCGCGAGGTCGGAGAGGTTCAGGATCTGGCCGGTACGCGCCGCGACCAGGCGCAGGAAGGTCGCGAAGGCATCCAGGTCGCGGACGCCGATCAGCGAGCGCACGTCGCGCTCGAGGTAGGTCTGCACGTAGCTCGCCGCCCACAGCTCCTGATCGACGCTGCGGGCGAACCAGCGTTCCGGATAGCCGCCGCGCATCAGCCAGCGCGCCAGGGCGAGGTGTTTCCGCGGCTCGACCTCGCCTGCCATCCAGCGGGCGGGGATCGGCTCTCGGTCGTGCGGGTCGCGGACGCGTCCGCCGATCTCTCCCGCCGACATGGGCAGGAGCGTCAGCACCGCGACCCGACCGGCGAGCGACTCGGTGATGCCCTGCATCAGCGCGAACGACTGCGAGCCTGACAGCAGGAAGCGACCCGGCCGCCGGTCCTCATCGATCATCGCCTTGACGTAGGAGAGGAGCTCCGGGACGTGCTGCACCTCGTCGAGGATCAGCGGCGCTGGATGGCGACGGAAGAAGCCGGACGGGTCGCGGCGTGCGCGCTCGCGGGCGTCGGGGTGGTCGAGCGTGAGATAGGCGTGCGTCCCGCCGAAGCGCTGTCGCAGCAAGGTCGACTTGCCGGACTGGCGCGGTCCGGTCACCAGCACGCAGGGGAAGCTGCGGCAGGCGCGCTCGATGGCGTCGGAGAGGTCGCGGAGGCGGAACATGGCGAGGAGGGTAACTTCGACCGATTGAAAGTTGAATCTTCAATCGGTTGAAATATCCCTGAGCTTCCCCCGGAGAGCCAGAGGCGACCGCATGCGCCCCGCGCGTGCTCCAGGGTCGGAGCGCGCCGCGTCCTCCTCACGCCCACACCCGCCAGTCGAGCTGCGGGAAGAGGTTGTCCTTCGCTTCGAGCGCGGCGAGGTAGGGGAGGTCGACCTTGCCCGCCAGCAGGTCGTCATGGAGGCGGGTGAAGCGGACGATCGCCTCGTGGGTGCGGCGCGTCGCGTAGCTGACGGTGGTGCCGGTCTTCAGGATGAAGGCCCAGTCGCTCGACTGCGCGAGCAGGAGCTCGCGGCCCGCCTGGTTCAGCGCGCGCCGTTCGAGGTCGGTCGGGCCGGCGGCGCCCGGCGCGGCGAAGCGGCGCGCCAGCGCGACCATCCGCTCGGCGGCGGCGTGGAGGTGGGGATAGACCCACGCGTTGGTCTCGTTCAGCCAGTACTCGTTGAAGCCGCGCTGGCCCCAGCTGCTGGCCGACGGCGTCGCCACCTGGTGGGTCGGATGACGGTCGAGGTAGACGTGCGGGCTCATCGGCTCGACGCGGTCGTCGCCGTGCTGGTCGAAGTGGAGCTGGCGGAAGAGGTCGTCGAGGAACTGCACGCCCTCGTGCCACCAGTGGCCGAACAGCTCGGCGTCGAACGGCGCCACCACCAGCGGCGGGCGGTCCATGCGGCCGGCGAGCGCGCGGCACTGCGCGAGGCGCGACTCGCGGAAGTGGGTGGCGTGCAGGCCCGCCTTGCCGCGCGCGATCGCCGGGTCGTAGACCCACTTGTCGTGCAGCTGGTCGTGGGTGATCGCGTGGTACTTGAAGCCGGTGTAGAGGCGGTGGCCCTCGGGGTGGATCCACGGCTTCAGGTAGTCGACCGGCAGGTCGAAGCCGATGTCGCGATAGAAGTCGCGGTAGTGCTTGTCGCCGGGGTAGCCCTCCTTCGCGCTCCACACCTGGCGCGAGGCGTCGGCGTCGCGCGCGAAGGCGGCCACGCCGCTCTCGCAGTAGAGCGGGGCGTGGGCGCCGTGCACCGCCGGCCGCGACGCGTTCTCGAGCGCGTGAGTGTCGACGAAGAAGTAGCGCACCGCCGCGTCGCGCAGGAGCGCATCGCAGCCCGGCACGTAGCCGCACTCGCCGAGCCACATGCCCGGCGAACGGCGCCCGAAGCACTCCTCGTACTGCTCGGCGGCGATCGCCACCTGCGCCCGCATCGCGTTCCAGTTGCGATCCATCAGCGGGAAGAAGCCGTGGGTCGCGTTCGAGGTGATCACCTCGAGCCCGCTCCCGGCGTCCTGCAGCCGACGGAACGCGCGCACCAGGTCGCCGTCGTGCGCCTGCCAGGTGCCGCGCAGCGTCCGGAACCGTTCGCCGTAGTGGCGGGCGAGCTGCTGGTACCACGGCTCCTTCCGCGTCCGCTCCACCTCGCTCTCGGACAGCGCGATCAAGGCGTCGAGGTGCTTCGCGATCCGCTCCTTCAGCAGGTCGTCGCGCAGCATCGCGATCAGCGGTGCCGACAGCGACAACGTGCAGCGGTACGGCACGCGATCGTGGGCGAGCCCCTCGAACATCCGGAGCAGCGGCAGGTAGGTGTCGACCACCGCCTCGTAGAGCCAGCGCTCCTCCATGACCGTCGCGTCCTCCGGATGGCGGAGGAACGGCAGGTGGGCGTGCAGGACGAGCGCGAGGTAGCCGGTCGGCATCGGACTCCGGTCCGGGGGTGGTGAGCGCGGGATGGTAGCGCCGCGGCGCGCGCGGACGCCTGCATGGTCGCTGCCGTCTTGCGCGCTGGCAGCGGCGCGGGAACATGCGCCGATCCGCCGCCGTCCGCCGTCCTGCCGTGGAGCCGTGCATGGTCTCGCCCTGGTTCGTCGCCATCACGGTTGCGACCGCCATCACGACCGCCGGACCGTGGTGCGGCGTCGCGACCGGCCAGGTCGGCGCGGGCAGCGGCAGTGGCGGCCTGCTCACGGTCGGCGAAGGCGAGCCGAGCGCGGGCCGTGTCGCCTGGTGGCGCGCTGACGCCGAGGTCGAGACCGAGTGGAACCACCTGGTCAGCCACTGGCGCGACGTGACCGGTCGTGGCAACCGGCTGTTCAGCACTGGCTCGGGCGAGTCGATGCCGGAGTGGCTGCCGGTCGCGATCGGCGGCAAGCCGGCGATCCGTTTCGACGGCAACGACTGGCTCGCCGGCGGCGGCATGCCGACCGGCAGCTACAGCAAGGCCGTCGTCGCCCGCATCGACGATCTCGCCGCCGTCAACAACGTCGTGTCGGGCAGCACGGTCCACGCCCTGTGGTTCGCGGGCACGGCGCACGCCCGGATCTTCCACGGCGGCGACGTCCTGCAGTCGCCGGCGGCGATCCAGGCCGGCGTGCCGTTCATCCTGGTCGCGACGTACGACGCGGCGGCTGGTCGCGCCTCGCTCTACCTCGACCGCCAGCTGGTGGCGCGGGCCACCCGCGTCATCGGCAACTCCGACGCCAGCGTGCAGATCGGCGCCTTCGCCGGCGGCAACTTCATGAGCGGCCTCGTCGCCGAGGTCGCGCTGTTCGACCACGAGCTCGATCCGGGCGAGCTCGCCCTGCTGCACGACGACCTCGAACGGCGCTGGTTCGCGCCGGCGCCGGTCGTCGAGTGGGCGAGCCTGCCGCGACCGTGCCAGCTGCTGCAGCGCGACGATCAGGAGCAGGCGGTGGCGACCGTCCGCGGCTTCGTGATGTCGCCGGGCGGACGGAGCGTGACGCTCGAGGTCGACCGCGACGGGCTCCCGTTCTGGCAGCGCACCGACACGCTGAAGTACGGCTCGACCGGGCGCGCGAGCTTCCGCTTCGACGTCACGCTGGATGCCGGGATGCACTCGCACCGGCTGCGCGTCCACGTCGACGACGGCGGCCCGCTGCCCCGGCTGGTGGCCGACGTCCCCGAGGTGACGGTGGGCGAGGTCTACATCGTCAATGGCCAGAGCAACGCGCAGGCCTCCGACTACTGGGGCGAGGGGCTGGCCAACCAGTCGCAGGACCGCTGGATCCGCTCGTTCGGCACCGCGTCGATCTTCGGCGCCACCGAATACGACCGGCACTGGGACCGCGCCGAGGGCGAGGGGTGGTGGTCGCACGGCGCGGTCGGGCAATGGGCGCTGCGGATGGCGGAAGTGCTGCGCCAGCGCGAGCAGATGCCGATCGCGATCGTGAACGGCGCGGTGGGCGGCACCTCGATCTGGTCGCACCAGCGCAACGACGCCTGGCCGCGGGACACCACGACGATCTACGGCCGACTGCTGCTGCGGATGGAGGAGGCGGAGCTCGCCGCGAAGGTGCGCGGCCTGCTCTGGTACCAGGGGGAGTCCGACGCCTCGAATCCCGGGTCCTGGCTCACCGGGTGGAACGAACTGCGCGCCGATTGGGCGATCGACTACCCGGCGATCGAGTTCGTCTACGTGGTGCAGATCCGCAACGACTGCGGCAGCGGCGGCCACGACCTGATGGAGACGCAGCGCGACCTCATCGCGAGCTCCGGCGACACGCGCGTGATGGCCTCCACCGCGGTGCCGGGCCATGACGGCTGCCACTATTTCTACGCCGGCTACCGCGACCTCGGCGAGAAGCTGGCGCGGTTGCTGCGCCGCGACTTCTTCGGCTCGACCGACACCCAGGACATCGATGCGCCCAACCTGCAGAAGGCGGCGTGGACCGACGCCACCAGGACGAAGATCGACCTCACCTTCCGTGATCCTCAGGGCCAGATGGTCTTCGAGGCCGGTGCCGAGGTCGACTTCGTCCTCTCCGACGGGACGGCGGTGGTGTCGGGCAGCGCCAGCGGCAACGTCGTGACGCTCACGCTCGCCGGCGCGAGCACGGCGAAGAGGGTCAGCTACCGCGGCCACCCGTTCGACGGGCCGTGGCTGCGCAACGCCCGCGGCGTCGGCGCCCTCTGCTTCGAGCGGCAGACGATCCGGTGAAGGCGGCAGCCGTCGCCGCGACCGCCGGCGTCGTCGCGCTCGCGCTGGGCTTCGGCTGGTGGCGACTCGAGCGCGCCACTCCGGTGCCGGTGCGGACCGCGACCGGAACCGCCACGACCGCCGGCGCTGCCAGCGCGGCCGCCGTGGACGCCGTGGACGCCGCGGCGCCGGACCCCGTGGTGATGCGTGATGCGCTCACGTCGCCGACCGGGTCGCGGCCAGCACGTGACTGGAGGCCGTTCGTGCTGAACGTCGTCGCGGCCGAGGACGGCGCGCCGCTGGCCGGGGTCCGGGTGGTGCGGCCCGGACAGTCGATCGACGAGTTCATGCAGTCGAGCGCCCGGCTCGAGCCGCTGCTCGGCGCGTTGCAGGCGGCGGAGTGGCGGGGTGATTCGCCGTTGCGAATCGAGCCCCGTGCCGACGAGCCGCTGCGCCTTGGGCGTCACGAGGTGGGTGCGGCGGGTCGCGAGACGGTCCGGCTGCGCATCGACTTCGCTTCCGGCGGCGAGCGCCACGTCGCGCTGCGACCGGCCGGGTCGTTGCGCGTCACGCTCGCGGACGCGTTTCCGGGGATGGCGGCGCACTGGCGACTGTTCGAGCTGGCGAACCAGTTCGAGCGCATCGAGCGTCGCGTGGCCGACGCGCGACGCGACCGGTCTCCCGCGGCGGCCGCGCGCGTGACGGCGCTGCGCGGGACGCTCGACTGGCTGCGCGGCGGCGACGTGACGGCAGCCGAGTTCGTCGAGTTCGGCGTCACCCTGGCGGGACTCGAGCCCGATCGCGACATCGTCGCGGCGCATGCGGAACCGCTCGAGCTCGATGACCTCGCCGCCGGCCACTGGCGGATCGCCTGCTTCGTCGACGCCCTGCCGGGAGCGCCGCTGGTCGCGACCGGAGAGGCGTGGATCGAGGCCGGCGCTGCGGCCGCGGTCGAGCTCGCGTATGCGGCGCCGCAGCTGCTCGCGCCGGTCGAATGCCATGGCGTGGTGGAGTTCGCGACCGCTGCGGCGGGCGACGGCGCCGCGTCAGATCGGCTGCCCGGACGGATCGCGCTGGCGCAGTCGATTCCGCGCGGCCTCGGCCGGCTCGAGTCGAACTGGAATGCCGACCTCGGGGCGGCCGCGGGCAAGGACGAGATCCCGTTCACCGCCGGCCGCGCGTGGCCCGGCACGCTGCACGCGTCGAGCGACGACGGACTCTGGCAGGGCGAGGCGCAGGTCGCGGCGACGGGAGAGCCGCTGCGGCTGCTGCTGCGTCCGACGCCGCGGCGGATCGGCGACGACGCCTCGCGGCCACCCGCCACCCTCGTGCTCACGCTCGTCGATGGCGCGACGGTGATCCCCGGCGACGCTGCCCATTCCGTGAGCGTGGCGGGCGCGGCTGGCCGGGTCGAACTGCTCCGGTCGAGCGGCGGCGACGACGACCCCGCGCGATGGCTGGAGTTCGACCATGCGGGCGCGGTCCGGCTGACCGTGCACGATGTCGCGGGCTACCTGCCCTCCGAGGCGGTCGCCGTCGAGCTGGTGCCCGGCGCCACCGTCGAAGTGACCGTTCCGCTCCGCCGGCGCAGCTGACCGCAGGCGGCGTCGACGTCGTTGCCGGTCGAGGCGCGGATGGTCGCCAGCACGCCGTGCGACTTGACTCGCTCGCGCATCGCGACGGCGCGTTCGAGCGAAGTCGGAGCGAACGGCAGGCCGTCGACCGCGTTCCAGCGGATGAAGTTGACGCAGGCACGCACGCCATGGAGCAGCGCCGCCAGCGCGTCGGCGTCCTCGTCGCGGTCGTTCACGCCGGCCAGGAGCGCCCACTCGACCAGCAGCGGCTTGCCCTGCAGGCGCGTGTACTCCGCAGCGCCGGCGACCAGTTCGCGCAGCGGCTCCTGCGCGGCGTGCGGCAGCAGCTTGCGGCGGATCCCCGCGTCGGCCGAGTGGAGCGACAGCGCGAGGCATGGCTTCACCGGAGCGGCGGTGAGCGCGGCGAACGCCTTCGCCGAGCCGACGGTGGAGAAGGTCTGCTTGCCGGGGCCGATCCCGGCGTCGCGCTTCAGGATCGCCACGGCCTCGAGCACGCTGGCGACGTTGTGCGACGGCTCGCCCATCCCCATGTAGACGACGCGGTCGATCCGCATCTCGCGACGGGCGTGGATCACCTGCTCGACGATCTCGACCGCGGAGAGGTTGCGTTTCAGGCCGTTCATGCCGCTGGCGCAGAAGCGGCAGCCGACCGCGCAACCGACCTGAGTCGAGACGCAGACGGCCTTGACCGGCATCGCCACCGTCTCAGCCAGTTCGCCGTCGGCGAGGCGGACGACGAGGCGCACCGATCCGTCGCGCGACGGCACGCGTTGCGTGACCGCGGTCGACAAGCCGCTGCGGGCGAACTCGGCGAGACGCGCCTGCTCCGGTCCGCTCAACGCCTGCGCCCGCGCCGCAAACTCCGCCGGATCGAGCGCGCGGCCGCTCATCACCAGGAGGCGCGCAATTCGCGCCTTGTTCGGCGGCAGCAGCGACTCGAGGTGCGACAGGGCGCGAGGGACGTCCGGAAGCGGGGAATCCATGGCAGTGCGCACGTTAGTCACCGCACGATTGCAGTCGGAGTCCGAACTCAGTAGGTTCCCTCGTTTCGCCCGTCACCATCCAATCAGATTCGCGCCGCACGCCGGGCGATCGGCGCGGCAACAGGAAGCAGGAGCGTCCCCCCATGAAGTCCCAGATCGTGACTGCCTGCGTGATCGTGGCTCTGGCCACGGCCCGGGCTTCCGCCGACACCGTCAAGCTGAAGAACGGCGACACGCTGACCGGCAAGGTCGTCTCGGTGCTGGGCGGCAAGGTCGTCCTCAAGACCGACGCGGCCGGCGACGTCACCCTGGACGCCGCGCAGGTCGAGTCGCTCGCGACCGACGAGGCGATCCATGTCGCGCTGCCGGGTGGCGCCAGCTTCTCCGGCAAGGCGACCATGGCGAGCGGCGGCAACATCACCGTCGCGGCCGAGGGGATCGGCGAGCAGACCGTCGCGCTGACGGCGGCCGAGATCAACAAGCCGGCCGCGCCCGAGCGCAAGTGGACCGGCTCGGTCGTCGGCGCCGCCACCTTGACCCGCGGCAACACCTACACGAACCAGCTGTCGCTCGACGCGAACGCGGTGAATCGCGGGAACATCGACCGCATCACCTTCGATGCGTGGTACCGCGCCAGCCGGCAGAAGGACCAGTCGACCGACGTCACCTCGACCTCCGAGCGCCGCGTCGGCGCCAGCCTCAAGTACGACTACTTCATGGGCGAGAAGGCGTACTGGTACGCGCAGATGAGCGCCGAGAAGAACGCCATCTCCGAGCTCGACCTGCGGTTCGTCGCCGGTGGCGGTCTCGGTTGGCAGTTCATCGAGACCGACCCCACCAACCTCTCGGCGGAAGCCGGTGTGTCGTGGTTCTCGGAGAACTACTCGAACGCCACTGCGACCGTCGATTCGACGGCGGTGCGAGCGGCGCTCCACTTCGACCACAAGTTCGATGACGTCCACTCGATGTTCAACGACACCGAGCTGTTCAAGGTCTTCGAGGATCCGCGCGATTACCTGGTGAAGACCAAGGGCGGCTTCCGGCAGAAGTTCACGGCGTCGTTCTTCGCCCAGGAGTGGGTCGAGTTCTACTGGGACACGACGCCGGCGAACGGCAAGGGCCGTCGCGACACGACCTATTACGTCGGCATCGGGTGGACCTTCTGATCGCTCAACGCAGCGTGCCGTCGCTCGGCCAGGCACGGTCGAGCGGCGGCGGCAGCTGCGTGAACGAACGCGTCGCGAGCGACTCGCTCGCGCCGCCGAGTTCCCGGGCGGCCTGACCGCCGAGGCGCCGTTCGCTGCCGCCAACCAGCCGTTCCTCGCTGGCGCCGCCGAGGCGGAGTTCGGACGCGGCGAGGAAGCGGCGCTCGCTGGCGCCCGGTTCGAGGCGCGACTCGGAGCCTGCCGCGGTCCCGGCCTCCAGCCATGGCCGCCCGCCGTCCCGGGCGCGCAGCCGGCGTGCGTCTCGCGGAGCGCCGAGCCAGCCGGCCGCGATGATCCAGCTCCGGCGCAACTCCCAGCGCGACAGCAGGCGCCGCGCGCCGCGCGCGCCGACCCCGCGGATCGCCAGCGACCACGGCGCCTGCACGACGCGCCAGCTGCCACCGCGCTGCTCGACCAGCCAGTCGCCGCCGTGCCGTTCCACCTGCGCTGCGGGCACCGCCAGCGGTTGCCACTCGCCCGGCCCGCTCTCGACGCTCTCCTCACGCGGCCCGAGCCAGTCGAATCGCTGGCCGTCGAAGTCGAAGGCGAGCTCGCCGAATGAACCGGCGAACCATTCGTCGAAGTGCTCGGTCGTCAATTGCCACTGCTGCACCGGGTCGTCGGTCGCCGCCGGCCCGGTGGTCACGACCTCCGCGCAGCCGGGCCACGCCGGCGGCGAATCGGCCACCGCCGCCAGGTGACCGCCGACGCCGACGGGCGGAGGCGCTGGCGCGACGTCGAGGCGTTCGGCGCCGCGTGCGTCGCTGCGGACCTCGCGCACGGTGAGCCACTCGACCGGTCCGGCCGGCGCGGGATCCCGGCGGGGGAAGTCGACCCGGCCGGAACGGGCGATGGCAGCGAAGCCGGCGCCGCCGCGCAGCCCGAGCTCCACGATCACGCTCGAGGTGGGGCGGCCGATCCAGTGGAACCGTTGCCGCTCGGCCCGGCCGACCTCGAGGTCGAACGAGTGGTGGGAGTTGTCGCCGTCGAACAGCAGTCCGGTCACGTCATGCACGCGCAGGAGCAGCGTGCCCGCAGCGTCCGCCCCGAGGCGCGCGCGTGCCGCGGCGATCGCCTCGTCGGTCACCTCCCAGTAGACGAAGAGCCGGTCGGGATCGACCGCCATCGCGGTGACCCGGTCACGGCCATAGCCCCACGGGATGGTCTGCGCCTTCTCGCGCGCATCGAGGGTCCGGGTCCACTCGTGCGGACCGAGCTCGAACTTGGCCCGCAGCGCCTCCTGCTCAGCCACGTCGACCGGGATCGGCGGCGGCGCCGCTGCGCGAGCGCGGACTCTCCCTTTCGCGGCGGCCGTGACCGGCTTCGCCTTCGCTCTCGCCCGCGCCTTGGGCGCCGGACGCGGTCGCCGCCCGCGCCTGGCGCGGCTCGGCTTCGACCTGGATTTCCGGCGCGGCTTCGGCGGTGCCTTCGCCCGGGCCGAGACCTTGCGCCGGGGTTTCGCGGGCGCCCGCTTCGCCTTCTTCTTCGCGCTGCGTCGCCGCTTCGCCATCGCTCTCCCCGCCGCCGGGTCGTCGTCCCGAGCGCACGTATGATGCCGCGCCGTTTTTTCGATTCGCGCACCCTCCTTGCGGACGGTGCCCGCAGGAGCTTCGCCCCTTGGCCCATTTCATCATGACGCTCGAGGGCGTCCAGAAGGCCTACGAGAAGAAGGTGGTGATGAAGGACATCACCCTCTCCTTCTATTACGGCGCGAAGATCGGCGTCCTCGGCTTGAACGGCCAGGGCAAGTCGACCCTGCTCAAGATCATGGCCGGGGTCGACCGGGAGTTCGAGGGCAAGCTCCACCACCATCCCGGCGCGGTGATCGGCTACGTGCCGCAGGAACCGCAGCTCGACCCGACCAAGACCGTGCGCGAGGAACTCGAGAGCGCCGTCGGGAAGAAGCGTGCGCTGCTGGTCCGCCACGAGGAGATCTCGGCGCTGCTGGCGACCGAGCTCGAGGCCGACGAGATGCAGAAGCTCCTCGACGAGCTGAACGAGCTGCAGGAGAAGATCGACGCCACCAAGGCGTGGGAGGTGGAGCGCGAACTCGAGCTGGCGGCCGAGGCGCTCGAGCTGCCGCCGTTCGACGCCAGATGCGCCCACCTGTCGGGCGGGGAGAAGCGCCGCGTCACGCTGTGCAAGGTGCTGATGCTCCAGCCCGACCTGCTGCTCCTCGACGAGCCGACCAACCATCTCGACGCGAGCTCGGTGGCATGGCTCGAACGGTTCCTCAAGGAGTTCCCCGGCACGGTCGTCGCCGTCACCCATGACCGCTACTTCCTCGACAACGTCGCGAGCTGGATCCTCGAGCTCGATCGCGGGCGCGGCATCCCGTGGCAGGGCAACTACACGTCGTGGCTCGAGCAGAAGCGCAAGCGGCTCGAGATCGAGGAGAAGGCCGAGGCGTCGATGCACAAGACGCTGGCGAAGGAACTCGAGTGGATCCGCATGTCGCCGAAGGCGCGGGTCGCCAAGCCGAAGGCGCGCGTCGCCGCCTACGAGAAGCTGCTCGAGCAGGCCAACAGCCTCGAAGGACCGCCCGAGATCATGGAGCTCGAGATCCCGTGCGGGCCGCGGCTCGGCAGCGTGGTGGTCGAGGCGAAGAACCTGCGGAAGAGCTTCGGCGATCGCGTGCTGATCAAGGACCTGTCGTTCGCGCTTCCGCCCGGCGGGATCGTCGGCGTGGTCGGGCCCAACGGCGCCGGCAAGACGACGCTGATGAAGATCATCACGGGCAAGGAGAAGGCCGACTCGGGCACGCTGACGGTCGGCTCGACGGTGGTGATGAACTACCTCGACCAGACCCGCGAGTCGCTCGACCCGACCAAGACCGTCTACCAGGAGGTGAGCCAGGGCAAGGACATGATCGCGCTCGGCGCGAAGCGCGAGATGAACGCGCGCGCCTACCTCGGCAAGTTCGGCTTCCGCGGACCCGACCAGCAGAAGATCGTCGGCAACCTCTCCGGCGGCGAGCGCAACCGCGTGCAACTGGCGAAGCAGCTGAAGGGCGGCGCCAACCTGATCATTCTCGACGAGCCCTCGAACGACCTCGACGTCGACACGCTGCGCGCGCTGGAGGAGGGGATCCTCAACTTCGCCGGCTGCGTCATCGTGGTCAGCCACGACCGCTGGTTCCTCGACCGGCTCGCCACCCACATCCTCGCCTTCGACGGCGACGGCGACGTCCGCTGGTTCGAGGGCAACTTCCAGGCGTGGCAGGAGCGCCGCCGCGAGGAGCTCGGCCGCGACGCCGATCAGCCGCACCGCACTCGTTACGTCAAGCTCGAGGGGTGACGGCGCGTCTGTCCGCGTGAGCTGCGGCGCCGGTCACGCCGCGCCGCGGGAGATCGGGAGCAGGCAGCGGACGAGACGGCGCAGGCGCGCCGGCCAGCGGCGGCCGCGGCGGACACGGTGGTGGGCACGCAGCCGGCGGACGACGGCGTTCAGGCGCAGCAGTTCGGACCGCAGCGCGTCCGGCGCGCTGTCGGCCGTTGCCGTCGGCGCCGTGGAGCGACGCGGCGCCGCCGGCGCCGCCATCAGGCGCGTCGTGCGGAAGAACTCGAAATCTTCGTAGGCAGCCATGGTCGTCTTCTTCGTCCGGCCGGCGGGCGGCCGGCCATTCCCTCTCGCCAGCGCGGGGTCGGCCGACGGCGTCCACCGGTCATCGGCAGTTCGCGTTCACCGATTCGATGGTGGCGAGCACAAGAACGGGTGAAGACCGCGAGCGTTGGAAACGGATTTCCGTCAAACGCCGCGCACCGTTGCCGCCGGCGGCAGGGATCCGGAGCGCGGCCAGCGCCCGGTGAGCAGGACCGCGAGCCCCGCCGTGGCGAAACCCGCTCCGATCAGGAATGCCGCCTCCGCGCCGTGACGGTCGCGCACCACGCCGAACAGCAGCGACGCCGGCAAGGCGACGATCGCGGTGACGAAACTCCACGAGCCGTAGGCGCGACCACGTTCGGCCGGCGGCGCGAGTTCGGCGACCCAGGCGCGCTCGGCCCCCTCCACCAGCGAGTAGTGGACGCCGTACAGCGCGATCAGCGCGAAGGCGTGCCACGCCTCGCTGGCGAAGGCGAATCCGGCGTAGACCGTGGCGTAGAGCGTCCAGCCGGCGGCGATCAGCGCGCGGTGCGACAGCCGATCCGACAGCGCTCCGAACGGCGTCGTCAGCACGACGCGCACGATCGACAGCAGCGCCGGGAACAGCGGCAGCGCGGCGATCGGCACCTCCAGTTCGGTGGCGCGCAGCAGCAGGAACGCGTCGGACGAGCCGCCCAGGCCGAACAGCAGGTTGGCCAGCAGGAAGCGGCGCAGGGCCGGGGCCTTCGGCGGGCGGATCGACAGCGGTTGGCGCGGCGGTTCCGGGCGCGGCGCGCGCGGTGGTTCGCGGACGACGAAGACCACGATCAGCAGGGCCAGCGCCGCCGGCAGCGCCGCCCACGTGAAGACGCGGCGCAGATCGTCGACGCCCGGCGCCGAGCCGACTCCCGCCAGCAGGGAGAACGCCAGCAGCGGCCCGACCACGTTGCCGGCGTGGTCCATCGCGCGGTGCAGTCCGAAGGCGCGGCCGCGCTGCCCGGAGGGCGTGATCTCCGCCACCAGGGCGTCGCGCGGCGTGCCGCGGATCCCCTTGCCGACGCGGTCGAGGAAGCGAACCGCCAGCACCATGAACGGCCCGGTCGCCAGCGCGACCAGCGGGCGGACCCCCGACGACAGCGCGTAGCCGGCGACGATGAGCGGCTTCTTCCGCCGCACCCGATCGGCCAGCGCTCCCGACATCAGCCGGAACAGTCCGGCCGTCGTGTCGGCGATTCCCTCGATCCAGCCGAGCGTGCTGGCGCTGCCGCCGACCGCGAGGACGAAGACGGGCAGCAACGGCACGATCATCTCGGCCGACGCATCGTTCAGCAGCGACACCAGCCCGAGCGCCACCACCGTGCGCGGCAGTCGCCGGGCGAAGACGGCGCCGGCGCCTTCCGGCTCAGCCGGACTGGCCGGTCCGGGCAGCGGCGCCGTCATCGATCAGACCGCCGGAGTCGCGCGATCGGGGCGAGCCCCGGCGCCGGCCGCGGCGGCACTGTCGATGAACAGCGTGAAGTCGGGGTGATCGAGCAGCAGCGACGCCGGCCGCTCGGGCGTCGGATCGCCCGTCAGCAGCGCCGCGACGATCGCCTGCTTGCCGGCGCCGGTGGCCAGCAGGCCGAGCCGCCGGGCCGCCCCGATCTCGGCGAGTCCCAGCGTGATTCCGCGCGTCGGCGGCGGCGCGGGCGCGAACTCCGCCGCCGCG
>VGYY01000014.1 GCA_016872815.1 Planctomycetota bacterium
CAGGTGGCGGCGACCGCGACACGGCGGTGGCCGCGCGGCCCGAGGGCGTCCCGGCGCCGCGACCCGCGGTGGCCGTGCGGCCGACGCCGCACCTCGATCGCAAGCACCCGTTCTCGGTGCATGACATGGTCCGCTTCGAGCGCGTCGGCGCACCGCTCCCCTCGCCGGACGGGCGCTGGCTGCTGCACACGCGGCAGACCTGGGACCCGGACGCGAACCAGAAGACGACCAGCCTCTGGCTCACCAGCGTCGATGGCGAGCGCCACCGGCGACTGACCACCGCGAAGGGCGTGGCCGACCACTCGCCGGTGTGGGCGCCCGACGCCCGGTCGATCCTGTTCCTGTCGTCGCGTGACGGCGGCGGCAAGGTCTGGACCATGCCGCTCGACGGCGGCGAGCCGCGCGTCTTCTTCAAGCTCGACGTCGACGTCGACACCATCAAGCTGTCGCCGAGCGGCAGCCACCTCGCCTTCAGCGCCGAGGTGTGGCCGGGTACCAGTCCGGCCGAGACCGCGAAGCGGGCCGCCGAGATCGCGAAGGATCCGGTCAAGGCGAAGAGCTACGAATCGCTGATGGTCCGCCACTGGGACACGTGGGAGGACGGCAAGCGCAGCCATGTATTCGTGCTGCCGCTCGCGTGGAACGAGCACGGCGAGGCGAGCGTCGCCGGCGCGCCGGTCGACCTGATGCCGGAGCTCGACGCCGACTGCCCGACCAAGCCGTTCGGCAGCGCCGAGGACTTCGCCTTCTCGCCTGACGGGGCGGAAGTGGCGTTCGTCGCCCACGCCGGTGCCGACCGCGCGTGGACGACCGATCTCGACGTCTACGTCGTGCCGCTCGCGGGCGGACCGGCGCACTGCGTGACCGAGGCGTACCGGGGCAGCGACAAGTCGCCCGCGTATTCGCCGGATGGCTCGCAACTGCTCTGGCTGTCGATGGCGCGGCCTGGATTCGAGGCGGACCGCCAGGTGATCCACCTGCTCGATCGCGCCAGCGGGGCGGTGCGGACGGTGGCGGCCGACTGGGATCGCTCGGTCGGGTTGGCGACGTGGCTCCCGGACGGGCGGACGGTGGTGGTCACGGCCGAGGAGGAGGCGCGCCACCGCATCTTCGCCATCGACGTGGCGAGCGGGGCGGTGCGACCGCTGATCACCGAGCACTGGAGCGACGGCGTCGCGGTGATCCCGGCGCAGGGCAACGAGCCGGTGCGGCTCGCCTATTTCCAGGACAGCTTCACGGCGCCGGCCGAACTCCACCGTTGCGACGTCGACGGTGGCGCGCGGCTGCGCCTCACGCGGGTGAACGATGCGTGGCTCGACCTGATCGAGCAGAGCCAGCCCGAGGACTTCTGGTTCAAGGGCTGGAACGATGAGAAGGTCCATGCGTGGGTGGCGAAGCCGGTCGGCTTCGAGGAAGGGAAGCGGTACCCGGTCGCATTCGTGATCCACGGCGGTCCGCAGGGCGCAATCACCGACCATTTCCACTACCGCTGGAACCTCAACGCCTTCGCCGGCGCCGGCTACGCGGTGATGGCGGTGAACTTCCACGGCTCGACCGGCTTCGGGCAGGCGTTCACCGACTCGATCTCGGGTGACTGGGGCGGCAAGCCGCTCGAGGACCTGATGAAGGGGCTCGATGCGGCGCTGGCGGCGTTCCCGTGGATGGATGGCGAGCGGGTCGGCGCGCTCGGCGCGAGCTATGGCGGCTGGATGATCAACTGGATCAACGGCCACACCGACCGCTTCAAGACGCTGATCTGCCACGACGGCGGCTTCGACGAGTCGGTGAACTACTACACCACCGAGGAGCTCTGGTTCCCGGAGTGGGAGTTCAAGGGGACTCCGCACGAGAACCCGGCGCTGTTCGAGAAGTTCTCGCCCAGCCGCCACGTGGCCAACTGGAAGACGCCGCAGCTGGTGATCCACGGCGCGAACGACTTCCGCCTGATCGACGCCGAAGGGCTCGCCGCCTTCACCGCGCTGCAACGCCGCGGCATCCCGAGCAAGTACCTCTGGTTCCCTGACGAGAACCACTGGGTGCTGAAGCAGAAGAACTCGATCCACTGGTACGACAACGTGATCGAGTGGCTCGACCGCTGGCTGCTCCAGTGACCGATCCCGGGGCAGCTGCTCGATCCGAGGGCGGCTGACCAATCCCGGGGCGGCCGATCGATCCGGATCTGCCGTCCCGGTGTTCTCCGCGGTGCCGGCCAAACCGCACCTTCGCCGCCACTCCATGGCGCGGCGCCGGCTGGGCGGCTGAGTCAGTCGGCTGAGTCAGTCGGCTGGGCCAGTCTGCTGGGCCGGTCCGCTGGATTCGGCACGCGCCGTAATGTCGCCGCGATGCCGCCCGCGACGACGCCGCCCCCCGATGCGCCCCATCGCGCCGCGGTCCGCGCGCTGCGGCAGCTCGGCGGCGAGGTGCGCGTCTTCGCCGGCGCCTGCAACTCGGTGCGGCCGCGCGAGCCGGGCGAGGCGGTCGCCGACGGCTCCGATCCGCACCCGCTGCCCTTCGTGCTCGAGGTGGAGGGCACGCCGAACCTCTTCCACGAGCTGGCGCACGTCGTCCTGCTCGGCCGACTCGAGCGGGACCACGGCACGGCGGCCGCGCGGATCCCGTTCGATCTCGCCACCGAGGCGGGCGCGCAGCTGCTGCGCGAGGAGCTCGCCTGCTGCATCGAGAGCTGCGCCTGGCACGGCGGGTCGCGCCGCGAGGTCGAGGCGTGGTTCGACGAGCAGGTCGACATCCAGCCGTGCTTCTTCCGGCGTGACGACGACCTTGCCGCATTCCTGCGCGACGCGGCAGCGGCGATCGCCCGCGCGCCGGCCCGCTTCGTCGCGACCTGTCGCCTGGCCCGGCGGCGCGTGCGCACAGCGCTGATCGCCGGCGGCCTGCCCCCGACGGTCCGGCCGCCCCACGCCCGCTTCACGCCGCAGCGCGAGTGGCTGGCCCTGCTCGCCCGGCACGGGCTTCCCGGCGATCCGGAGGGCGCTACGGGCTAGCCCGCCGGTTGCGTTCCGCGTTCCGGTCGGTGGATACTCGCGACGAGCCGGCAGCTTGCAGTTCCGAGCGCCGTTCTCGTCCCGGATCAGGATGGCACGATGCGAGTGGAGATGACGGCGCTCGACGGCTGGGTGATCGTGGCCTTCCTGGCCGCGTCGCTCGCGATCGGGTTGTGGTTCGCACGGCGGGCGGGGAAGAGCCTCGACGACTACTTCCTGTCGGGACGCGACCTGCCGTGGTGGGCGCTCGGCACGTCGATGATCGCAACCAGCTTCGCGAGCGACACGCCGCTGATCGTCACCGGGATGGTGCTGAAGGACGGCACTGCGCAGAACTGGAGCTGGTGGAACTTCCTGGTCGGCGGGACTCTCACCGTGTTCGTCTTCGCGCGCTGGTGGCGGCGCGCCGAGATCACCACCGAGGTCGAGCTGATCGCGCTGCGCTACGACGGCCGCGCTGCGCGCCTGCTGCGCGGCTTCAAGGCTCTCTACCTCGGCCTGCTGCTGAACGCGATCGTCTTCGGCTGGGTCACCAAGGCGATGGTCAAGGTGCTGCGCGTGGTGCTGCCCGAGACCGGTCCGTTCGCCAGCGAGACCGCGACGATCGGGCTGCTGATCGCGTTGACCCTCGGCTACACGGCGTTGTCGGGGCTGTGGGGCGTCGTCGCGACCGACGTGCTGCAGTTCGTGGTGGCGATGGTCGGCGCGGTGATCGTCGCCTGGCTCGGCGTCGCCGAGTGCGGCGGTCTCGCGCCGATGCTGGAGCGCGTGCGGGCGATCGAGACGGCGAGCGGGCGCGACTTCCTCGCCCTGCTGCCGAGCGGCGGCGATGCGCTGCTCGGGCTGCTGATCGTCCCGCTGCTGGTGCAGTGGTGGGCGGTCTACTACCCGGGCTCCGAGCCGGGCGGGGGCGGCTACGTCGCGCAGCGGATGTTCGCGGCGCGCGACGAGCAGCACGCGCGCGGCGGCACGCTCTGGTACATCGGCGTCCACTACGCGCTGCGGCCCTGGCCGTGGATCGTGACCGGACTCGCGGCGCTGGCGCTGCAGCCGGCGTTCGCCGGCCTCGCCGCCGACGGGACGCCGCTGCCGGAGTCCGCCGCCCCGCTCGACGCCGAGATGGCCTACCCGTGGATGTTCCGCCTGCTTCCCGCCGGCGCGCTCGGTCTCGTCGTCGCGTCCTTCCTCGCCGCCTACATGAGCACCATCACGTCGCTGCTCAACCTCTCGGCGAGCTACCTGGTGAACGACTTCTGGCTGCCGCTGCGACAGGCGCGCGCGCGTGCCGCCGGCGGCGCGGTCGGCGGCGCGCCCCCGCTCGACCCGTCCGCGGGCGTCGCGATCGCCCGCCTCACCGTCGCCATCGTCACGCTCGCCGGCGTCGTCATCACCTGGTCGCTCGACCGCGCGGGCGACGGCTGGGGCCTGGTCTGGGAGTTCACCGCCGGCACCGGGCTCGTCCTGCTCGCACGCTGGCTCTGGTGGCGGGTCAACGCCTGGAGCGAGATCGCGGCGATGGTCGCCTCGGTGGCGACCGCGGCGCTGCTGCAGATCGACGGGGTCGCGGCGAACTTCACCGCCGGCTGGCAGCGACTCCTCGCCGTGGTCGCCGTCACGACGGTCGCGTGGGTCGCCGCCACCCTCGCCACGCGCCCCTGCTCGGCGGCGCACCTCGCCCGCTTCTTCGCTCGCGTGCGACCGGGCGGCGCATGGGGCCCCGTCGCCGCCGCGACCGGCCGGCCGGCCGCCTCGCTGCGCCGCGACCTCGTGCTGTGGCTCGCGGCGACGGTGGCGGCGTACGGACTCCTGTTCGCGTGCGGCCACGCGCTGTTCGGCCGCACCGGCGCGGCGCTCGGCTGCGGCCTGCTCGCGCTGGCATCCGGCGCATGGGTGGTGAAAGGCATGCGCGAGGATCCGCGCTGACCGGCGCTCAGTCGGCGACGAGTCCGATCTCGCGCAGCCGCTCCTGCAGGTAGTCGTGCACGCGGATCGGCGGCCACCGCGCGGGGGTCGCATCGCTCACGCAGCTCGCGAGCGGCTCGATCACGACTTCGGGCTCGAAATGGAGGAAGAACGGGATCGAGTGGCGCGAGCGCGCGTCCCACGGCGGCGGCGGATTCACCACGCGGTGCGTCGTCGACGGCAGCACGCCATTGGTGAGCCGCTGCAGCATGTCGCCGACGTTCACCACGATGGTGCCCGGCAGCGTCGTGATCGGCAGCCAGTCGCCTTGGCGCGTCAGGATCTCGAGTCCCGGCTCGTCGCTGCCGACCAGCAGGGTGATCAGGTTGATGTCCTCGTGCGCCGCCGCGCGAACGGCGGCACCGAGCAGGTCCGCGCCGGTGGCGCCCGCGGCCGGAAGCGGCGGGTAGTGGATCGAGCGCAGGATCGAGTTCCCCTGCGCGATCCGCCTGGCGAACCAGTCGATCGGCAGGCCGAGCGTCGGCGCCAGCGCCGACAGGAGCGCGCTGCCGAGTCGCTCGAGCTCGGCGAAGAGCGCGAGCTGGGCCGACTGGAAGCCGAGAACCTCGTCCGGCCAGAGGTTCGGCAGCAACATCGCGGCGAGCGGGTGGTCGCGCCCCACCTCCCGCCCGACGTGCCAGAACTCCTTCAGGTCGGCCGCGCGCTGATCACGCGCCTTCTCGACGCGGAACCGCGTGTATCCGCGCTGCCCCGCACCGCCCACGACCTCGTAGCGGCGCTTGATCGCCTCCGGCAGCGCGAAGAACGCGCGCGCCGTCGCCAGCCCGGCCGCGATCACTGCCGGCGCGATGCCGTGGCCGCGGATGCCGACGAAGCCGAAGTCGCGCCAGGCCGCCTGCAGGCGAGTGGCGAAACCGGCGGCCGGACGGGAAGCGGTCGGCAACTCGAGCAGCGGCACGGACGCGAGCATGACGGAAAGCTAACGCGACCGTCGCCGCCGATCGCGCGCCGATCCGGCCCGCTCGCCCTCCGCGCCAGCGACACGCCGGCGCCGCACGCTAGCCTGCCGTGCCGGCGCTCGGGATGCCCGGCGCCGCCGAAGGACCCGAAGGAGGACCGGATGAGAAGCTGGCTGTTTGCGGCCTGTCTCGTCGTCGGTGCGAGCCCCCCCGTGCTCGCGCAGGAAGACGACACGGCAGCCGCGGTGCAGAACGACTTCGTCACCACGCTGCGCAACAACTCGGCGAAGGCGCCGGTGGGTGGTGCCACGGGCGTGCGACCGCCGCTGATCAGCGAGGACGAACTGCAGGCGCTGATCGACCGCTGCTGGAAGATCTACGACCAGAACGCGGGCGAACCGGCCGAGTTCGAGGCGCTGAACCAGGTGCTGGTCCTCGCCGCCAACCCGTACCTGACTCCCGTGAGCGAGAAGTCGCTGCGGGCGTGGCACGATGCGGCGGACAAGCTCTTCTCCGACTTCATCGACGACGATCGCATCGCCGCGCTCGCGCTCGGCATGCCGTCCAACGAGAAGCTGAAGAAGGAGGCCGACGGCTGCACCGCCAAGCTGGCCGGCTCGAAGAGCCTCGCGGTGAAGGCGGCGCTGGCGTTCCGACCGCTGTCGCAGCGCGCCGATGCGGCGAGCAACACGCCGCTGGACGCTGCCGGCGAGACCCGGCTGATCGCCGACCTCGAGGCGTTCAGCGCGGCACACGGCGCGCAGAAGCAGATGCGCGGCGGCAGCTACGGTGACTGGGTCAAGAACACCGTCAACGCGCTGAAGAACCTGAAGATCGGCGGAACGGCGCCCGAGATCGAGGGACCCGACCTCGACGGCGTGAACTTCAAGCTGTCGGACTACCGCGGCAAGGTGGTGCTGCTCGACTTCTGGGGGTACTGGTGAGGCCCTTGCCGGGCCATGTTCCCGCACGAGCGGTCGCTCGTGAACAAGCTGAAGGACGAGCCGTTCGCACTGATCGGGGTCAACAGCGACGTCGACCTCGCCGCGATGAAGCCGAAGTTCAAGGATGAGCAGATCACCTGGCGCAGCTTCTGGTGCGGCAAGGACGGCACCGCCGGCGCCATCCCCACCGCGTGGAACGTCCGCGGCTGGCCGACGCTCTACCTGATCGACCACAACGGGACGATCCGGCAGAAGTGGCTCGGCTCGCCGGCCGAGGCGGTGCTCGACGCGGAGATCGACAAGCTGGTCGCCGATGCGAAGTCGGCGGGCGGCAAGAAGAAGGAGAAGGCTGGCGCCGAGTGACGCCGACGCGCCGCCGGCCCGCGGCGGGCAGATCGAACGTACGTTCCGGGCCGGCGCGCGCGACGCGTCGGCCCGGCTTGCTGCAGGGTCGGATCCGGGGACCGGACCTCAGGGTCCGGAGACGGAACCCCGCCCGTCGCCCGTCGCCCGTCGCCCGACGCGCGGCGCGCTCAGCGCTGCGTCCAGCTCTTGAGCCTCAACCCCGACAGCGAATCGCCGACGGTGCTGAGCACGCTCGAGCTGTACTGGATGGTCGCGTCGCCGCCGATCTGGATGTCCTCTCCCGTCACCGTGGCAATGGTGGCGAGCGCGCCCCAGATGACCTGCTTGTTCGACCCCGGCTTGAACGTCGTGTTGCCGCCGACGACCACGAGGCCGGCGAAGTCGAGCGCGCCCGTCACCTCGAGGTTGCCCTCCACCAGCAGGATGCCGCAGCCGGTGGTGGTGCCGGTGAGCTTGAGGTCGCCCTTCGCGTGGGTGACTTGCGGCTGCAGCGCGGTCCGGTCACCGAGCTTGACGTCGCCGAGGGTGTCCAGCGGCCCGTCGTAGCGCACCGTCGCGTGCGGCTCCCAGTCTTCGAGCAGCGAATCGACGTCGATCGAGACCACCTTGCGCACGCTCGGAAACTTGCCTTGCCCCTTCACGCGCCCCTTCTGGGTGCTGCCAAGCTGCTTCGTGATCGAGACGGTGTTGCCGGGCGTTCCGATCCCGGGGATCGATGCGGCGCCGCCGGTGGTTCCGTCCGGGTTTATGTCGTGACCGGAGATGAGGAAGGCGGTGCCGATGAAGTTCCAGTCGGCTTCGGGATCGTGGCAATAGAACGACTGCGCGGCCGGCACGGTGAGGTGCTCGAACCAGGCGATCGCCTGCACGGTCGCGCGCGCCTCGCGCCGCGGCGCATCGAGCAGCCCGCCGCTGCCGTCGGTCGCACCGCCCTGACCGCCCGTGGCGGCGCCATTGACCACGCCCTCGGCGGTGATGGTCGACCAGTCGGCTTCCGCCGCATCATCCACGAGTCCGTTGCCGTCGTTGTCGACGCCATCGCCGAGCCACGCCGTGACCGAGACGTTCGCGACGTGGCCGTCGACCGCCAGCACATAGCTGCCGGTGTAGCCGGGATCGAGCGCGAGCAGCGCCAGCGCGTCGTGCGCTCCCGATGCCGCGGCATCGTCGGCCGAAGCCTCCGCGGCGAGCTGCTCGTTCAGCGCCCGCTCGCGCACCACGGCGAACAGCATCGTGCCACCCGCCACCATCAGCGGCACCGCCGCGCAGAGCACCAGCAGCATCGCGCTGCCGCGCTGACCGCGCGCCGTCCCGCCGTTGTCCGCCTTCGCGCACCGCATCGTTCGCACCCTCCGCATCACGGCACCACCAGCGCGACTGCGAGCCGCATGGTGGAACTCGCGACCGCCGCCGGTCGCGCGAAATCGATCGCCAGGTCGAGTCGACGGCCCGCCTTCGTGATGCGCAGGGCATCCACGGCTCGAACCAGCGCCACCGCGCCGGCGCCGTCATCGAGCCAGACCGTCCCGCCGCCCGCGCCAGCCGGCTCGAACCAGAGCCGCATCGGTGCCGCGGCGAGGTCGGGCTCCAGCAGCGGCTCACCGCCGGCGAACCCGGTCACCTGCCGGAACGCGACGTTGTCGTAAGCCACCGCGTCGGTCATCGGTTGGAGCGTCGGATCGTCCAGGGGTTCCGCCTGCAGCGTCGCGAGGCTGGCCGAGGCGAGCTGCCGGCGGGCCCGCTCGAGCGCCCGCTGCACCCGTCCGTCGGCGCTGTCGAGCGCGATCCCCTGCCCCGTCGTCGTCATCGAGCCGCGCGTGACGACGCCGGCCAGCAACATCAGGAACGACAGCAGCGCCGTCGAGATCAGCACCTCGATCAACGTGAACCCGCCGCGTCGCCCGGGATCCGTCACGAGCCGCTCCCGATGCGCGACACGCGCAGCGTGCGCGCGACCGATTGCGGGCCGTTCGCACCGGCCCAGTCGACTCGCACCAGGACCTCGAGCAGCTCGCCCGGCTGTCCGGTCGGAGCGGTCACGAGGACGCGACCGGAGCGCCCGTCGACGTCGCCCGCCTGCGGACGCAGGCCGGCATGGGTCGCACCGCCGAGCACGACGTCGAAGGCCGTGTCGTTCCAGGTGGCGAGCAGCAGCGCGAAATCGGTGGCCTGCACCTGCGCCAGCTGCTCCTGCACCGCGCGCATCGCCGCGGCCTTCTGCGCGCCCGACTCGCGCAGGTCGCTGCTGGTCAGCGCGACCTGCGACAGGCCAAGCACGGCGACCGTCAGCACCGTCGCCGCGCACACCGTCTCGACCAGGGTCAGCCCGCGCCGCGACCGCACTTGCGCGCTGCGGCGCTGCGCCCGGAGGGCGGTCGAGCCGGTCGTCGGGGGCGTGGTGCTCATCGGGCGTCGAGGCTCCGTTCTCATCGGCGGGTCGCGGCTCGTTTCGCCGCCGCGCCCGTCTCATCGGAAGGGCGCGGTGTCACTGCAGCCGTCGGCACCGAGGTTCGCGGCACGCGGAAGACGTTTCCGGGTGAGCTGCGACGGGCCCAAGCGACACCGCGACCGCGTGCCGGCTCACTCGGCGTCGTTCGGCAGCAGTTCGGCCCGGTGGTTGGTCCACCACGCGCGCCACGCCTCGGCATCGCGACCGAACTTCTTCCCGGTCAGCCGACGCAGCGCATCGAACGCGACCAGCCGTTCGCTGCGGTCGTCACATTCGTCGAGGTGTTCGAGCAGCGTGTCGACCACCCGCAGATCTCCCTGCCGACCCAGCACGGCAATGGCGTCGTGGTGCAGCAGCGGATGGCGGTCGAAGCGCAGCACGTCGAGCGCGGTCGCCACCAGGTCCGCAGGCGCCAGCGCGGCGTACGCGGTCAGCGCGGCGCGCCGCACACCGACGTCGTCGTCGCGCAACCGCTCGCGGATCCGCGCGCACCACTGCTTCTGCGGGTGCTCCGCCAGCACTGCCAGCGCAGCGCGCCGCACCCGCGCAGGCGCGGCGACCAGCGCGCTGCCGAGCGCCGCCGCAGCGGCATCGCCCTGCTTCAGCAGGAGCTCCTCGCCGGCGTCGCGGACCGCCTCGCACTCGTCGTCGAGCAGCCCGACCAGCCGCGCCGGATCAAGTTCCTCGAGCGGCGCGCTCGTCACCTCGAGCCACTGCGGCGGCGGGTCGAGCTTGACCCAGGCCAGCGCGCCGTCGTCGGTGAGCAGGGCGAGGCGCCCGTCCGCCTCGGCCGGCAATCGCCACGCCCATCGCTCGCTTCGATCGAGTTCGAGTCGCACCCGCGTCAGCCGCGCCTCGGGCGCCTTCTGGCCGCGCTCGCGCGATGCGACCTCGTCCGCCGCACCATCGGCGGTCGGCGGCGCGGGCGCCGGCTCGCCCGCACAGGCGGCGGCGAGCAGGAGCTGGACGATCAGCTGCGCTTCCATGACACCACCGTCAGCCCGCTCGAAAGCTGGGTATTGACCAGGGTGATCGCCTCCGAGCTGTAGCGGAGGTCGACCGAGCCGTTGATGGTCACGTCGTTGCCGGTGACCGCGCCCAGCGTGAACAGCGCGCCGCGCAGGTTCTTGCCGCCGCCGCCGCCGTTGAAGCGGACGGCACCCGAGACGTAGATCAGGCCGGCGAAATCGAAGTTGCCGTTGAAGTCGACGTCGCCGTCGACGATCAGGATCCCGCAGCCCGACGAGCTGCCGTTCAGCTTCAGGTTGCCCTTGGCGTGGGTGATGACCGCGACCTTGGCGTCGAAGTCGCCGAGGTCGCCCGAGTACAGATCATCCGGACCGTTGAAGACGATCGTCGCCAGCGCCTTGAGCGAGTCTATGGTCGTCGGCATGTCGATGTCGCCGACGTTGGCCACGCTCGGCGGACCGCCCAGTCCGATGACCTTCGGCTTCTGGTTGGTCTTGAGCTGGCTCTTGATCCCGTTAGGGTCGCCGACCGTGCCGATGCCCGGCTTGGCCGCGCCGGGCCCCGCCGAGCCGTCGATGTTGGTGTCGTTGCCGCTGATGAGGAACGCCGTGCCGGAGAACTTGAAGGTGGCCGCCGCATCGTCGACGTAGATCGCCTGGTCGGCGGCGAGGTTGAGCGAGGTGCGCTGCAGCACCACCTCGGTGCGGCTGTCGGCGCTGCGCGACGCGCGCTCGACCAGCAGGCCGCTGCCGTCGAGCTGCTGGTTGACCCGGCCGACCGAGGTCACGCTGACGAAGACCTCCTCGTCGGACTCGTCGGCACTGCCGTCGCCGTCGTTGTCGATGCCGTCCGTGCCCCAGACGGACACCGTGACGTCCGCGAGGGGCCCGCCGTAGGCCGACTGGAACGTGCCGGTCCAGTTGGCGTTGTTGTCGAGGATCGCCAGCGCGTCCTCGGCGCCCGAGGTCGAGGCGTCGCGCGCCTGCGCGTTGACGACCGACTGCTCGGTGCCGGTGCGTTCGTTGGTCACGGCGACCAGCAGCGTGCCGGCGGAGACGATCAGCGTGGTGGTGGCTCCCAGCGCGATCAACAGGGCGTTGCCACGTCGGGTGCGATGCGGGGTCGACATGCGGGGCTCCATCACTTCGTCACGCTCACGGGACGCGCAGGACGAGGTCGTGGACGTCGGTCCGGATTTCGTGGTCACCGTGCTCCACCGTCACGGTGAGCTTGTTGCCGCTGCGGCGGACCGACAGGCCGGTCACGTGGTCGAGCAGCGTGATCGTGCTGCCGCCGTCCTCGAGAACCAGCGAGCCGGTGCCGGTCCGCACGGTCGAGCGGTACAGCCGCATCGGAGCGGTGCCGAGCGCGGGCTCGTAGATGACCGCGCCATCGGCGAAGCCGACCACGCGACGGAAGCTGACGTCGGCGTAGTCGACGTCCTCCTGCAGGGGTTCGACCATCTGCCCCTGGCTCGGGGTGCCCTGCAACATCGCCAGGCTGGCCGACAGCAGCAGTTCCTCCAGCCGGTCGCTCGTGCGCCGCTCCTTGCCCGCCGTCGCGTCGGCGACGACGACCGTGCCGGTGGCGTCGAGCGCGACCTTCGCCACCGAGGCGGCGGCGAAGACGAGGAATGCCAGCACCACCGTCGACAGCGAGAGTTCGAGCATCGTCATGCCGCGGCAGGAGCGGCCGACCAGGCGAACACGGCGGCTCGTCGCGGGTGCGGCCATGGCTCAGCCTCCCAGCGCCGAACGGCGGATGCGACGCGTCATCACGACGGGACCGCTCATCCCCTGCCAGGTCAGCGAGACGGTGATCTCGAGCAACGCCGTGGGGTCGCCGGTGGGCGCATCCACGCTGACCACGCCGCTGATGGCACCGGCGCCGACACCGCCCTGCGGGTAGCCGCCCTCGGCCGCGATCGCGCCGTCCAAGTCGAAGGTCGCCGCGTCGAGCGCTGCGAGCCCCGCGAACGGCGTGCTCTCGATCGTGGCGATCTGCGCCTCGAGCGAACGATCGCCGCCGACTTCTTCTCGCCGGCCTGGTGGAGGCGGACGCTGTTGGCCGCGACGCTGGTCAGGCTCACCACCCCCACCGCGAGGACCGCCGAGGCGACCATCGCCTCGACCAGCGTGATGCCGCGCGTGCGGTGGCGCCGGCGGCGGACGGACCGGGGGTGTTCCAGGTGTCGCGTCATGGTGTTGCGCGACTTTCAGGCCGGCCGTGCGGCCCGCCGCATCGCGCACCACCCTCCATCGTCAGCGCCACGGCTGTCTGAAGCCGACCTCGCGGCACGCGCCGCGATGGGAACCCGATTCCGCTCGCGGAGCGGCGCGCGGCGCCACCACCGGCGCGCGGCGCACTGCGACGCAGCGCGGCGCTACCATCGCGCGCCTCATGCGCACCCATACGATCGGCGAGATCACTCTCACCCTGGCGGAACCGGTGGCGCAGGCCGCGCGCTGGATCGGTCAGGAAGAGCTGCTCGAACAGATCCTCGCCTGCTGGACTCGGATCACGAAGAGCGACCTGCCGCTGACGCCGCGCCTGGTCGGGAAACCCGGCATGGGCAAGACGACGCTGGCGCAGGCCGCCGCGCAGCGCCTCGGCAAGCCGGCGTTCATCTACCAGTGCACCACCGACACCCGACCGGAGGACCTGCTGGTCACGCCGGTGCTGTCGGGCGCGGGGAAGATCAGCTACCACGCCTCGCCGCTGGTCAGCGCGATGATCGAGGGCGGCGTCGCCATCCTCGACGAGGCCAACCGGATGCCGGAGAAGAGCTGGGCGTCGCTCGCCCCGCTGCTGGACCATCGCCGCTACGCCGAGTCGATCGTCGCCGGCATCCGCATCCCGGCGCACGAGGACTTCCGCTGCTGCGTGACGATGAACGACGACGCCTCGACCTACGAGGTGCCGGAGTACATGGTTTCGCGCATCCAGCCGTTGATCTTCGTCGACTTCCCCGAGCGCGACGAGGAGCTGCAGGTGCTGCAGTACAACGTCGACTTCGCGCCGGCGCAGCTGCTCGAGCTGACGGTGAGCTTCCTGCAGGACGCGCACCGCCACAACCTCGACTACTCGACGCGCGATGGCATCAACATCATGCGCTACGCCCTGAAGCTCCACGGCGCGCGCAAGTCGCCGCTCGAGGACGCGTTCCACCAGGCGGTGAAGCAGATCCTCGGCGACGATGCCGAGAACTTCGAGCAGCGCGCCGCCGGCCTCTTCTTCCCGAAGGACGTGAAGGACGTCTCCGAATTCATGACCTCGGAGGAGGACCTCGACGAGGAAGACGACGACGGCGATGACGATGCGGAGGGCGGCAAGGGCGGCGACGGCGACCCGCGGCGGCGCCCCTGAGGCACCGTCACGATCCGACCGGGGAGCGTCCGGTGAAGCGGGCCAGGCCGGCAGCGGGCAGCCCCGCCGGCAGGGGCTGATCGCGCTGGAGAACGCTGCCGCGGAGTGCCGCGGCGGCCGGATGGCCGCGCTTCAGCGTGCCGGCCCCGCTCCCGGCGGCTCGCGCCGCTGACCCGTCCCGTCCTTGCGCCCGGTCACGCGGCGACGGGGCGCCTGAATGAGACGGGCTAAGTTGCAGCGCGATGGAACTGCCTCCGCCGCTGCGCTGGAAGAACGTCGAGGTGATCCCGCTGGTCCACGGGCGGGTGGCGTTCGCGGTGGCGGTGCGCGAGCGGATGCTCGGCAAGCGCCACGCCGCGCTGGCGGTGGAGCTTCCGCCGAGCGTCCGCCCCGCGGTGCTGCGCGGGCTCGAGCTGTTGCCGCGGATCCATGCCGCGGTCTATCGCGACTGGACCCGCGGCGAGTACGACGCCTCGCCGTGGACGCCCGAACGCGACGCGCGCGGCGGCGAGGACGAGGATGTCTCCGCGGCGACCGGTCTGCGCACCTGGTACGTCCCGATCGATCCCTGCGACGCCATCATCGAGGCGCTGCGGATCGCGCGCGGCGAGCGCGTCCCGATCCACTTCATCGACGCCGAGGTCGAGGACTTCGCCGGCCGGCGTTTCGTGATGCCCGACCCGCACGCGTTGCTGACGCTGGGCATCGACGAGTTCTACGGCGCCGCGCTGCCCACCATCCGCCGCGAGCACCCGCCGACCGAGGAGGACCACGCGCGCGAGCGCCACATGGCGGCGCGACTCGCGGTGCTGGCGGCAGCGTCCGAGGCGCGCGGCGACGTGCTGTTCCTCTGCGGGATGGCGCACTGGGAGCGGATCCGCGCTCACCTCGCGGCCGGCAGCGGCGCGCTCCACCGCGGCGCCGGACCGGCCGCCGATGCCGTCGGCCTGACGCCGATCCACCCGGCGTCGCTGTTCCACGTCCTGGGCGAGATGCCGTTCGTGACCTTCGCGTGGGAGCGCCACCGCAACTCGATCGAGATCGGCCGCCACGACCAGATCCTCGCGATGAAGGCGCTGCTGCTGGCGACGCGCGAGCACTTCCGCGAGGAACACGCCGACGCGCTCGACCAGCCGACGCCGGCCGCGCTGGCGACGATGCTCGACTTCGTGCGCAAGCTGGTGGTCGGTCGCGGCCGCCTGGCGCCCGACCTCTACTCGCTGGTGGTCGCCGCCAAGGGCGTCATCGGCAACGACTTCGCGCTGGCGCTGCTGCACGTCGCGGCGCGCTATCCGCCGAACGCTCTGCCCGACGAGGCGGCGGCGACTCCCGCGAAGCCGGCCCCCGAGGCCGCCGCTGACGACGCCGCGCCGCCGCCCCCCGCCGCAAGGCGCCCGCCGTCGCCCGAGGGGACCGACGCCGATGCGGAGTCCGCCGCGGACGCCGCCTACGACGCTCCCGACGCCGGGCTGATCTTCGAGGCCACCGGCGAGCGGGCGCGGATCGGCGATGCCATCGCGCGGATCACGTCGCGCGCGCCCGGCGACTGGCGGACGCTCCGGCGCGTGCGCCTCCATGACAAGCCGCCGAAGATCGACCGCGAGCGCTGGAAGTCGGTCTGGAACCCCCACGCCTCGTGCAGCTGGCCGCCCGAGGACATCCTGATCGAGAACCTGCGCGCGTACGTCTCGAGCCGCACGCTGTCATTGGCCGGGATCGACCGCATCCGCACCGAGGAGTTCGCCAGCTCGCTGAAGGACGGCCTCGCCATCCGCGAGACGCTGCGCGACCTCCCCACCGGCAAGATCCACGTCAAGGTCGAGCCGCGCGTGCCGGGCAAGGTCGGCGCGGTGGTGCTGATCTTCGAGGAGGATGACGACGGCAGCCGCTTCCCGCTGCGGATGACCTGGGCGGCCGAGCACGCGCAGGAGTCGACGCTCGCCTTCTACTCCACCGACCCGCTGCAGGACCTCATCGGTCCCGGAATCGGGCGTGCGCGCTACGGCGGCTGCATGTTCCTCTTCCCGCCGATCGCGATCCCCGACGTCTGGGACGACCTGCGCTTCGAGAAGGCGCGCCGCCCGTCGGAGCGGCTGCTGCTGGCCGCCCTGTTCCACGCCCGCGACCGCTTCGTCGCCTGGGTCGCCACCAGGCCGCCGCGCCCCGAGCTGGTGGCCACTGCCCGCCTCCTCCACCGCCACATCGTCCACCTGCCGCTGTCGACCTTCTCCGCGGGCACCCTGCAGAAGCTCCGCCGGGTCCACGTCCTGAATGGCCAGATCGTGCGCAGCTGGGCGGCGCGTTTCATCCGCTGACCGGCCGGGCGGGCGACGGGCAACCGGGCGGCCGCTCCGGCAGAATGCCTGCCCTCACGGGAGGTGACCGGATGGTGCAGGGCAAGGTGCGGTTGAGCGTCCGCGAGGTCGCGGAGCTGGTGCAGGGACAGTTCCAGGGCGACGCGACGCAGGGCGAGACGCTCGTCGACGGGGTCGGACCGATCGAGACGGCGGGGCCGACCGAGATCGCGGCACTGGACGACAAGCGCTTCCTCGCGGCGGCGCAGGCGTCGGCGGCAGCGGTGCTGCTCTGCCCGCCGAAGCTCGCGGCGGAACTCCGCGGCCGCTCCCTGATCGTCACGCCGGTGCCGCAGATCGCGCAGAACCGGGTGATCGACCGGCTGGGGCTGTGGCCGCCGCCGTGGCTCGAGAAGGGCCTCCACGCGACCGCCCAGGTCGATCCGACCGCGGTGCTCGGCGAGGGCGTGGCCGTCGGCCCGTTCGCCGTGATCGGAGCGCGCGCGCGGATCGGCCCCGGGACGCGACTCTGGCCGCACGCGGTGATCGAGCCCGACGCGGTGATCGGAGCCCGCGGCCGGATCCAGGCGGGCGCGGTGATCGCGTCGTGCGCGACGCTCGGCGACGACTGCCTCGTCGGCCACGGCTCGGTGGTCGGCGGCGAGGGGTTCGGCTTCGGTTTCGGCCCCACCGGCGCGGTCCGCCTGCGCCACATCGGCCGCGTCGTCGTCGGCCACCGCGTCGACATCGGCAATCACGTCACGATCGACCGTGCCCGCTTCGGCGAGACGCGCATCGGCGACGACGTGAAGCTCGACAGCAAGGTGCACCTCGGCCACAACGTGACCATCGGCGCGCGCACGATCTGCGCCGGCCTCACCGGCGTCGCCGGCTCGACCGAGATCGGCGAGAACTGCCTGCTCGGCGGCCAGACCGGAGTCGCCGACCACGTCAAGGTCGCCAGCAACTGCCGCTTCGGCGCCCGTTCCGGCATCGGCGGGAGCATCAGAGAGCCCGGCGACTACTGGGGCTTCTGGGCGCGCCCGCACCGCCAGGCCCTGCGCGAGCTCGCCGCCAGCGAGAAGTTGCCCGCGGCGCTGAAGACGATCGCGGCGCTCGAAGCGCGGCTCGCGGCACTCGAAGCGAAGACGGGCGGCAGCGGGAGCTGACGCGGGGCTCCGCCTCGGCGCGGCAGCGACCCGCTGCAACCGCGCCCGGCGCGCGATTCGTCCGTTCGTCGTTCGCTCGCGTCCAAGGAGCGAACGGCTGGCCGGGTGGCGGTGCGCAACCCGAGGCGGCGGAGGCGCTGCAGCTCTTCCTCCGTCGCCACCCGCAGGACGCGGCAGCGGCCGAAGCGTGGTTCCTGCTTGGCGAGAGCCGGATGCAGCAGCAGCTGGCCGAGGCGCTGCCGGCGTTTCAGAAGGTGACGCAGGGCGAATGGTTCGAGACGCGCTTTCCGCCGCCGGCTTCGCCGCCGCGGCCCAGCAGGATGACGGCCGCGCCGCGCAGTGGTTCCTGCGTCTCGAGCAGGCGGTGCCCGACAGCCCCCTGCTGCCGGAAGCGCACCTCCACGCCGGGATCCACCTGCAGCGCGCCGGCCGCGACGAGGAGTCGGCGGCCGTGCTCGATCGCCTGCTGGCAGCGGCGGACGGGACCCCGTCGCCGTGGTCCGGCGAGGCGTGCTGGTGGCGCGGTCAGGCCGAACGGCGGCGCGCCGGCGCGAAGGCAGCGCTCCCCTTCTTCGAGCGCGGCCTCGCGGCGAAACCGGCGAAGGAGCTCGCCGACCGGCTGCAGCTGGCGCGTGCCGACGCGCTGTTCGATGCCGGCGACTTCGACGCCGCGCGCTCTTCTGCCGCGGCGGGACCGCGTGGCGCGAGTGGAACGCGGCGCTGCAGCAGACCCTGCTGCCGGCGCAGCAGCGCGACGGCAGCTGGGAGGAGATCGACCTCTACGCGCGCGACTACGCGCTGGACGATCCGCGCGATCGCTCCTACACCACCGCGATGTGCGTGCTGATGCTCGAGGTCTACTACCGCTACTTCACGCCGCTCCTCGGCAAGCTCGGCGGCTGATCGCGCCTTCCGTTCGGGCGCGCGTCGGCGCGGCGATTGCGCCGGACCGCACGGGCCGCTTTCATCCGTGCCGCATGGACTCCCCCATCACCGTCGCGCTCGCGATCGTCGCGCTGGTCGTCGGCGCCGGCGTGCTGCCGCTGGTGCTGCGCCCCAACCAGCGGGCCCTCCACGCGATCATCGCGCTGGCCAGCGGCTTCTTCCTCGGCGTGACCTTCCTCCACCTCCTGCCCGAGGTGGCGCACCGGAGCCACTCGATCGCGATGTGGGCGTGCGTGCTGGGCGGGGTGCTCGCCGTGTTCTTCGCCGAGCTGCTGCTGCGCCACTCCGACCCGCATCACCACCAGCATGACCACGACCACGAACCGCACCACGGCCACGAGCATCCGGCGCACCACGGCGGGCACCGGGTGGTCGGCATCGCCAGCTTCGTCGGCCTCTCGGTCCACACGCTCGGCGGCGCCATCGGCATCGGCATCGCGTTCGACGATGCGAGCTTGCGCGAGTCGATGGTGACGGCGACGCTGTCGCACAAGCCGGCCGAGGCGTTCTCGCTGGTGTCGGTGCTGCTGCTGTCGCAGATGACGCGGCGCACGGTGCTGCTGCTGCTCGCGGCCTACGCCATGGTCTCGCCGGTCGGCATCGTCGCCGGCCGCCTGTTCGCCACCCACATGCCCGACCACCTGCTGGCGCCGGCCGAGGGGTTGGCCGCGGGCACCTTCCTCTACGTCGCGGTCGGCGAGTTGCTGCCCGAAGTCTTCCACGGCCGCAAGGACCGCGGGATGAAGGTGCTGCTGCTGCTGGCCGGGATCGGCGCCGCGGCGCTGCTGTTCCACGACCACGTGTGCAGCCATTGAGGCTGATCCGGCCCGCGGAAGGACCGCCCCCGTGAGCAACCCGTCGCCCGACGCCCCCGAGGACCTGGCGCTGCGCACCATCCTGCTGCCGCGCGACACCAACGGCGGCGGCACCATCTTCGGCGGCGTGATCCTCGCCCAGATCGACCTCGCGGGCGCCGCGATCGCGCGCCGGCACGCGTGCCATCGCTTCGTGACCGTGGCGATGAAGGAGGTCAAGTTCATCGCGCCGGTCTACGTCGGTGACGTCGTCTCCTACCGCGGCCGCGTGCTGTGCGTCGGCACCACGTCGATCACGGTGCAGATCCGGGTCGAGGCCGAGCGCTTCTCGGACTGCAACCAGAAGGTCGAGGTGACCACCGCCGAGGTGGTCTACGTCGCCGTCGACCAAGGCGGCCGCCCGATCGGCGTTCGCCCGAACTGACCCGCCGCCTGCGGGTGCGCGCGACCCTCGAAGCGCCCCCCGTTCCGCGGGGAGCGCGATCGCCGACGTGGACGACCGCGGCGCGGCATTGAACGGCGGCGACTCGGGGGCATCCTCGGCGCGTTCCCGTGCCGAGGATGGCAGCGCCGATGCCCGAAGCCCCGCGCGAAGGTGAGCCGCATGCCCTCGCGGCGGTGCGACCGGCCCGCGCCATCGCGATCGGCACGATGGCGAGCCGCGTGCTCGGGCTGCTCCGCGACAAGGTCACGGTCTACTTCTTCAGCCCGGTCGTCGCCGACGCGATCCTGCTGGCTTGGACCATCCCGAACCTCTTCCGCCGGCTGTTCGGCGAGGGGGCGCTGTCGGCGGCGCTGGTCCCGGTGCTGGCCGAGACCGAGAAGCGCGAGGGCGTCGCCGGCCGCGAACGCGTGACGCGCAGCATCATCTGGTCGCTGCTGGCGACGCTGGTCCCGCTGTCCGGCGCGCTGGTCGCCGCGCTGATCCTGCTGCCCGAACGCTGGCTGCTGCTCTTCTTCGAGTCGGATGCGACCGGTCGCACCACGCTCGAGTTGCTGCGCTACACCTTCCCCTACCTCGTCTTCATCTGCGTCGCCGGACAGCTGCAGGCGGTGGCCAACCTCGCCGGCCGCTTCTTCTTCCCGGCGCTGGCGCCGGCGCTCGGCAACGTCACGTGGATCATCGGCGCCGTCGTCGCCGGCTGGTTGGCCGGTGACGCCGACGCCGACCCGAAGTGGGTCGCGATCGGCATCCTCGCCGGCGGCGCGCTGCAGGTGGCGTGCCAGTGGTGGGAGCTGCGTCGCGTCGGCTGCAACTGCTTCGGGCCGGCGCCGGTGCGCACGCGCGAGGTTGCCGAGGTGTCGCGCCGGATGGCGCCGATGGTGCTGGGGCTCGCCGCCGGCCAGGTCTCGACGCTGCTCGCGAGCTTCATCGCCGAGTGGCTGGTTCCCGGCGAGGGCGCGGT
This sequence comes from Planctomycetota bacterium, assembly GCA_016872815.1. GTDB lineage: Bacteria > Planctomycetota > B15-G4 > B15-G4 > SIAN01 > SIAN01. The sequence goes on from VGYY01000014.1 coordinate 20,608, forward strand.
CACCCAGCTCTACCTCGCGCAGCGGCTGATGCAGCTGCCGCTCGGCGTGGTCGGCGTGGCGATGGGCACGGCCGTCTATCCGGTGCTGGCGCGCGCCGCCGCCCGCGGCGAGCAGCGTGAACTGTCACAGGCGCTGTCCGCCGCGCTGCGCATCACCGCGACGCTCTGCATCCCGGCCATCGTCGGGTTGATGACGCTCGCCGCGCCGATCATGGAATTGCTGTTCGAGGGCGGCGAGCTCGACGCGGCGGCCGCCGCGGCGAGCGGGGCCTGCCTCGCGGCCGGCGCGCCGACCCTGCTGCTGCAGACGGTGGTGCTCCTGCTCGCGCGCGCCGACTACGCCCGCGGCGAGCAGGCGCGGGCGGTCCGCATCAGCCTGCAGGCCGTGGCGCTGAACCTGTTGCTCAACTTCGCGCTGGTCTTCCCGTTCGGCGCGCCCGGCCTCGCGTGGGCGACGACGCTGGCGACGTTGTGGAACGCGGTGGCGCTGGCGCGCGGCATCGCGCTGCCGCAGCTCGACCCGCGCCGCGAGCTGCTGGCACCCGCCGCGCGCATCCTCGCCGCGGCCGCCGCGATGGGCGGTGCGGTGCTCGGCTGGCGCTGGCTCGCCGGCAGCCTCGATCTGCCGGAGCGGACGCTGGTGGCCGGGCTGGCGCTGCCGCTGCGCCAGGTCGCCGTGGCGGGTGGCGGCATCGCGCTGGGGCTCGCCGTCTTCTGCGTCGCGGCGCGGCTGCTGGCGCGGGCGGAACTTTCCGAATTGATGGCGATGCTCGGATCGCGGCGGCGAATTCACGACGAGGAGAACGGCCGTACGATGCCGGGGTCATGAAGCACCTCGCGCTGGCCGCCCTTCTCGCCGCCTCGGCCGCCGGTTCGCTGGCGGCGCTGGCATGCCGTGGCGGCGCGCGCGCCGAGGACGCCCCGCCCGACCGCGTCACCTTCCTCCGCGTCGATCGCCCCGCCGCCGCGCTGCTGCGCTCGGGCAACGTCTGGGACGCGCCAAGTGCCGCGGCCGCCCGTCCGCGCGCGCAACGCTTCGATCTCCTGCAGGACGGCTCGCTCCGGCTGCACGCGGGCGCGCTGCTGGTGGCGCAGCTCCCCGGCCGGATCCTCGGCGACCTGCACCTCGCTCTCGACGGTGCCGCGCACGGCGCCCCCGCGACCGTCCGCGTGGCGTCGCTGCTCGGTCCGCTGCGCGACATCGCCACCGTCGACGCGCTCGGCGAGCCGCTGCTGCAGCGCGTGCGCCAGCAGCAGCTCGAGACGAGCTGGCCGGCCGACGGCCGCGCGTTCGCGAGCGGAGCGGTGGCGGGCGATCGCGCGACGATCTGGCTGCTGGTCGCGATCGAGGTGCCGGCCGGCGGCGAGGTCGTGCTGCGCCGGCTGCAGCTCAGCGAGGAGGTGGCGCCGCGGCCCGACCACCACTCGGTGGGCGCCGAGTCGCGCCTGGCCATCCCGTTGTCGGGCGGGCAGGTGCGCCGCTTCCCGCTGCCGCCACTGCCGGTCGGCGCGCGGGTCGAGTTCGCGCTGGCGCCGCCCGAGGGAATGGCGCCGTTCAGCGAGCCGATCCGTGCGCGCTGCCGTCTCGGCGCGATGGAACGGCGGCTCGAGCTCGCCGACGGTCCGATCCGCGACGACGAGGCGGTGCGCGGCTGGACCGATGTCGCCTTCACCGTCGAGACTGCGCTGCCCGCCGGCGCCGAGCTCGAGGTGGCGATCGAGGGCGGCAGCGGTCGCGCGCTGTACGTCGGCCTGCCGGCGGTGCTCCCGCGCCGCGAGGCCGCCACGCTCCCCAACCTGATCCTGATCTCGCTCGACACGCTGCGCGCCGATCGCGTCGGTGCGCTCGGCTCGGAGCGCGGGCTGACGCCGTGCCTCGACCGGCTGGCGCAGGAGTCGTTCCGCTTCACGCGCTGCTACAGCCCGGCCAACTTCACCATCCCGGCGCACGGCTCGATGATGACCGGGCTGCAGCCGCTGGTGCATGGCGCCTTCCGCTTCGGCGAGCGCGTCTCGATCCGCGCGTGGCCCAACGTCGCCGAGGCGTGCGGCGCCGCCGGGATGGCGACCGCCGCGTTCACCGGCGGCGGCTTCGTCGACGCCGCCTTCGGCTTCGATCGCGGCTTCAGCCGCTACCGGATGCTCGACGCGCTGATGACCCGGCGCAACCCGCGCTACACGCGCAGTCCGCGCCGCGCGATGTTCGAGTGGAACGCCGCCGTGCGCGACGCGATGTCGCTCGACGTCGTGACCGACTGGCTGCGCGGCCACGCCGACCGCCGCTTCTTCCTCTTCTTCCACACCTACCACGCGCACGACTACTCGCCCGAGCCGGCGACGGCGCAGGCGCGCGGACTGCCCGATGCCGTGCCGTGGCCGCCGCCGATCGACCTGCCGGTGACCGATTTCCCCGCGCTGAAGCGCGGTTCGCCGCAGCTCGACCACTACGAGGCGCTCTACGACGCCACCGTGACCGAGGTCGACGCGGCGGTCGAGCGGCTGCTCGCGACGCTGCGGCAGGCCGGCGTACTGGACGAATCGATCGTCATCGTGACCGCCGACCACGGCGAGGGCTTCCTCGAGCACGATTTCCTGTTCCACACCACCGGACTGCATGACGAAGTCGTGCGCGTGCCGCTGCTGATCCACGCCCCCGGGCTCGCAGGTCGCACGATCGACGCGCCGGTGTCGCTGATCGACCTCGCGCCGACCCTGTGCGAGCTGGCCGGCCTCGCGCCGCCGCCGGAGATGCAGGGCACCAGCCTGCTGCCGCTGCTGCGCGGCGAGGAGCCGCCCGACCGGCCGCTCCTGATCCAGGATTGCCCGCAGACCGGCGAGACCCACTCGGCGCTGGTGCTCGGCCGATTCAAGTACCTGCGCTGGATGCGGCGCGAGGGACCACCGGAGGCCGGACGCTTCGTGACGGCACGCGAGGCGCTGCACGACGTCGTCAGCGACCCGCTGGAGCAGCACGACCTCGCCGTCGCGCCCGAGCATGCGGCGACGCTGGAGCGGGCGCGGTCGGCGCTCGATCGCGTGCTGGAGGAGATGGAGGCGTCGGCGCAGCGGTTCGCGACGCGACGCGAGTTCGGCGACGTGAGCAGCGCCGACCTCGACGCCGAGCTGTTCAACCTCGGGTACGGGCGATGAGGAGAGCCGGCGGGCTCGTGGTGCTGGGTCGAGCACTCGCTGCCCTGGCGGTGGTCGCGGCGCCGGTGACGGCGCTGCTGCTGGCGTGCGCGGCGACGCCACGGAAGGCGGCGGAGGGCGCGCGGGTCGGGAGCGGCGCGCCGGCAGCCGGCTCCGGCTTCGGCGTGATCCGGCTGCTCGACCAGCTCGCGGATGCGAGTTTCGTCCGGACCGCCGGCGCCGATCCGTTCACGGACGAACTCGGCGTCGCGGCGCCCGCGGACCTGCTGCGCTTCGAGTCGTTCACGCCGGAAGAGCCGTTCCCCGGCGCGTGGAGGTCGCGCGCGTTCGTGACCGCGGCCTTCGAAGGCGGCGCGGCGGCCTGCGCAGCGATCGCGCCACGCTCCTCCCGGCCGGTTCGCGTCGAGGAGCGAACGACGGTCGCGATCCCGGCCAACGACCTCCTGATGGCCACGGCAGCCGCGACTCCGGGCGCGCACTACCTGCTGCGCGCGTGGGTGCGGCCACTGCAGCTCCCGCAAGTCGACGACGGACGCGAGCCGACCGCGCCGAGCCTCGCCTATGCGCCCCTCGACCATCGGCCGGCCGAGGGCGATGCCTTCGCCGACGACCTGAAGCAGCACGTCGCCGAGTACGCGCGCCGCCCGCGCGAGACACCGCTGCCGATCATCGAGTGGATGACGGGCTCCGGAGAGCTCCACGAGTTGCGCGCGCTGGTCCGGCCCTACGCCGGCCGCAAGGCGCTGGCGTTCGCGGTGAACGGCGGCGATTGCGGCGTGGAGCTTGACCAGTTCGAGCTGCGCCGGCTGACCGCCGAGGAGGCGCTGGCGCTGTCGGGCGACGAGACGGTGGAACTGCCGAGCCACCCGCGCCGCCGCCGCGTCGAGTTCGACCTCGAGACCTGGGATTGCGTCGCGCTGCCGACCGGCATCACCCGCTTCGAGGTCACCGTGCCGACCGGCGCACCGTTCCTCGACTTCGCGCTGGCGGCGCTGCCCGACGAGGAGCCAGCACGAGCGCGGGCCACCTTGGAGCTCGCGCTCTTCGCCGCGGGTCGCGAGCCGGGCGAAGGCGAGGAGTCCCTGACCTGGTCGCTCGGCGACGGGGAACTGGCGTCAGGGCAGTGGCATTCCCAGCGCGTTCCGCTCGCCGGATTCGCCGGGCAGGTCGTGACCGTGCGCTTCAAGGCAAGCGGCCCGGCGCTGCTCGGCGCACCGACGGTCGTGGCCACGCGGACGACCGCCGGCGCTCCTGCCGCGCCGGCACCGCGGCGGCCGAACCTGATCGTGCTGTCGCTCGACACGCTGCGCGCCGACCACGTCGGCTGCTACGGCGGGAAGGTGGTGGCGACGCCGGCGATCGACGCGCTCGCGGCGCGCGGCACCCGCTTCGCCCGCGTCTTCTCGCCCGCGTCCTACACGCTGCCGACCCACCTGGCGCTGTTGTCGGGACAGGACCCGCTGGTGCACGAGACCGTGGCCGCGACCGATCCGATGGATCCGCTGCGGACGCTGCCGCTGGCAGCGCGGCTGCGCGAGGCGGGCTGGCGCACCGGCGCGTTCACCGCGGGCGGACTGGTCCATCCGCGTTACGGGTTCGGCGTCGGCTTCGACCGCTACTCGATCCGCGATCCGGGGGGCGTCGTCGGGCTCCATCGCCGGATCGGCGACGTGCAGGACGACGATGCGCAACCGGGCGAGGACCGGATGGGCGCGGTGCTCGACTGGATCACCGCCGGCGGCGACGCGCCCTTCTTCCTGTTCCTGCACACCTACCTCGTGCACAACTATCGACCGCACCAGCCGTGGCTCGACCGCACGTTCGGCGGACCGCGGCCGTCGCCGGAGGAGCTGCGGACGCTGCGGCAGGCCGCGAGCGGCGGCGATGCGGCGGCGAACCAGCGCTTGCGCGAGCTCTACGCGGCGTCGCTGGCGCAGGCGGACGCGGAGATCGTCGGCCGGCTGCTGGCGACGCTCGACACCGCGGGACTGCGCGAGCGGACGATCGTGGCGCTGCTCTCCGACCACGGCGAGGAGTTCCTCGAGCACGGCATGGTCGGCCATGGCGACGAGCTGTGGCACACGCTGACCGAGGTGCCGTGGATCGTGGCCGGCCCGGGCGTGCCCGAAGGCGCGGTGCGCGAGGAGCCGGTGGTGCTGGCCGACGTCGCGCCGACGCTGGCCGGCCTGCTGCCGCTGTCCGACGATCCCCGCGTCCTCGCGGTCGACCGCTTCTCGCCGGACGCGATCGAGGCGGCGGGCGACGGCGAGGCGATCACGCTGTCGCTGCGGCGCATCGCCGATCGCCCCGACCAGGACGCGCTGGTGCTGTGGCCGTGGAAGCTGGTGCGGCGGCGGACGGCCGAGAAACCGTGGCCGGTGGCGCTGTACGAGCTCGACGAGGATCCGGGTGAGACGCGCGATCGCGCCGCCGATCTGCCGGAACGGACCGCCGGGATGATCCGCCGCCTCGACGCCCGCCTCGCCGAGCTCGAGCGCGCGAAGCAGGAGCTGCCGAGCCGCTCAGGGCCGCGCCGCTTCGACCTGTCGCCCGAACTCGAACGGATGCTCGACCAGCTCGGCTATGCGAACGCCATCGCGGCCGACGAAGACGACGAGTGAGTCGCGCCCGGAACCGCCGGCGCGACGTCAGCGCGAGGTCACCTCGAGCGTCGCGCCGCTGCGCAGGTGCTTGTTGATCTCCTCGCCCTTCACTTCGAGCGTGACGGCGGCGCCGGCGCGCTGCACGACCAGCGTCATCGGCCGCTGCGCGCGGGCCAGCGTCCACAGCACTTGCAGGTCGACGGCGCTCGAGATCTCCTTGCCGTCGATCGAGGTGATCAGGTCGCCATCGACGAAGCCGAGCCCGGCGACGCCCTCCGACTTCTCGTTGAACACGACCTTGAGCGCGTTCACCGGCTGCGGCGCCCAGTCGATCAGCGTGCCGCTGTCGGGGACGTTGAACTGCATGACACCGGGCGTCGGGCCGTTGTTCAGCGTCACCTTGTAGTCGCCCGCAGGGACATCCTCGAACATCACCTGCGGCTGCGCGCCGCTCTTGTCGACCTCGCCGTAGAGCCAGCGCCGGCCGGCCGTCTTGCCGGTCTGCTCGACGTTGACCTGCCCCTCGACGCCGCTCGGGACGCGCAGGGTGAAGCGATGCAGCGTCGGCAGCGCCATCGTCGCCTGGTTCTCGCCCGGTGACAGCGTCAGCTCGATCGAGCCGGCCTCGAACTGGTTCCAGCGCCGCGCTCGATTGCCGCTCATCCACATGGTGAGCTTCCAGCGCCCGGCCTCGACCGGTCCGAGTCGCGCCACGCCTTCCTCGCGATTGGGCTCGCCGCCGGCACCCCAGCCGAGCGCGTCGGCGCCCTTGCCGACGCGGTTCAGCCCGAGGTTGATCTGCCCCTCGAAGTCGTCTCCCGCCAGTCCCGGCACCGTCACCACCAGCGTCGCCGGCGGACCGAAACGGATGTCGACGTTGCGCGTGGCGCCGAACACCTCGACCCCGGTCGAACCGTGGTCCTCGTGCTGCACGATCAGGTAGAGGTGCGTGCCGCTGGTCCAGTTGCGCAGCGGATCGAAATCACCCCATTTCGCCGCGTCGAGCGGCAGCCACCACGTCCCGACCTCCCTCCGATCGGCGACGCAGTCCTGGTGGCTGCTGTTGCCGCCGCCGTCGAACCGCCACTGGAAGTTCGCCTGCGGCAGCAGCGTGCCGTCGGCGGAACGCACGGTCACGACCAGGCAGCTCGCCACGTCGAGCTCCGGCATCACCAGATCCTGCTGGACCATCTGCTCCGCGACCACCACCTCGGCATGGACCATGACCGGCGAGTTCCAGTGGCGCTGCGCGCTGAGCAGGTAGCGACCCGCCTTCACCTCGACGAAGGTGAACTCGCCGTTGCCGATCCAGTCGGACCGGACCTTGCCGTCGTCATCCTCGTCCTGCACCGCAGCGGGGTCGGCCCGTTCGCCGGGTTCGAGCGCCGTCAGCTTGACCAGCGCCTGCGGCGGGGAGCCGCCGGTGGGGAGGACCACGCGACCGCGGACGCCCGGCTTGGCCTCGAGCGCGAGCACCGTCGCGGCGGCCGCCCCGCCCGCGCCGTCCGCCAGCTCCACCTTCGTCCACGGCGAGACCAGGTAGTCGGCCCACGCCGGCCCCGACTGCGGGTGACCGAGCGTGGCGCGGACATCCCAGCGTCCCGGCTCCAGCACGATGCTCGCTTCCTTCGCCAGCCATCCCTGCGTGCCCTCGGCGTCGTCGCGCCCCTGCTTGCGGTACTCGATGTTGGCGCACGGTGCTGCCGCACCGTCCGGCAGCCGCACTTCGAGCGGCAGCGTGCGGACCGCCTTGCCGGTCCAGTCGACCGTCGCATCGGGACGGATCTGGGTCGAGCCGTTGCCCTGCTCGGACTGGAAGATCCAGCCGGCGCGCCAGATCGAGAGCTGGTACATCCCGTCCCGCAACGCGGGCAACTCGTAGCGGCCATCGCCGCCGGTCTCGACTTGGTGGTACTCGCCGCCGTCCTCGTACCAGCTGGCGATGGCGGCGCGGACCGCCTCCTCGAGCGTCGGCGGCGGTGGCGCGGCAGCGCCGACCTTCTCCTGCGCCGGCAGGCTCGGGACAGCGTCGCCGGTGCGCACGGCGCGCAGCAGCACGCCGGCGAGCGGCGTTCCGCGCGCGTCGACCACGCGTCCCTTGATCGACCGGTCGCCCGGTCCGCGCACCTTCTCCGGCGCGCTGCGAATCAGCTCGCCGACTCCCGCGGAGAGCTCGCCCGGGATCTCGCTGCCGCTGGCGCCACGCTCCGTGCGCGCCGCCAGCATGCCGGCGTCGGCATCGACCGGCGCTGCCGTCACCGTGCGGTCGACCGCCCCGCTCCCCGCCGCGGGCATTCGGTCGCGCGCGAGCGCCCTCGCGTCGAGCTGCGGCGAGCGGTCGGCGCCGAAGAAG
>VGYY01000015.1 GCA_016872815.1 Planctomycetota bacterium
CGCGCCGACCGCGGCCGCGCCCGCCAGCTCGGGGGCGAGGAACGGCCGCGCCGCGGCCTTCCGCGCGAGCGCGGCGAGGTCGAGCGAGAGCGGCCGCTCCGCGCCGAGCATCAGCGTGTCGCCGCTGGTGGTGCGCCAGATCGCGACGTGCGGGAAAACGCTGCCGAGCGTGGCGAAGATCGCCTGGTAGTCGTCGGGACTGCTCCAGTAGAGCTGCACCCACTGGCAGAGGACGCCGCCCTCGGCCAGGCGCGCGCGGCACAGCTCGTAGAACTCGACGGTGAACAGCGCGGCCATCCCGGCGAGCCACGGATTCGACGGCTCGGTGGTGATCACGTCGAAGCGCCGCCCAGAACGCCGCAGCAGCGCGCGACCGTCGTCCGCCACCAGCTCGATCCGCGGATCGGCGTACGCCGCGCCGTTCACGTCGGCGAAGTGCGGCGAGACCGCCAGCACCTCCGCCTCGATCTCCGCGCACAGCACGCGCCCGCCGAAGCGGGCCGCGGCGTGGGCGGTCACGCCGGCGCCGTAGCCGAGGACGAACGTCTCCCGGTCGCCTGCCGCCAGCAGCTGCGGCAGCCACGCCAGCAGCAGCTGCGTCCCCATGTCGCCGCGCGAAGTGGCGTCGACCTTGCCGTTCACCGCCAGCGACCGCTCCTCCTTGTTGCGGAAGACGGCGACGCTGCAGGAGGCGCCGTCGCGCACCTCGAGCAATGCGCGCTCGGGATGGAGCGCGCGCGGACCATAGAGGCCGACGCCGCCGTAGACCGCGCGCGCGTCCCAGCGCCCGTGTTCCGCAAGCGCGTACGCCGTCGCGCCGAGCGTCGCCAGCGCGAGCACGCCGGCGAGGCCGGTCGCCGCGCGGCGCGACGCGTCGCGCGCAGCCGCGCCGACCAGCAGGAGCAGGGCCCCCACCGCGCCGCTGCCGAGGGCGGCGCCGACCAGCATCCGCTCCAGGCCGATCGCCGGCAGCACGACGAAGTGGGTCAGCAGCGACGCCGCCACGCCGCCGGCCGTGCTGAGCAGGTAGGCAGCGCCGACGCCGCGACCGAGCTCCTCGCGCCGTCCGATCCGCAGGTCGGAGAGCGCCGGGAACGCGATGCCGAGCAGCAGCGCCGGCGGCAGCACGAGCCAGGCGCCGAGCTGCAGCGCGAGCCGCGCGCGCGCGTCGCTCGCCGAGCCCGGCGCGCCGCTGCTGGCGGCGTGGAGCTTGCCGCCGATCGCGGCGATCCAGTCGTCGATGCACGGCTGCGAGGCGAGCAGCACGCTGCCGAGCAGCAGCTGCGCGAGGATCAGCACCGGCAACGGCGTCCCGCCGCGACGCACGATCGCGGCATAGAGCAGCGCGCCGAGGCCGAGGCCGCCGAGGTAGAGCGCCAGCACGATCGAGAACGCGTAGGTCGTGCCGCCGACGCCGAGCGCCATCAGCCGGGTCCAGCCGAACTCGAGCGTGATCGAAAAGCCGGAGGTGAGCACCAGTGCCAGCGCCCACGCCGGCCACGCGATCTGGCGGCGCGCTCCGGGGGGAGCCCACTCCGCGCGGGCCGCGGGCGCCTTCGCCGCGGTCGCCGCGCCGGCAGCGCGCGCGCGCAGGCGATCGAGTCGCGGCGACAACCAGGACGCCAGCGCCACCAGCGCGAGGTTCAGCCCCGCGGCGAGGAAGCGACTGCGCCACAGACCGACCTTCTCCACCAGCACGAAACCGGCGAGCAGGCAACCCATCACGCCACCGAGCGTGTTCCAGCCGTAGAGCCGCCCGATCAGCGCGCCGGTCGGCTCGCCGCGCCCCGCGAACGCGGTGCAGAGCAGCGGCAGCGTCGCCCCCATGCAGGCGGTCGCCGGCAGCAGCAGCAGGAAGGCGAGCCCGAAGCGGGCGAGGAGCGTGGCGCCGCCGGCGGCGCCGAGCGCGCCCGACAGCAGCAGGCGGTCGGCCGCGACGATGCACCACGGCGCGACCGGCCCCCACAGCGCGATCAGCAGTTCGAGCCACGCATAGGTGCGCAGCAGCCCTGGCCGGTCGCTGACCCGCCGCCCGGCGACGAACGCGCCGAGCGCCAGCCCGGCGAGGAACGCGCCGACCACGGCGGAGAGCGCCCCGGCGGACCCGCCGAAGGTGTAGCCGAGGTCACGGACCCAGAGCACCTGGTAGACCAGCGCCGCCGTCCCCGAGACGAACATGCAGGCGGCCGCGATCGACGTCGGCATCGGTCCCCTCTTCCGGCCCCCCGGAAACGGGGGGAGAAGCTAGCATGGCGCCCCTTTTTCAGCCGGCGCCCCCCGTGCGTCGATCGGCCTCGCAGATGGTGCCCATGCCCGACGCTTCCGGCCTGCCTGCCTCCGCCCTCCGCTGGCGCTGCCCGCCGGAGTCCGTCTCGGCCGCCGCCGCGCCCGGCGGCGACCGTGGCGACTGCGAACTGCTCGGCCAGGAGCGCGCGCTGGCGGCGCTGCGGCTCGGGCTCGAGATCGACGCGCCCGGCTGGCACGTCTTCGTCTCCGGCCTGCCCGGCAGCGGCCGCGAGCAGGCGGTGCGGCGCCTGCTCGAAGGGCTGGCCGATCGCTGCGCGGTGGTGCCCGACAAGGCGTACGTCCACGGTTTCGCCGATCCGGCCCGCCCACGCCTGCTCGAACTCCCGGCCGGTCGCGTCGGGCCCTTCGCGCGACGGATGGCCGAGCTCGCCGACGATCTGATCGCCCGGCTCGAGTCGCTGGCCGAGGACGAAGCGCATCTCAAGCGCCGGCGGCGGCTCGAAGAGGCGCTGAACGAGGCGAGCACGCGCCATGTCGCCGACCTCGCGGCGGCGACCCGACCTGCCGGACTGTCGCTCTACGAGGTGAAGGAGCACGGCTTCGTCCGGCCGGCGCTCGGCGTGGTCGACGGCGATGACATCGTGCCGATCGAGGCGCTCCACCTGCTGGTGCAGCAGGGCCGCATCGACGCGGTGCGCGCGCAGGAGCTCGAGGCGGCGGCACGACCGCTGCGCGCGCAGCTCGAGCGCACGGTGATCGAGCTGCGCCGCGCCGCCCGGGCCCGGACCCGCGAGCTGGCCGCATTCGAGCGCGACCAGGCGCATGCCGCGATCCGACCCGAGCTCGAGGATGCGGCCGAGGAGTTCGGACTGCCGGCGATCGAGGCGTTCCTGAAGCAGGTCGAGCAGTGGACGCTCGATCACTTCGCGCGCTCGTCGCGCGGCCGCTTCGCGCGCGAGCTGCGTCGCCGCCTCGCCGTGAACGTCGTGCTCGACCACTCCGCGCGCACCGGGGCGCCGATCGTCGTGGTGGCGCATCCGACGCCGCAGAACCTGTTCGGCTCGATCGACGTGCGCACGGGGCGCAACGGCGCGGTGCGCGCCGACCACCGCAGCATCCGCGCCGGGGCGCTGCTGCAGGCCGACGGCGGCTGGCTGGTGCTGAAGGCCGGCGACCTGCTCGCCGAGGAAGGCGCCTTCGCCGCGCTGCGCCGGGCGCTGAAGCACCGTCGGGTCGAACTGCAGCCGGTCGAGGGCACGGTCGCGCTCAAGCCCGAGCCGATGCCGTTCCGGGTCAAGGTGGTGCTGATCGGCGAGGAAGAGCACGAGGCGTTCCTCGAGGAGAACGACCCGGAGTTCCGCGACATCTTCAAGGTGCGCGCCGAGTTCGACGACCAGGTCGAGCGCACCGACGCCAACGTCGCCCGCTACGCGGCGCTGCTGCGGCGGATCGCCGCCGAGGAGCGGTTGCGGCCGCTGGCCGACGACGCGGTGGCGGCGCTGCTCGAGGAGGCGGCGCGCCGTTCCGGGCGCGGCGGCCGGCTGTCGACCCGGGTGAGCCCGCTGATCGACCTCTCGCGTGAAGCCGACCTGCTGGCGCAGCGCGACGGCGCGACCGTCGTCAGCGCGGTCCACGTGCTCGCCGCGCTGGCCAGCGCCCGCGAGCGCGAGGCGCTGCCCGAGCGCCGATTCCACGAGCAGATCCGCGCCGGCACCCTGCTCCTCGTCCCGCGCGGCGAGCGCGTCGGCCAGGTCCATGCGCTCACCGTCGTCTCGGGCGGGTCGTTCGACTTCGGCCGCCCGGCGCGGGTGACCGCGACCGTCGCCGCCGGCGACCACGGCCTGCTCAACATCGAGCGCGAGGTGCAACTCTCGGGCGACATCCACGACAAGGGCGTGTTCATCCTCGGCGCGCTGCTGCGCGAGCGCTTCGCCCAGAGCCATCCGCTCGCGCTCTCGGCGTCGCTCTGCTTCGAGCAGAGCTACGGCCCGATCGACGGCGACTCGGCGGCGGCGGCGGAGTGGTTCGCCCTGCTCTCGGCCATCGCCTGGGCGCCGCTGCGCCAGTCGATCGGCGTGACCGGGTCGATCAACCAGAAGGGCGAGATCCAGCCGGTCGGCGGCGTGAACGAGAAGATCGAGGGTTTCTTCGACCTGTGCGCGCTGGGGACGCAGGACGGGCCGGCCGGCGTGATCTTCCCGCGGCGCAACGTCGCCGACCTGATGCTGGCGTCGCGGGTGATCGACGCGGTCGCGGCCGGCCGCTTCCACCTCTGGCCGATCGACCACGTCGACGAGGGCATCGAGCTGCTGACCGGCGTCGCCGCGGGCAGCGCCGGTCCCGACGGCCGCTACCCGAAGGAGTCGATCAACGGCCGCTGCGCCGACCATCTCTGGTACCTCGCCGAGGTGGCGCGCGACGCCAAGGCGGCGAACGAGCCGCCGGCCGCGGCGAGCGGCCCGGTGGCGCCGCCGGCGGCCGCGGCGATGACCGATCCGGCCGCCCCGCCGGGACCGGCGCCGCAGTGAGCCGCGCAGCGCTCTGGTGCCTGCTCGCGAACGTCATCGGCGGGTCGACCTTCGTCGCCATGGCCTCTGCCGACCGGAGCGGCCTGCCGGCAGTCACCTTCAGCTTGATCCGCACCGCGCTCTCGTCGCTGCTGTTCGCGCTGCTGCTCTGGCGCCGCGGCGAGCTCGCGCCGCGCTTCACGCCGCGCGACTGGCTGCTGGTCTTCCTGGTCGCCGTGCCGGGCTTCGCGCTGCCGCTGGTGATGGGAATCCGCGGCGTCGCGCTGTCGACGCCGGCGATGGGGTCGATCCTCGCGCTGCTCGAACCGGTGGCGATCGTGCCGCTGTCGCTGCTGTTCCTCGGCGAACGGATGCCGGGGAGCCGCTGGCTCGGACTCCTGATCGGATTCGGCGGCGCGCTGCTGGTGATCCTCAGCGAACCGATCGGCGCAGACGGCGCGTCGCAGCGCATCGGCAACGTCCTGCTGGCGGTGCAGGGCAGCCTGTGGGCGATCTACACCGTGGCCGCCAAGCCGCTGGTCGCACGCCACTCCGCGCTCAAGGTCAGCGGCTACGCCACGGCGCTCGGCTGCCTCGCGCTCGGCCTCATCGCGCCGCTCGAATGGTCGGCGCTGCGGCCGGCGGCGCTCGCGGGAACGGCCGACCTGCTCGGACTCGCCGCGGCCAGCGGCGACGGCGCGGCGGCGGCGCTGCGCGCGGCGCTGCCGTCGCTGCTCTACCTCGCCCTGTTCGGCAGCTTCCTCGCCGTCCTGCTCTGGAACGCCGGCCTCGCCGGCGTGTCCGCCAGCCGGATGGCCGCGTTCATCTTCGTGCAGCCGGCGGTCGGCGTGCTGATCGACCTCGCGCTGGGCGAGCCGCTGCCGCGCTGGTCGGCCTGGTGCGGACTCGCGCTGATCGGCGCGGCGGTGCTGTTCGTCAGCCGGGAGGAAGACGGAGCCAGGAACGGAGCTGATCGAGCGGCCGGTTGAACGCGATCGGGTGGACCGCGCCGGCGCGCACCACCCCGCCTGCCGCCAGTCCGCCCGGACCGGCCGCCAGCAGGAAGCTCGCGCGCGCGGCGAACCGCTGCGGCCAGGCGACCCCGAACGCCCGCGCGAGTCCCAGCGCGGGGTCGGGGCACGCGTGCAGTCGCTGGCCGCCCTGCCCGTCGAGGAAGCGGCGCAGCGGCTCGCCGCGATCGACGCTGGCCACCACGATGGCGTCGACGTCACGCAGGAGCTCTCCGGCGACGGCGACCAGCGCGCGCACGTCGCCGGTGCAGACCGGCGCCCCCGCGAGCGGCAGGAAGCAGAGCAGCACGCGGGCGGGTGCGCGCGGTGGTCGCGGCAGCCAGTGCTCGGGCGGCAGCGGCGGCGCGACACTGCCGGCCGCGAGCGGTGCGAGCGCCTCGTTCATGCGTCGTGCACCTCTCCGGGCGCCTGGCCGAAGCCGAGCGCGTGGACGGCCGGCCGTTCGCCGAATCGGTCGGCGAACCCGGCGGCGACCTGCTCGGCGAAGGCTTCGACCGCCGCGGGCCGGACGACCGCCAGCGCGCAGCCGCCGAAACCGGCGCCGGTGAGGCGCGCGCCGTAGCAGGCCGGGTGACCGAGCGCGAGCTCCTGCAGCGCATCGAGGCGCGGCGTCGAGACCTCGTAGAGGTGGCGCGACGAGAGGTGCGACGCCCACATCAGCTGGCCGAATTCGAGCAGTTCGCCGCGGCGCAGGAGCTCGCGCGCGCGGCCGACGCGGGCGACCTCGGTGACGACGTGACGGGCGCGCTGGAACTGCAGCGGCGAGAGCCGGTCGCGCCGTCGGTCGAGCTCCTCGGGAGCGACGTCGCGCAGGCAGGTGAGGCCGGGCAGCTCGCGCTGCAGCACCGCGAGCGCGCCGAGCGACTCCTCGACCCGCCGGTTGAGCCCACCCTGCTTCAGGTCGCGCCGCGTCATCGAATCGAGCATCACGAACGCCATGCGGTCGACCGGGAGCGGGAGCCAGTCGTGCGACTGGTCCTTGCAGTCGAGCCAGAGCGCGTGGCCGGGCCGGCCGAGCGCGCTGGCGAACGGATCCATGATCCCGCAACGCACGCCGACGAAGCCGGTCTCCGCGCGGAAGGCGAGGCGAGCGGCGTCGATCGGCGACTGCTCGCTGTCGGTGAGCGCCGCGACCGCGGTGGCGGTGGCGACCAGCAACGCGGCGCTCGAGGAGAGCCCGGCCCCCACCGGCAGGTCGCCGGCGAAGACGAGGTCGAACCCGGGCAGGCGCCGGCCCTCGCTGGCGAGCAGGGCGAAGATCCCGACCGGATAGGCGGCCCAGCCGGCGGCGGCACGATCGGGCAGCGCGTCGAGTTCGCCGGCGATCACGTCGGGGAACTGTGCCGACGCCAGCCGGAACCGCCGATCGTCACGCCGGCGCGCCAGCACGACGATGCCGCGATCGACGGCCACCGGCAGCACGCAGCCGCCGTGGTAGTCGATGTGGGCGCCAAGCAGGTTGACGCGACCACTGGCGAAGAAGCAGCGCCCGCTGTCCGCCATCGACGCACCGAAGCGTTCGGCGGCGACGGCGCGAGCCCGATGGAGCAGCGATCGATCCATGCGCACCTGCGAGCGGAAGCCCAGGGGAGCACGCCCTTTGCACCGCAGGGGCAACCCCGCTACTTTTCTCCGCCCGCTACGAGCGACGGTGAGTGTAGCTCAGTTGGTTAGAGCGCCAGACTGTGACTCTGGATGTCGGGGGTTCAAATCCCCTCACTCACCCCATCCGTTCGCCGGTCCGCCGCGTTCGTCGCGCTGCGCCCCGCCCCGCCCTTGACCGGCGCAGGCGCGGACCTATCTTGCTCGCCTCGTTTCGCGCGCCCGTAGCTCAATTGGCTAGAGCGTCGGGCTTCGAACCCGAAGGTTGCAGGTTCGAGCCCTGCCGGGCGTACCAGTTGTTCGCGGACCAAACTCCGCGAGCCGCCGGTCGACAGCGCGCGGGACCGTGCTGCGGCCGGCGAGGTCGCCGCGCGAGCCAAGATTGCCATCCACCTCGCCCGCGTAGCTCAGTTGGTAGAGCAGGTGATTCTTAATCACCGGGCCCAAGGTTCGAATCCTTGCGCGGGCACCATCGGCGGCGGGGCAGCGCGCGGCGCTGCCAGCCCAGCGCTGCCGTCGCGGCGGCGGCAGGGTCGCCCGCATGGGCGCCGCCGCATCAGGCCGGCCGCTCCGGCGAGCTGCCCCGGTCGCGGTCGACCGTCGGCGCTCCGGGGGGACGCGGGAGGCGTAGGAAAGCAATTCGTTTCGTCAAGGACTTAGGCAGCTCAAGTTCAGAGCTGTGCTAAAGAGAGGGTCGGCGTCCATCGGTCTTGCGGATGTCGCAGTTCTCGGAGCCTGCGTATGCGCCGCCTCCCCCGACGAAGTGCAGCGCTATGGCTGGCTTTGCCACTTTCCCTGCTCGCCTGCGGTCAAAGCGGCACGAACCGGGCGCAACCGATCCGCGGCCTCGCCACTTTCGGCGACCTCGCTGCCGATCCGGAGCGCCAGTGGATCTGCGCCGCCGACGAGGTGACCGGGCGCCTGATCGTTGTCGACGTCCGCGACGGCTCGCTGCAGCATGACGTGGCGACTGCCGGCGCCGGGATCGGCGGCCTCCACTACGATCCGTGCCACCGCACGCTCTGCGCAGCGGTCTCCACCCGGAAGCGCTTGATCCTCTACGACCCCGTGACGCTGCTGCAGAATTCGGTGCTGAACCTCGGTGTGGCGCCTTTCGCGCTGACCAGCGGCCCGGCCGGCACCATCGTCGTCGTCACCGATGGCGGATTGCTGCACGTCGACACGACCACGCTGGCACGGACCGAGCTGCTCGCGGAGGTCGCGGCCGATGCGCTCGTGACCAGTGACCGCGACGCCGTCGTCGCGTTCGCCGCCGAGACCGTCTCCGGCGCCACGATCGTCCACCGCTTCGACCTCCTGGACCTCGGGGCGCCGCCGCTCGACAACGCCGCCGCGCCCCTGCCCGGGAAGGTCGTCGAGCTGGCGGTCGACCACGCTGGCAGCCGGCTCTACGTCGGCACCGACGTGGCGCCGGGGATCCACGTCCTCGATGCCGCGACGCTGGCGCCGGTCGACACGATCGACGTCGGCGACGGCCTCACCGGCATGGCCCTCAACTCGACCGGGCTGCGCCTGTTCTGGACGACGCAGCACGCGCTGGTCGAGAGCACCGTGCTGGTCGAACCGCGCCTCGACGGGCCGTCCGTCGCGCTCCAGCAGCCGTCACGGGAAGGCGGGCTCTGCCTCGCCTCCAACAACCAGGACATCGTCGTCTGGGACGCGGCCGAGCAGCTGTCGACCCACGGCATCCATCCCTTCGCCATCCGCGCGCCGGCGGTCCTGCGCCAAGGCGAGACCGGCACGATGACCTTGCACGGCGAACCGGACTACTTCTTCTACCTGCTGATCAGCCTCGAGCCGGCAGCGAACCTGATCGACAGGCACGCCGGCGCCGACCCGCGGCTGATCGAACTGTCGCTCCTCGCCGGTTTCTCGGTCGTCCTGGTCGGCCAGTTCGACGCCAACGGCGACGCGACCTACGTCGACACCGTCCCCACCGATCTTCCGACGCCGATGGACACGGTCTGGCAGGCGGCGCAGACGCCCTCGCTGGTCGCGCCGTCGTTCGGATTGAGCAACGCCATGGTGATCCGCTTCCTCGGCCCGGAATGCCAGTGACCGGCGTCGGCGCGGCGCGCCGGCACCACGCTTGGCGGGTCGGCATCGCCACGCCACAATCGCCGACTGCGCGAGGATGGCGGAACTGGCAGACGCGCTGGCCTTAGGAGCCAGTGGGGCAACCCGTGGGGGTTCAACTCCCCCTCCTCGCACCAGATGGGCGGCGGTTGGCGCCGGCGCAGGTGTCGCCGCGGCGCGCGCCCCGCTCTCTCAATCGCCGGCGTGGAGCCGCAACGGGACGATGTTCGACACGATGGCCGGCGGCGCGCCGTGGGCGAGCATCGACTCGGTGGCGAGGACCTCGAGCAGGACGTAGGCGACGTCGTCCGGATAGCGCCGCGCGATCTCGCGCAGCCACGGTGCACCGATGCGGACGCGGGTGACGCCCGCGGGCGGCGGCGCGACACCGGGCAGATCGTTCGCGTACTCGACCCGGTCGGCGACGCACGGGTGCACGCGATTCAGCACGAGGAAACGCAGCGTGCCGTCGGGCGGTGTCCCGCGCGCCGAAAGGACGATCGATCCGTCGGCGGACAACCGGACCCGCGGCGCCTCCGCGACGTCGGCCACCAGCGGCTCGCTGCCATCGAGCGTCGCGAACAACCGCACCGGCCCCGGTGGCGGCGCCGCCGCCGGCCGGGGTACCGGCTCCACGACGATCTCCTCGCGGCCGTCGACCCGCCGCCAGCGGCAGCGCAGCGGCTTGAACCAGGCGGAGGCGCACAGCGCCGTCATTGCCGGCTCGCTGACCCAGCCGGTCCAGCTGTCGAGCTCGCGACGGAAGAGCGGATAGGCGAACCGCTCCGGTTCATGGAACGGCGGCCGCAACGATGCCGGCAGCCCGAACATGAGCGCGCGCGTGGCCGAGCGGCCGGCCGACTCGACCTTCACCGGCACCTCGAGGACGAGGTGGCGCGGGGCCGGTTCGCCGGCCGCGGCGGCCGCGGTCGCCGCCGCCTCCGCCTGCGCGGCGACGCCCGCGGTGATCGCCCCGACCCAGTGGTGCGCGCGCGCATGCTCGGCGCGGATCGGCGCACCGCCGATCCACAGGAGCAGCACGACCGGGGCCGCCAGCACCAGGCTGCCGAGTCCGCGACGGCCGCTGGCGCGCGCCAGCAGCCAGCCGATGGTGAGCGCCGCGAGCAGCGCGGCGGGGTAGCTCTTGTACGCCAGGACCAGTTCGTCGGGCGGCGCGCCGATCCCGCCGACGAACAGGTCGGGCGCGAAGCCGAGCGCGCCGACGCACGCGAGCAGGAGCGCCGCCCCCTGGCGCAGCGCGACCCGCGGATCGCCTGCGCGTGTGGCCACGGCGGCGACGACGGCGGCCACGGCGACTGCGGCCAGCGCCACCGTCAGGGTGACGGCGGGCCCGCCATGTTCGGGGAAGAACGGCAGGAACAGCCGCGCCGTGCAGCGCGCGAGCCGCGCCGGGAACTCGAGCAGCGACTCAGCCGACAATACGTAGCCGTCGAACGGCCGACCGACCGCCCACCAGCGCACGAGCAGCAGCAGCGGGATCAAGCCGAGCAGCGGCCACGGCACGCTGCGCTCGCGGCGCGGCAGGACGACGCCGACGACCAGCACGATCACCGGGAGCAGGATCGCCGGGTCGTAGGCGAGCCCGGCGGCGAGCGTCGACAGCGCCGGCAGCCAGAGTCCGCGCTCGCCTTCGCGCCAGGCAGCGAGCGCATGCAACGCGAGCAGGGTGCAGGTCGTCGTGAGCAGCGCCGACGTGCCGCCGTCGAGGTAGGTGACGACCGCCGCCGACCACGGATGCGCCACCGCCACGAGGCTGGTCGCGATGCCGGCGCCGGCCGAGAGGCCAAAGAGGCGCCGCAACACCGCGCCCGCGAGCAGCGCGTTGCCGACATGCAGCGCCAGCAACGCCAGCTGCAGCGCCCACGGCGTCGCACCGGTGGCGCGCACCAGCAGCCACGCCACCGAGTCCGACAACGGCCGCCAGTAACCGTAGAGCGCCATGTCGAGATGCGGGAGCCCCCAAAGCTCCACCAGCGACCGGCGCGAGTAGGTCTCGACCGCCAGCCAGTCCTCGGCGCGCAGGCCGCCGCGCAGCGTCGGCAATCCGAGCAGCGCCAACACGGCGAGCAGGACGAGCACGAGGGTCCGGCGCGAGGCGATCACGCGCCTACAATAGTCCTGCTCCCGCAGGCACGAAGGCGACCCGATGGCGTCCCGCGACCGTCCGCACCGCTCCCGTCCGCCGCCGGACGACGACGAGATCGCGCAGTCGCGCCGCGAGGCGCTCTCGACCTCCGAATCGGGATCGCCCAACTCGCTCGTCGTCGGCCTCGACTGCCGCTCGATGAACCTCTACCGCTTCCTGCGCGTCCGCTTCCCCGGCCAGCCCCACGGCGTGATCCGGGGCTGGATCGCGGCGGGCAAGGTCGCCGTCAACGGCACCGCGGTGATCGACGGTCGCCCGCTGCGCTTCGGCGACGTCGTCGACATCGACGGGGACGTGCGGTCGCGGAAGCGGCCGCGGGCGGCCGGCGAACTCGTGGAGCTCCACCGCGACGCCGCGATGTTCGCGGTCGACAAGCCCGCGGGGCTCGCCACCGCCGCCGAGCGCAGCATCCGCCAGCCCGACCTCCTCACCCTGCTGAAGCGCGCGGCGCCCGACGCGCACGTGAAGCTGGTGCACCGGATCGACAAGCACGCGAGCGGCGTGGTGGTCTTCGCGCTCGGCCGCGCGGCGAAGACGGCGCTGACCGCGGAATTCGCCGCACGCCGCGTCGTGAAGGACTACCTCGCGCTCGTCTCGGGCCAGGTCGACGAGGCGGTGCAGGTGATCGACGCGCCGCTGACGCCGAGCCACGGCAAGGTGCAGAAGATGATCGTCGTGCCGGGACGCGGCAAGCCGGCGGTCACGCTGGTGCGCGCGCTCGTGCGCTTCCGCGGCTACTCGCTGGTGCACGCCCGCCCGCTGACCGGGCGCACGCACCAGATCCGCGCGCACCTGCGCCACCTCGGCCATGCGTTGCTCTGCGACGCCGCCTACGACGGCGAGGAGTCGCTGCTCCTCTCGCGGCTCAAGCATGGCTACCGCCCCGCCCGCGGCGAGAGCGAGCGCCCGCTGCTGGCGCGCCTCGCGCTGCATGCGGCGCGCATCCGCCTGCGCAGCCCGGCCGACGGCAGCGACGTGACCATCCGCGCGCCGCTCCCGCGCGACTTGCGCGCGGCCATCAAGCAGCTGCAGAAGGCCGCGGCGCTCCGCACCGCGCCCGGACTCGACGCCCTGCTCGACGCGCCGTTCGGCCCCGACGACGAGGGCGACCCCTTCGCCGCCGCGATGCCCGCGGCGCTCGCCCGCCTGCCGGGTGCGCCTGAGGACGTGGCAGCGGAGGAGACGCCGCCGGACGCTGCGGATGACAACTCGCCGCGCCCCGACTAGACTCCCCGCCCTTTTCCCGCCCGAGGGCCCTGCATGAGCCGTCCGAACATCCGCAACTCGAGCCAGAAGCGCGCCAAGCGCACCGGCTTCCGCTACCGCATGAAGACCAAGGGCGGCCGCAAGGTGCTGCGCCGGCATCGCAAGATCGGGCGGCAGCTGACGCCGAAGGGTTGAGCTGACAGGGCGATCGCGGGTGCCAGTCGGCACCCTTTCGTCAGCGCTCGCGACCGCTCTCCGCCGCGGCGTTCGGCAAGGGCGGCGGCTTGCCCGCCTGCTCGCCGAGTTCCCAGCGCTTGGCGTACTTCGCGAAGACGTAGAACGCGCCGATCACCGCCAGCACCAGGCCACGAATCCCGTCGCGGAAGCCCGCCCGCACCACGTACATGCGCAGGAAACGCGCGGCGGGTCGCACCAGCAGGTCGGAACAGCGGAACGGCCGGCCGCGCGCGAGCAGCCCATGAGCCATGGTCGACGTGTAGCGGTTGACCTTCTCGAGATGGTGAGCGAGGTCGCGATAGGCGTAGTGGTGCAGCGCCCCTTCGAGCCGACCGACGCCGGCCGCCGCCACCTCGACGCGATCGTGCGGGTCTTCGCCGGTCCAGCCGCCGCGGCGCCGATCGAACAGCCGCAGCCGCCATTCCGGCCACCAGCCGCCGTGCTCGATGAAGCGCCCCGCGTAGCAGGTCTTGCGCGCCAGCTCGAACCCGCCGCATGCGGGGTCCGCCGCCTGCAGCGCGCGCTCGACCGAGGCGGCGAGCTCCGGCGACAGCTCCTCGTCGGCGTCGAGGCACAGCACCCAGTCGTGCCGGGCAAGCTCGACTGCGCGCGCCTTCTGCCGCACGTGGCCGCGGAACGGTTCGACGAAGACGCGGGCGCCGGCCGCCCGCGCGATCTCGACCGTCCGGTCGGTCGAGCCCGAGTCGAGCACGACCACGTCGTCGGCGAAGCGCGCCGACGCCAGGCAGCGCGGGAGGTTCGCCTCCTCGTCGCGCGCGATGATGCAGAGGCTGAGCGGCGGCCGTGGGCTCGACATCGGCGCGCATCTTGGCGGCTCGCGCCGGCGACAGCAAACCGGAGTGCCCGGCGATGAGCGGCGCGATGGTCGTCGCCACCGTGATCTTCGCCATCACCTGGCTGCTGATCTCGCTGCCCCGCGTGCCGTTCCTCCGGCTCGACCGGACCGGCGTGGCGCTCCTCGGCGCGCTCGGCATGGTGGCCTGCGGCGTGCTGACGCTCGACGCGGCGTACGCGACGATCAACCTCGACACGATCGTCCTGCTGTTCGGGATGATGGTGCTGATCGCCTGCCTCAGGAGCGCCCGCTTCTTCGAGGCGGTCGCCGCGACGATCGTCCGCCGCGCGCGGACACCGCGGCGGTTCCTGATCCTGCTGGTCTTCACCGCGGGGCTGCTCTCCGCCCTGTTCGTCAACGACACGATCTGCCTGCTGTTCACCCCGATCGTCCTCGTCGCCGTGCGCGCGGCGCAGCTCGATCCGGTGCCGTTCCTGCTGGCGCTGTGCACCGCGGCCAACGTCGGCAGCGCGGCGACGCTCACCGGCAACCCGCAGAACATGCTGGTCGGGATCTTCAGCGGGATCAGCTACGGACGCTTCCTGGCCGTGCAGCTGCCGATCGCGCTCGCGGCGCTGGCGCTGCTGGCCGCCCTGCTCCTGTTCCTGTTCCGTCGGCGCATCCCGGCGTCCTGGCCGGCGCTCCCGGTCGCCGGTCGCCGCGTCCACCGCGTCCTCGTGCGGCGGCTGCTCCTCGTGGCCGCGGCGGTGCTGCTGCTCTTCCTGTTGCCGGTCGAACGGCTCGTCCCCGGCCTCTCCGCCGGACAGAAGCTGCCGCTGGTGGCGCTGGCCGGAGCGCTGGCGGCGCTGCTGGTCGCGCGCCGCCGTCCCGAGCGGGTGCTGCGGCAGGTCGACTTCGGCCTCCTGGTCTTCTTCGCCGCGCTGTTCGTGGTGGTCGGCGGCTTCGCGCGAACCGGCCTGCTCGATCGCATGCATGCCGCGCTGGCGCCCCGCTTCGGCAGCGAGGTCCCGCGCCAGGTGGCGCTCTTCTCCGGCCTCACCGTCGCGGGCAGCAACCTGGTCTCGAACGTGCCGTTCGTCCTGCTGGCGCGCGACTGGATCGCCGGCTTCGCCCGCCCCGAGCTGATGTGGATGGTGCTGGCGACGGCGTCGACGTTCGCCGGCAACCTGACGGTGGTCGGCTCGGTGGCGAACCTGATCGTGCTCGAGCAGTCGCGCCACGTGGCGCCGATCGGCTTCCTCGCCTATCTGCGGGTCGGCGTGCCGGTGACCCTGCTCACGACGACGCTGGCGGTCGTGCTGCTGCTGCTGATCGAGCGCTTCACGCCGCTGCTGTAGGCGGCGCCCTCAGCGCTTGCGCTCGAGGAACTCGGTCATGCGCCGCACCTTCTCCTCCGACTCGAACAGCACCGCCTGCGCCATCGCCTCGCCGATGTAGCCGGCGCCCGGACGCGCCGAGCCGTCGAGGCGGAACAGCAGCTTGGCGAAGCGGACGGCGAGCCGGTCCTGCTTCAGGATGTCGGCCGCCATCCGGCTCGCCGCGGCGTCGACCTCGCCGTCGGGCACCAGCTCGTTGACCAGCCCGATGCGCAGCGCCTCGCGCCCGTCGAGGATGCGACCGGTGAAGATCAGCTCGCGCGCCTTCGCCGCGCCGACCGCGCGCGGGAGCCGGTAGGTCGCGCCGGCCCCCGGCACGATCCCGAGTGACACCTCGGGCTGGCCGAACCGCGCGCTCTCGCCGGCGATCCGCAGGTCGCACGCCAGCGCCAGCTCGGAGCCGCCGCCGAGGCAGAAGCCGCGAATCGCGGCGATGGTCGGGTAGGGCGTCTCCTCGAGCCGCTGGAACAGGCGCGAGTTGATCGACAGCAGCGCCTCGCGGCGGCGGCGATCGCGCAACTGTGCGATGTCGGCGCCGGCCGCGAACGCCTTGTCCCCCGCGCCGGCGAGGATCATCGCCCCCACCGAGTCGTCCTCGGCGAGCGTGTCGAGCACGCCGTGCAGCGCGTCGATCATCGCCTTGTCGAGCGCGTTGCGCCGTTCGGGCCGGTTCAGCGTGACCCGCGCCAGCGCCCCGTCCCGTTCCAGCTTGACGATCGGTTCATCCACGTCGTCTGCCTCCGTTCACTGCATCTCGAGGACGATCTTGCCCGCGACCTGCCGCTCCTCCAGCGCGCGGTGGCCGGCGGCGACCTGCGCGATCGGCAGGACGCGATCGACCACCGGCCGGAACGTCCCGCGCTCGAAGTGCTCGACGATCCGGTGCAGCTCCCCGAGGCTGCCCATGGTCGAGCCGAGGATCGAGAGGTTCTTGAAGAACACCAGGCGCACGTCGGTGGCGAGTTCCGGGCCGCTGGTCCCGCCGCAGGTGACGAGACGCCCGCCGCGCGCCAGCGCGCGCAGGCTCTTGTCGAGGGTGTCGCGCCCGACGTGGTCGACGACGACGTCGACGCCGCGCTTGCCGGTGATCCGGCGCACCTCGTCCCCGAAGTCCTTCTGACCGTAGTCGATCATCTCGTGCGCGCCGAGCTCGCGCGCGCGGGCCAGCTTGTCGGCGCCGCGCGCCGTGACCAGGATCCGCGCGCCGATCAGGCGGGCGATCTGGATCGCGGCGACCGAGACTCCCGAGCCGGCGGCGTGGATCAGGATCGTCTCGTGCGGCTCGAGCGCCGCCCGACCGACCACCATGTGCCAGGCGGTGAGGAAGGTGAGCGCGAAGCTCGCCGCCTCGGGGTACGACAGCGCCGTCGGCTTGCGCACGAAGTTTCGCGCCGGCGCCACCAGGAACTCGGCGCAGCCGCCGTCGCGGCTCTCGCCGAAGATGCCGTAGGCACGACAGAGGTGGTCGCTTCCGGAGACGCACCGTTCGCAATGGCCGCAGCCGATCCCGGGGGCGAGCACCACGGCGTCGCCCGCGCGGTGGCTCGTGACTCCGGGCCCGACCGCGTCGATGACGCCGGCGGCGTCGCACCCGGGCACCAGCGGGAGCGGGTAGCGGACCCCCGGGATCCCGCGCCGCACCCAGGTGTCGAGGTGGTTCAACCCGACCGCCTTCACCGCGAGCCGCACTTCGCCCGCTGCCGGCTCCGGCAGCGGCCGTTCCTCATGCAGCAACCGGTCGTACGCGCCGTGCTCGCGGATGACCACGCACCGCATCGCTCCCGCCTCCGTCCTGTCCGTCGACCCCCGCGGGGCGCGGCTAGAGTCGGCCGCGAGGTCCCCCTTTGACCGATCCCGAGACCGCCCCCACCGCAGCGTCCGCCGACCGCTTCAGCCGGCAGGCGCGCTTCGCGCCGTTCGGCCCGAAGGGGCAGGAGCGTACCGCAGGAGCCACCGTCGCGGTGGTCGGGCTCGGCGGCCTCGGCAGCTGGATCGCCGAGCATCTCGCCCGCGCCGGCGTCGGCACGCTGCGCCTGATCGACCGCGACCTGGTCGAGGCGAGCAACCTCCCGCGGCAGGGGCTCTACGGCGACGCTGACGCCCGCGGCGGACGACCGAAGGCGGAGGCAGCGGCGGAGCGGCTTGCGGCCATCGGCGGCCCGACGCGGCTCGAGCCGCACGTGGCCGAACTCACCCGCGCCAACGTCGATCGCCTGCTCGGCGGGAGCCAGCTGGTGATGGACGGACTCGACCACTTTGCCGGCCGCTTCCTGCTGAACGACTGGTGCCGGCGGGAACGGGTGCCGTGGGTCTATGGCGGCGCGGTCGGCGGCACCGGCGCGGTGCTGCGCATCGACGCCAACCGCGGTCCCTGCCTGCGCTGCCTCTTCCCGGGAGCCGCCAGCGCGACCGGCGGTGACACCTGCGACACCGTCGGCGTGCTGTCGCCGCTGCCCGCGCTCATCGCCGCGCTGCAGTGCAGCGAGGCGCTGCGACTGCTCGCCGGAGATGTCCGCCCCGGCCGGCTGTGGCAGCTCGAGCCGTGGGAGGGCCGCGCGCTGGCCATCGACGCCGGCCCCTCAGCACCCGACTGCGCCACTTGCCGCAGGGAGGCGTATCCAGCTCTCGATCCGGCTGCCGACGACGGCGACGTCCGGCTGTGCGGCCGTGACACAGTGCAGGTGGCGGCCCGCGGCGGCGCCGATCTCGACCTTGCCGCCGTCGCGGCGCGCTGGACCGGGCTCGGCGAACTCGAGCGCGGCCGTTTCCTCGTGCGGATCCGTCAGCACGGCCTCACGCTCTCGCTCTTTCGCGACGGCCGGGCGCTGATCCAAGGCACCTCCTCGCCGGCGACGGCGCGCGCCCTCTACGAGCGCCTGGTAGGACGCTGAAGGTCAGCGCAGGAGGTCAGGATCACGCTCCGCCCGGCCCGGGAGCCGGCAACGAAGCGCGGCGCGCTTCGGTCGCGCGCCGCGCTCCGAGTCACGTTCAGTTCACGTCGGCGTGGTACACCTGGATGAAGCCCGAGAAGCGACCGCCGCCAACCGACGTCGTGCCGATCTCGTGGGTGCCATCGTCGAAGTCCTGGTCGGTGGTCCCATTCAGCGAGAAGTAATAGAACTCGGCATCGTTCGGATTGTCGGGGCGAACCGCGTCGTCGCCGATGCCGACGATGAGAGCCGGCGGCGCGGCGCCGGTCGGATCGCTGCTGGTGGCGGCGCGCACCCACGCCCACGCGTCGAGCGTGGCGGTGAGAGTGAAGGTCGAGATCGAGGTCGGCTCGTTCAGGCTGTCACGGAAATAGAAGAGCAGGTCCTGGTACTGGAAGTTGGTCAGCGCCGACGTCGCGCGATTGGCCGCCCACGACAGCCCGAGCGCGTGCGGGTTGCCGGAGAGCGAGTCGATGAACTGCGCGACACCCGCGTCGTTGGTGATCTGCAACGCCGCCGTCGGGAAGTTCGCGTCGAACAGCCAGACGTTCTGCGTGTCCGTTCCCGAGCTCTGCAGCTGCGCGGCGAAGGTGCAGAGCGACGGGAACTGCCCGCCCGCGAACGAGAGGTGCCAGTTGAAGTTCTCGCCGGCGACGCCCGGGTTGCGGGTGTCGGGGGCGGTGGCGCCGGAGAACTCGCTCCCCGTCACGTTGAACATCTTGACCGTGGTCGTGTCGACGCCCGCGAGGTTGGTCTTGGCGGTGGTCGAGGTCAGGCCGCGCGAGTAGTAGAGGTAGCGACCGTTCGGCGAGAAGAAGTACCCCTCCGGGAGGGTGGTGCCGGCGCTGGTGAACGGCGGGTTGCCGCCGCGCGTGACGTTGGTGAGCACCTGGGTCGATGGCTTCCAGTGGAACAGGTCCATCAGCTTGTCGGTGGCCGAGGTGTCGAAGCCATAGAAGAAGTAGAGGTTGTCGGCGTCGTGGAGGTAGAGGTCCACGCCGTCGTCGAGCCCGGTCGTCACCGCCGTGCCGATGCGCGACAGCAACGTCACCTGGCCATCGATGAACAGGGTGTCGCCGGCGTCATCGCCTTCGCCGTTGCCGTCGGTGTCGGCAGTGCTGCACAGGTAGACCTCGTCGTCGTCGCCGGCAGCGGTGCTCTCCTCGTTGTGGATCGAGATGAACGCGAGGCGGCTGCCATCGGGCGCCAGCACCGCCTGGCCGGTGGTGCCGTTGTACGTCTCGCCCGGAGTCGCCATCCGTGGCGCGGCGCCGGTGAACGGCGGGAACAGCCGGAACTTGGTCAGGTTGACCGCGGTCGTCGGCCGCGCCTCGTGCACGGCGTACCAGTCGGCCTTGGTCATGTGGTCGGGAGTCGTACCGCTCGCCGCCACGAACGTGTCGCCGGCGAGAAACACCACCAACGACGCGTCGTCGCGCGGTCGCAGGAAGGAGCGGTCGGCGATGGTGTCGATGATGTGGTTGTTGGTCGTCGAGCTCGAGCTGTAGCCCGAGTTGGTAGCCACCGTGACCTTGTTCGGGCTCGGTCGGGTCGCGCGGATGTCGACCGAATAGACCTCCTGCACGACCGGCGAGCCCTTGTCGGCCGCGAAGAACAGGTAGTTGTCGCTGAACATCGCCGCGCGGAGCGTCACCGCCAGGCTGAAGTTCACGACGCCCGTCGGCGTCACGTCGATGATGTTGGTCGGATTGCTCGAGATATCGAGGAACGGAGTCGAGCCGTCGGTCGTGAACAGGAAGAGCTTCGGGTTGATCCCCGCCGAGCTGTCGTCATAGATCGCCGCCACGCGGGTGCCATCCGGACTGACGAGGATGCCGCCCTTCCAGGAGTTGAGCGCGGTATTGACCGAGTCCTTGAAGCGAGTTCCGGGGATCGCGAAGACGTCTCCGGCGACGTTCGGGTTGTCGCCGCGATTGACGACCATGAAGAAGCCTTCGAGCGTCCCGTTGTCGTAGCACCGCATCAGCACGCGCTTCGGAACGCCGCCCGCCGCCGGCGGCAGGTTGATGCGCGGGTACTCATGGTTGTCGTTGTTCAGCGCCGGGCCGAAGGTCGCATCGACGTAGTCGACTTCACGCGCCTTGTCGGCCGCGGTGCCGGACTGGTGGGTGGTCCACTCGTTGATGTCGGCGAGCGAGATGCCGTCGACCTTGATGTTGGTGAAGGTCGTATCCGGCGTGAAGGTCGCGTCGGCCGGCGAGCCGCCGCTGAACGCGAGCACGCCGAATGCGACGGTGTCGACGGTGCCCGCGGAAGCGGCGCGCGACACCACCATGCGCGCGGCGTTGCCCGGCGCGGCGAACGTGACGGTGATGGCATTGCTGAAGTCGGTCGACGTCCCGGACGTCTCCAGCACGGCCGCCTGGAGGATCATCGACCCCGAAGCATTGTTCGGGACGAGGAAGTTGAGCGTCACCGAGCCGCTGCCGTCCAGCTTGATGCGCGGGTTCGAGCTGCGATCGGGCGAAATGTCGAGCGGCGGGTAATCCGCTTCGACGATCGCGGTCGCGACGCCGGTCAGGAGGGGGAAAGGTTTCTTGCCGGTGCCGCCGTTGGTCGCGAGGAACCAGCCGGGGTTGACACCGGTGTTGGCCGTCGCACCGAACAAGCCATAGGTGCGGTTCGGAAAGGTCGCGTTGGTGATCGTCACCGACATCGTCGTCGACGCCGGCACAGTGACCGCTCCGGTGTTGTCAGGCGCCGTGACGCCGTTGACCGTCAGGGTCGTGGTCTGCGCCATGGCGCCGGCTGCGAGCGCCAGGCTCGCGGTCGTCGCCAACACCGCACGAAGAGGCTTCAAAGTGCTCTCCTTGTCTCGCTCGGCGGGGCAATTCGACCGGAAGTCGAATCGCCTCGTTGCTTGCTTCTCTTGATCGCTTCGCTGCACCGTCACGGACGGTGCGCATCTGGCGCGGCCGCCCGGAAAACCGTGGGAGGATAGCAACGCCGCCGCCCGGAGGTCACGGAGGGAGTCGCCCCGAATCCTCAGGGGGCGTCGGCCAGTTCCAGCGGCCGCCGCCGCCTGCGGTCCGAACCGCGTACCCGCAAGCAGTGCGCCGGACGCCGGGCCGGCACCGCCCGGGGTCAGCGGTGCGGAACGAGCGGATCCCCCCACTTCAGCCGCTCGCGGATCGTGCGGAAGCGGCTGCGCAGGACGACGGTGGCGGCGTGGAGGTCGAGTTCGGATTCGAGCACCTCGATCACCGAGCCGGCCGCCAGCTCGATCGTCTCCTGGCCGTCCACCGTCAGCGCCGTCCCGTGGCGGGCGGCGCCCACCACCAGTTCGATCCGGCGGCTGCTGCGCAGCACCAGCGGCCGATAGGTCATCGACTGCGAGTTGACCGGGGTGAGCAGCAGGCAGCGGTCGGTGCGGTCGACGATCGGGCCGCCGGCGGCGAGCGAATGGGCGGTCGACCCGACCGGAGTCGAGACGATCATCCCGTCGCCGCGGAACCGCGTGACATCCTCGCCGTCGATGCGCAGCGTGAACTCGACCAGGCGCGCCACCCGCGCCGCGGTGACCACCACCTCGTTCAGCGCCGGACCGAGTTCGCGCGTGCGGCCGCCTGCACGGACACGGACCTGGAGGCGCAGCCACTTCTCGACGGTGCCATGGCCCTCGACCAGTCGCGTGAGTCCATCCTCCCAATCGCCCGGCTCGAGTTCGGCGAGGTAGCCGAAGGTCCCGAGGCGCACCCCCACCAGCGGCACGGCGGCGCCGCGCAGCGCGCGCGCGGCGCGCAGGAAGGTCCCGTCGCCGCCGAGCGCGATGGCGAGGTCAGCCGCGGCGACCCGCCGCGACCCGCGCTGGAGGTCGGTCAGCGCCGTGGCGATGCCACGCTCGCGCAGCCAGGCGCGCAACCGCGCCGCCTCGTCGCGCGCGCGGGCATCGCGACCGTCAACCAGCAGCAGAGCGGAGGTTGGCGGTTTCACGCGTAAGCCCGAGGATCGTGTCGCGGATGCCGGCGGCGGTGAGGCCGAGTTCGGTCAGGAGTTCAGTCCGCGTGCCGTGGGCGATGAAGCGGTCGGGGACGCCGAGGCAGCGCACCCGCGCCAGCGCCTCCTCCTGCGCGGCCACCTCGAGGACCGCCGAGCCGAAGCCGCCATGCAGCGCGCCTTCCTCGATCGTCACCACCAGCCGATGGTCGCGGAGCAGCCGCCCGATCACCGCGCGGTCGAGCGGCCGGGCGAAGCGGGCGTTGACGACGGTCGGCTGGATTCCGGCCGCCGCGAGCAGAGCGGCCGCCTCGAGCGCCGTCTCGCTCATCACGCCGTAGGCGAGCAGCGCCACCTCTTCGCCTTCAAGCAGCACCTCGGCGCGGCCGAGCTCGATCGGCGCGACCACCCGCCCCGGCGCCGCGGTCGGCGCCTTCGGGTAGCGCAGCGCGAGCGGCCGGTCGTGGCGCAGCGCGAAGCGGAACATCGCCTCGAGCTCGGCGCCGTCGCGCGGCGCGAGCAGCGTGATCCCGGGGATGGTCCGCATCGACGCGATGTCGAACAGGCCGTGGTGCGTCTGCCCGTCGTCGCCGGCGACGCCGCCGTGCGACATCAGCAGGATCACGGGATTGCCCTGCAGCGCGACCTCGTGGAACACCTGGTCGTAGCCGCGCTGCATGAAGGTCGAGTAGATCGCGCAGACCGGGCGCCGGCCGCCGATGGTGAGCCCCGAGGCGAAGGCGACCGCGTGCTGCTCGGCGATGCCGACGTTGAAGAAGCGGTCGGGGAAACGCTCCGAGAAGGTGCGCAGCCCGGTGCCGTCGGGCATGCCGGCGGTGATGGCCACGATGCGAGGGTCGCTGGCGGCCTCAGCGAGGATGGTGTCGGCGAAGACGCGCGCGAACTCGACCCGGGCCGGCGCCGGCTTCTTCGGTCCCGCGACCGGCACGGCGCTCTCGACCTTGTCGACCTTGCAGGAGGCGTCGCACTCGAGGGTGAACGAATCGCCCGGCTTGGCGCCGTGCAACGCGAGCGGATCCTCCTCGCACCCCTTGACCCCCTTGCCCTTCACCGTGAGGACGTGGAGCAACTTGACGCCCGGTTGCGTCTTCATCGCCCCGAGCACCTCGATCATCCCGTCGAGGTCGTGGCCGTCGAACACGCCGAAGTAGCGGAAGCCCAGCGCATCGAGGATCTTGCCCGGCGCGATGACATGGCGCAGGTGCTCGGCGAAGTCGTGGACCCCCTTCTCGACCCGCTCGCCGATGCCGGGGATCTTCGCCACCAGTTCCTCGAGCTTCTCCACCGCGTGGCGGGCGCTGGCGTAGAGCTTCGACATCCGGACCTTCGACAGCACGCGCGAGAGCGCGCCGACCGTGCGCCCGATCGACTGCTCGTTGTCGTTCAGGATGATCAGCAGGTCGCGGTCGAGGTGGCCGGCCGCGTTCAACGCCTCGAGCGACATGCCCGAGACCACGCTGGCGTCGCCGACGACCGCGATGGTCTTGCGCGGGTCGCCGGCGAGCGCGTCGCCGAGGCAGGCACCGAGCGCCATCGAGACCGCGGTTCCGGCGTGCCCCGACGTCATCAGGTCGTACTCGGACTCGTCCTTGTTCGGGAAGCCGGAGAGCCCGCCCTTCTGCCGCAGCGTGTGGAAGCGGGCGAAGCGGCCGGTGAGCAGCTTGTGCGGGTAGCACTGATGCCCGGTGTCGAGGAACAGGCGGTCGGTCGGGAAGTCGTAGACCTTGTGCAGCGCGACGGTGAGTTCGACCACGCCCATCGACGAGCCGAGGTGGCCGCCGTTCTTCGTCACCGTCTCCAGGATCTTGCGCCGGATCTCGTTGCACACCTCGCCGAGTTCGTCCCGGGCGAGACGCTTGATGTCACTGGAGCGTTCAAGTCGTTCGAGGATCATGGGCCCTCTCAAGCCAGCCGATCGGCGAGACTGCGGGCAAGTTCCAGCAACTCCCCGGGCCGGGGAAGCCGCCGTGCTGCCTCGAGTGCGCATCCGGTGACCTCGACCGCTTTCGCCCGAGCGCCGGCTTCGCCAAGGGCCGCAGGATAGGTGAGCTTCCCCCGCTCGTCATCCTTGCCCACGGGTTTTCCCGTCCGGCTCGGGTCGCCGCTCTTCCCGAGCAGGTCGTCGACGACCTGGAAGGCCAGCCCGAGCTTCTCGCCGTAGTCGCCGGCCAAGTCCTGCAGCGCGGCGGCGGCGCCCGCGCAGCGGGCACCGAGGCGCGCGGCGGCGCGGAACATCGCCGCGGTCTTGCGCAGGTGGATCCAGCGCACCCGCTCCTCGGTCGCCCTCTGGCCCTCACCGAGCAGATCGCCGGCCTGGCCGTTGACCATCCCGGCGATGCCGGCCGCGGCGGCGAGGTCGGCGACGGCGCCACCGACCAGCGGCGCCGGCAGCCCCTGCGCCAGCACCTCGAAGGCGCGCGTGAGCAGGGCATCACCGGCGAGGATCGCGATCGCATCGCCGAACACCTTGTGGCACGTCGGTCGGCCGCGGCGGTAGTCATCGTCGTCCATCGCCGGCAGGTCGTCATGCACCAGTGAATAGCAGTGGATCAGCTCGACGGCAGCGCCCGCCGCGAGGGCCGGCTCGCCGCCCGCGCCGGCATCGCCGCACGCCTCGGCGACCAGCAGCGTGACCAGCGGCCGCAACCGCTTGCCGCCGCCGAGCGCGGCGTACTCGCTGGCCGCCTTGAGCTGCGGCACCAGTTCCTCCCCGGCCGGAAGCAACCAGCGCCGCAGCGCCGCTTCGATGGCGGCGCGCCGGGCGTCGAGCCGCTGCTCGAACGCCGCGCCGCCGCCGCCCGCCGTCCCCGCCGCCGCGCCGTTCAGTGCGCGACCTCCGTGACCTTGCGCTCGCGGATCAGCGTGACCTTGATCTCGCCGGGATAGGTCAGCTCCGCCTCGATCTTGCGCGCGATGTCGCGCGCCGTCAGCAGCGCCTGCTGATCGTCGAGCTTGTCGGCGTCGACCATGACGCGCAGCTCGCGCCCGGCCTGGACGGCGTAGGCGGATGAGACGCCGGAGAACGAGACGGCCGTGGCCTCGAGCTTCTCGAGGCGCTCGATGTACTGCTCGACCGAGTCGCGGCGGGCGCCCGGCCGGCCGGCCGAGATGGCGTCGCCGATCTGCGTCAGCACGGCGTAGGTCGATTCGTACGGCATGTCCTCGTGGTGCGCACCGATCGCATTCCAGATTAGTCGCGCCTCGTCGAAGCGGCGGGCCTGGTCGGCGCCCAGCACGGCGTGGCTGCCGTCGAGCTCGTGCGTGAGCGCCTTGCCGATGTCGTGCATCAGGCCGCACCGCTTGCCGATGAGCGGGTCGAGCTTCAGCTCGGCGCAGATCGAACTCATGATGTGCGCGATCTCGATCGAATGCTCCAGCACGTTCTGGCCGTAGGACGTGCGGTACTTCAGCCGCCCGACCAGGAACTGGATCTGCGGGTGGACCTTCTGCAGGCCGAGGTCGGCGCACGCCTTCTTGCCGGTGTTGCGGATGTCCTCGTCGATCCCCTTCTTCTCCGCCTCGATCAGCTCGTCGATCCGCGCCGGATGGATGCGGCCGTCGCCGATCAGCTTCTCGAGCGCCCGCCGGGCCGTCTCGCGGCGGACCGCATCGAAGCAGGAAATCACGATCACGCCCGGGGTGTCATCGACGATGACGTCGACGCCGGTCGCCTTCTCGATCGCGCGGATGTTGCGGCCCTCGCGGCCGATGATCCGCCCCTTCATCTCGTCGCTCGGCAGGTCGATCACCGAAGTCACGGTGTCGGAGACGTAGCGCACCGCGCAGCGCTGGATCGCCGTGCCGACGATGCGCTGGGCGAGTTCCTCGGCGCGATCCTTCTTCTCCTCCTCCTTCTTGGCCAGGTACTTGGCGAGATCGCCCTGGCACTCCTCCTCGAAGCGCTTCATCACGATGTCGCGCGCTTCCTGCGCGGAGAGCTGCGCGATCGACAGGAGCTTCTGCTCCTCCTCCTCGAGCTTCGCGGCGAGCGCCTCGTCCTTCGCCTTCACCTCGGCGGCGGCCTTCTCGAGCCGCTCCTTCTCGCCCGTGATCTCCTTCTCGCGCACCTCGATGCGCTGCTTCTCCTTGTCGGTCTCCGCCTCCTTGCGGGCGAGGCGCCGTTCGCTCTCCATCACCTTCTCGCGGTGCGCCTTCTCCTCGGTCTGCAGCTCCGCCTCGAAGCGCTGCCGTTTCTCGCGCAGCTCGGTCTCGATGCGGGCGCGCTCGCGCTGCGCGGTCTGCTCGGTCTGCTGGCGCAGCTGATCGGACTTCTCGCGCAGCACGTCGTTCTGCTGGCGCAGTTGATCGGCCTGCTGGCGCGCCTTCTCGGCCTGCGCCTCGGCGTCCGCCCGGATGCGGCGCGCCTCGAACTGCGCCCGCTCGACCTCTTCCTGGCTCGCCGGGACGTGCACGACCTGGGGTGGCGGGGGCGGCGGCGGCGCCACCGCCGGCGCCGGCGGCGCGCTCCGGCGACCGAAGTACCAGGCAGCGGCACCGATCACGGCGGCGCCGATCACGGCAAGGAGGTGTTCCATCGCGGCAGTTCCCCTCGACGCCGCGCGCGGCTTTGCGGTCGGGCGCCATCCCCTCCCAGGGGCGGTCCCACCGAAACGAGCAAGCCTCGGTGCCACCCGCAGGGGCGGCCCGAAGCACAGGGTCAAGCTGCGCGGGTCGAATCACCCCGTCCGAAGTTCGGGCGAGGCGCTGCAACGATAGGCCCGAAAACGGCTTGCGCCAAGCTTTCCGCCGACGGTCGTCAGCCGCGCGCCACCCGCCGGACGGCCGGAACCCCCTTCCAATGCTCGGGGGTCAGGTCGCGCATCGGGATGGTCAGCTTGTCGCGATAGAGCGGTCGCCGCTGGCCGCCCTCGACCATGCCGCCCCCTTCGCAGAAGAGCTCGCCATGCCGCGCCTCCGGATCGATCTCGAACCAGGCGACCTCGGCATGGACGCTCTTCTCCGGCTTGCCGTCCGCGTCGAAGGCGAGGTCGATGATCGCGTTCAGGAGGCGATCGCCGTCGAGCTTCTCGACGCTGCGCAGCCGCAGTCCGACGTTCTTCTCCAGCGCCAGCGCCCGATTGGCCAGCGAGACGGCGGCAGCGCCATCCGCGTGCTCGAGCGGCATCTCGGGCGTTCCCTCGATCCCGAGCCCGAACAGCTGGCGCAGGCGCGGGGCGACCAGCGCCACCGGCAGCACGCCGGGGATCTCGATCCGGTAGCGGCCACCTTCGTAGTGGACCTCGACGCCCGCCTCGATGCCGTGCGCCTCGGTCGCGACGAACGCGGCGAGTCCGGTGATCGGGTCGCGCTCGAGCACCAGCTTGCGCGCGACCAGCGATCCGGTCGCGACACCGCGCACGCCGCGCTCGGCCAGCACGACGTCGAGCAAGGCGCGGTCCTCCGCCTGCGCGGTGGCGGCGAGCAGCCGCCAGCGCTCGAGGCCGGCGGCCGCGAGCAACTCGTTGAACGCGACGATGACCGCGGCGTCGTCCCCCACAGCGGCAGGCGGCGGTTCAGCGGGCGCGCCTTCGGCCGGCGCGACGACGCCGGTCGGCGCGGCCCCGGAAGCTCCGCCCTCGGCCGCGACCGGCGCGGCGACGGCTGCGGGCGTGATCGCCTGCGCCAGGCGGTCGGCGCG
>VGYY01000016.1 GCA_016872815.1 Planctomycetota bacterium
CGCCGCCAGCGCGACGGAGGCCACGCTCGTGCTGCGCGGCCTCGACCCGATCGAGCTCATCGACGGCCGTGAAGTCGAGGGCGCGCCGGAACTCGCAGTCGACCACGGCGGCTTCCGCTACCACTTCATCTCCGAGGACACGCGCGAGCTCTTCCTCGCCGACCCGGAGCGCTACGGCGTGCAGTGGGATGGGGCTTGCGGCCGCATGGGTCCGCTGTCGGGGGTCGGTCACCCGGATCGCTTCGCGGTCTGGAACGAGCGGATCTGGTTGTTCGCCTCCGACCAGTGCCGGACGGGCTTCCTCAAGTCGCCGGAGAAGCTGCAGCCGATCGACGCTCCGCTCGAGCTGGCGGCGGGCGAGACGCTCCGGTTGCGGGTCTTCCTCGACGGTCCGCTGCTCGAGGTGTTCGCGAACGAGCGCCAGTGCCTGACGACGCAGGTCCACCCGCGCAGCCGCGCGGCGCTCGGTGTCGAGCTGCTCGCCCGGGGCGGCGTGGCGCGCCTGCGACGGGCGAGCGGCTGGCCGCTGCGAGCGGCGACCTTCACCGATCGACGGCGCTGACGCCCCTTGGCGGGCGGCGCCACCGGTAACCTGCGGTGCGAATGGATCCCGAAGCATCGATCGCGGCGCTGCGCGCGGCACTGCAGGCCGGCCCCGACAACCTCCCGCTCCGTCGCCATCTGTGTGACACGCTGGTGGCGTATGGGCGCCACGCCGACGCGGAAGGCGAACTCAAGGCGCTGCTGAAGCTGGCGCCGCGCGACGAGCCGGCGCTCCTGCTGCTCGCGCGGGTCTATCGCGCGCAGCAGAAGCTGTCGGCGGCGCATGTCGTGCTGGAGGACCTGGTCCGCCAGGGCAGCGCGAGGGCGCGGGTCGAGTACGCGCGGCTGCTGCTGGCCGAGGGCACGATCGAGCGCGCCGTACACCACTACCAGTCCGCGCTGGACGAGGACCCGACGCTGCGGGATGCCGAGCTGTCGACGCGGCTCGGCGTCGACGTGCACCGTGCCGGCGATGACGCGCCGGTGGTGGGCGGGCGCGAGCGGCATGGCGGCGGCGGGCGCGACGAGCGCGAGGACGACGACTCGGACGACGCGGGGGGCGATGGCGGCACGGCCGGCGCACGCCTGCAACCGGTCCGCTCCGACGTGAAGTTCGTCCATGTCGGCGGCCTCACCCGGCTGAAGGACGAGATCCGCAAGAAGATCGTGCTGCCGCTGCAGCGGCCCGAGCTGTACCGCGCCTACGGCAAGAAGGCGGGCGGCGGGATCCTGATGTACGGGCCGCCCGGCTGCGGCAAGACCTTCCTGGCGCGCGCCACCGCCGGCGAGATCGATTCGAGCTTCCTCGCCGTCGGGATCCACGACGTGCTCGAGATGTGGGTCGGCCAGAGCGAACGCAACCTCCACTCGATCTTCGCCACCGCCCGCGAACACAAGCCGTGCGTCCTCTTCTTCGACGAGGTCGACGCGCTCGGCGCGAGTCGCGGCGATCTCAAGCACTCGGCCGGCCGCCAGACGATCAACCAGTTCCTCGCCGAGCTCGACGGGCTGCAGGCCGACAACGAGGGACTCCTGGTGCTGGGCGCGACCAACGCGCCCTGGCACATGGACAGCGCCTTCCGCCGCCCCGGCCGCTTCGATCGCGTCATCTTCGTGCCGCCGCCCGACGAGGAGGCGCGCGCCGAGATCCTGCGGCTGCTGCTGGCGGGCAAGCCGGTGCGCGAGGTCGACGTCGCCGCGGTCGCGCGCAAGACCGACCGCTGCTCGGGCGCCGACCTGAAGGCGATCATCGATCGCGCGATCGAGGCGAAGCTCGACGACGCGGTGAAGAGCGGCGTGCCGGAGCCGCTGACGACGAAGGACCTGCTCGCCGCGGCGAAGGCGCAGCGGCCGACCACCGCCGAGTGGTTCGCGACGGCGAAGAACTACGTGCTCTACGCCAACGACGCCGGGCTCTACGACGACCTGAAGGAGTGGCTGCGCCTGTGAGCGACCTCGATCCCGGCGCGATCTGGCGCCGCGCCACTCTGCTCGCGCGGCAACGCCGCGACGATCTCGCCCGGCAGGAGCTGCTGGCGCTGCTGGCCATCGACCCGGGGTGCGCGCCGGCGCACGCGCTGCTGTCCGAGCTGTCCGTCCGCGCCGGGGAGCGGGAGCGGGCGCGCGAAGAGGCGGAAGCGGCGATCGCGGCCGACCCGGGCGCCGGGATCGGCCACTACGCGCTGGCGCGCGTGCTGGCCGAGCTCGGGCGGCTCGAGGCCGCGGAGGCGGCGATCGGGCGGGCGATCGAGCTCGAGCCGGAGGACCCCGATCACTACGGGCTGCGCGCCGGGATCCGCATCGATCGCAAGCGGTTCGACGACGCGCTCGCCGACGCCGACGCCGGTCTCGCTCTCGACCCGCAGCACGCCATCTGCCTCAATTTCCGCTCGCACGCGCTGGTGCGGCTCGGCCGGCAGCGCGAGGCGACCGACACGCTGGATGCGGCGCTGGCGCACGATCCGGAGAATCCGTTCACCCACCAGTCGCGCGGGTTCGCGCTGCTGCAGCGCGGTGACGCCGCCGGTGCGCTCCACCACTTCCGCGAGGCGCTGCGGCTCGATCCGACCTTGGACGGGGCGCGGGCCGGTCTGGTCGAGGCGCTCAAGGCGCGCAATCCGGTCTACCGGATGGTGCTGCGCTTCTTCCTCTGGATGGAGCGGTTCAGCTCGGCGCGACAGCGGCAGATCCTGCTCGGCGCATGGGTGGTGATGTACTTCGGGCGCAAGGCGCTGGAGCGGGTGGATGGGATGGGCGGCGTCGCCGCTGCGCTCGGTTACGGCTGGTTCGGCGTGGTGATGCTGACCATCTGCGCCGTGCCGTTCTTCAACCTCTTGTTGCTGCTCCATCCGCTCGGACGCCATGCGCTGCCGCCGCGGCAGCGGCTCGACGCGCTGCTGCTCGGTGGAGCGGCGCTGGTGGCCATCGTGGTGGTGGCGCTCGATGTCGCGGAGATCGGCCCCTGGACCGAACTCGGCTCGCTGGTGGCGGTCTGCTGGCTGCTGCCGGTGGCCGGGATCGGCGCGGTTGGCGATGGCTGGCCGCGCCGCGTGATGCAGGGCTTCTCGGCGGCGGTGCCCATCGCGTACGGCTGGTATTCGTGGCGACTCGAGGCGCTGCTGGCGCGCGCCGATGCGCTGATCGCCGCCGGGCGCGACAGCCTCGCCGACGCCGATGCGATCGCGCTCAAGGCCGCGCTCGACCAGCACGCCAGCCTGTACGGCACCCTCGTGCTGGCCATCATGCTCAGCACCTGGTTCGTGGCGATGGTCCCGAAACGCTGGTCCCACCGCTGACCCGCGGGCTCGGCGGTCAGCCCTTTTCGGGCACCGAGACGAACTTGCCGCCGTTCTGCTCGGCCATCTTGCGCAGCATGACGAGGTCGACGCCCTTGTTGCCGAACGCGATCACGTGGGTGCGAATGCGCGCGTAGCGGTTCAGCGCCGTGTACCACTCGAGCAGCGTGTCGGCGTCGGTGATCTCGCCCTGGGTCGGCGTGCCGTCGGTGAGGAACGTCAGCGTGTCGGGCGTCGCCTCGAAGTTGGCCGCCCACTCGCGGCTGTTCTCGTCCAGGTTCAACGCCGCGCGCAGGCCGCCGTAGTAGTTGGTCTCGCCCGCCGGCGGCAGCGACTGCAGCCAGCCCTTCGCCGACTCGATGTTCCCCGGCGACGCCGCCACCGGCGCGCGGTCGTAGGTCCGGATGCCGGTGTTGAACGTGATGATCGAGAAGTGGGCGCGCGAGCTCAGGTCCGACAGCGTCGCCGTGATCTCCTCCTTGCAGATCTGCAGCTTGGTGCTGCCGGCGTACTCGCGCGATAGCGACTTCATCGCCTTCGGATCGGGGTCGAAGTTGGTGTCCATCGACAGCGACGTGTCGAGCACGAAGCCGATCCGGTTGCTGTAGATCGAGATGCCGTAATAGCGCGGCGTGTTCGACGCGTAGCGCTCGGCCGCCTCCTCGAACTTGTTCTTCGGCCGCTCGGGCAGCGCGCCGCCGCGGTTGGCCTTCTCCCGCTCCCACCACTTCTTCCACTCGGCGACGAACCGCCCCTGGTCGTAGCGGCAGATCTTCTTCAGCGCCGCGTGGATCTCCTCGTGGACGTGCCCCTGCTCGATCTCCATCCGGGCGATCAGCCCGTCCACCGCGGTCATGCTGCCGATCTCGCCGAGTGACTGGCACGCCGCCACGCGCAGCTGCCACGGGGCGGAGGTCAGGTGCTTGGCGACGGTCGGCACCGCCTCCTCGGACTCCTCGCCAATCATCCCGAGCGCGTCCATCGCCGCGAGCTGCGCCTTCTGCGCCGAGTCGGACGCGACCATCTTCGTCAGCGTCGGGATCGACACCGTGTCCTGCAGCAGCCCGCACGCCACCGCCGCCTCGGCCCGCGCCAGCCAGAGCTTGTCGCCGACGAACTGCTTGCGCAGCTGCTCGAGCGCCGCGTCGAGCCCGAGCTTCCCGCACGCCCGCGCGGCGTACGCCCGCACCATCCCGTTGTCATGCGCGAGCCCGTACTCGTGCAGCCGCGCCTTGCACTCGCGCTCCTTCATCTTGAGCAGCGCGACCATCACCGTCTCGCGCACCAGCTCGCTGTCCTTCTCCAGCAGGTCGAGCAGCGTGTCGACCGTCGCCGGCTCGTCCACCGTGCCGAGCGCCCGCACCCGCGCCGCCAGCGCGGCGAGCTCGGGCTCCGACTTGAGCCCCTTGCGCTCGAGCGCGCCCGACGTCGTGTTCTCCGCCAGCACACCCTCCTCGGACGCCTTCGGATCCATCGAGCGCCGCTTGCCGGTCACGCGCTCCTTCCAGCGCTGGTCGAACACCTCTGGCGTGCACTCGAGGTGCTTCATGAACGAGTCGCGCACCTCCTTCTGCTGGCGCAGGTCGGCGAGCATCGCCACGAACGGCCCGCGCCACTCGGCGAGGCAGAGATCGAGGTAGCTCCACGCGCGCTGGTGGTCCTCGTAGGTCAGCTGCCCGATCGCGGTCTTGCCGAACAGCTTCTCGATCGAGTCGAGCTTCGCCCGGCCCGCCATCTTCGCGCAGTCGGCCAGCCACCCCTTGCCGCTGCCCGACACCGCCTGCCCTTCGTCGGCGCAGTAGGTGGCCATGTCCCTGAAACGCTCCTGGTGGCGCGACAGCCAGTGGCCGACACCCTCGAACAGCCAGCGCGGCAGCGTCCGGTTCTGGCCGTCGCCGACCACCCAGCCCGAGATCAGCGCGTGGCCGATCATGTGGCGCATCACGAAGTGCAGCCCCTCGTCCGGCCCGTACTTCTGGCCCGACGAGCAGAACCCGTTGCACGCCATCCCGCCGACGAACTCCGCGCTGTCGGTCACGCCGTAGAGCTGGTTCGTGCGCGGCGAACCCATGTACTTGTTCTGGAACATCGCCGCGTCGCCTTCCTGCGCTGGCAGGAAGATCGCCACCGGCTTGCGCATCTGGAAGCGTTCGCCGAAGTGCTGGACGAACTCCTTGCGCGCCATTTCGGCGCGCTCGAGCATCAGGTGGGCGTACTCGTGGCCGTTGAAGACGCGGAAGCCGCTGCGCATCTTCACCTTGACGTTGCGCACGTCGGTGCACAGGTAGAAGTGGCGGTTGTACATGACGATGACGTGCTCGTTGTCGGCGAGCGCCGCCTCCGCCTTCTGCCGCCCCAGCACCGTCTCCTTCGCCGGCCGCCCCTGGTCGTCCTTCTCGAGCGGTCCGGGTCCGTCCTCATGGCACGCCGGGCAGTTGGCGCTGCCCTTCACCGGGCAGCACTTGGTCTCCTTCACGCACTCGCTGCAGGCCAGGTGCCACGCCGCGCAGTGGCGCTTCAGGTAGCAGTCCGGCCGCGCGCTCTGCCAGCAGAGCGAGTTCCAGCCGTCGGGCAGGTCGATCACCTGGTGCTCGATCACCTCGCGGCACTTGTCGCAGTAGCACGGATCCTCGGTGATCCCCCACGGCGGCTTCAGCGTGTGCTGGCACGCGCCGAATCCCGACTTGCAGTCGCACTCCTTGTCGGCGGCGATCGGCTCCGCCGCCGCCGGCGCCGATGCGCCCGGGTCCGCGGCGAACGCGACGGCCGGATCGAGCCGCAGCGCGAGCAGCGCGGCGAGCGCGGCGTCGGCCTGCGGATGGCCGAACACCGACTCGCCGACCGTGGACGCAGCGGGAGCCGCAATCGGGATGGTGCCGACCGCGACCCCGCAGCACGGACGCGGCAGCACGCCTGCGCCGGCGAGCGGCAACGCCACCAGCGCGATCAGCAGACGACGGAGGATCGTGACCATGATGCGGCGCGGTTCCTCGGGCTGGCGGAGAGCGCGCCAGCATGCCCTCCGGCCCCGAAGGGGACGAGGCTTCCGCGCTAACGATCGCAGCATTGCCGGCAACGGCGCCGCCTCGCTTCCGGAACGAACGCGGTCCGGAAACAACACGCTCCGCACCCCGTTCCGGGGCGCAGTCCGCGCCCTCGGCGATGCTCGCCGGCAGTGCGACCACGCAATTCCGAGGGGCCGGAGGTGCGCGCCTTGAAGCGCGAGCGGAACCGCCCCTGCATTCCGGCACCCAGCGCGACGCCGGCCGGTGCGACGCGGGTCAGCCAGTTGCCGACGCTGAGGTCGCGGGCCATTCCACGCGGAATGAGCTCGTCCAGCATCACTCCCACTCTCCCGTCAGCACGAACGCCCCCCATGTCGCCGGCAGCGTGTCGCCGTACTTCTCGCGATTCCTGCGCAGCAGCGCGAACTCGGCGTTGCGCAGCGCGTCGAGCTTGCTCTCGCCCTTGTTCCAGAGCCGGTCGTAGAAGTCGAGCATCAGCTCGCGGGTGGAGTCGTCGCGCACGCTCCGGAGCGAGCTGATCACCGTCCTCGCACCAGCGTCGCGGAAGCTGCGGGCGAGGCTCATCGCGCCGTGACCGGCGGCGGCGCCGTGGCGAGCACGTTTGCGCCGGCGCGGACCAAGCCGCAGAGAGTGGAGGGAAAGTAGGCGGCGATCCGCTGGCGCTCGTCGGACAGGTATTGGTCGCGTCCGGCGGCGGGCTGCTCCGTGAATATGTCCACGGTCGACTCGGGCCCACCGGCTAGGAAGTAGCCATGGGTGGCGAGGTGCAGGAAGGCGTGCCGCGGCAGCTCCTGCTTGAGGCGCTCTTCGCAGGCATCGGCGCCGGTCAGCAACGTCACCGCGAGAGCGATGGCGTGCTCGCCCTGTGACAGCTTCGCGAGTCCAGCGGCCTCGGCAGCGGTTCCGTCGAGTGCATCCCAGCGGCGAGCGAAGCTGCCACGTATACGGTTGCGTGGAGGCGACCGATCGGGCGGCGGCGAGAGTCGATACGAGGTTCACCCGCGCCCCGAATTCCCGTACCGGGTCGCCGCCGCCCTCCCCATCCATCGCCCGGACGACGCGGCGTTGCAACGCGATCGCTCCCCTGACATCGCCCAGCTGTCGCAGCACGTTCGCGAGCGAATCCCACGCGTCCACGACCTCCTCGTCGTCCTCGGGACGGAGCCGCTCGTAGGCGATGGTGGCGGCCGCCAGCAACGGTCGTGCTCCCACGAAGTCGCCGTCGAACATGCGGTTCTGTCCGACGTTGAAGCGCGCGATCGCGAGGTCGGGATCATGCTCCGGCACGGCGTCCTCGAGCGCCTGCAGCACGAAGTCGTGCAAGGCGATCGTGGTCGACTCGACTCCCGCGGCGATCGCGAGCGCGGCCAGCGATCGACCGATCGCCAGACCACGCCGCGAGTTCCGCATCCATTCCGCCGTCGCGCCCTTGACCGCCTCTTCGATCGCCGAACGTGCGGTCGCCGGATCGCCGGCGCGCAGGGCACCATCGGCGCGCTGCAAGAGCGCCGTGAGCCGCTCGAGTTCGCGGGTGAGGTCGGGCGAGTCCGGAACGAGAGTCTGGGCCGCCGACGCAGACGGCGAGGCCGGAAGCGGCGGCGTCTCCACCGCGCGCAGCTCGATCTCGCCGTGGTGCCCGGGTCGGACGTGACCGACCTCGATCCGCACGTCTCGGCTGGGCTCGAGCGCGATCGTGAGCGTCGCCGCCGGGAGCCCGTCGACACCGGAAGCCGATGCAAGCATCGTCCAGGTCGTGGCGTTCGCCTCCGCAGTGGGAAGGCCGGCCGGTCCAAGCATCGCGGGATCGCGCTCGAGAACACGGATCCAGACCGGTGTCCCCGACGCGCTCGTTCGGGCCGTCAGCTGGAGTTCGAGTGCATGCCGGCCGCGATGACGGAAGATCCCCGTGACCTCACTCGGGGAGGCCGCGCCTCCGGCTCTCGCCTCGATCCGGTGTGCCTGCGGGCCCTGCCGCGAGAGGAGCGGTGGCAGCTCCCAGTCACTCGCGGGCTGCCGAATCGCGGGCATCTGCGTCAGGAGAATCGAGAGGATCGGCCCGAGCAGATCCATGGCTCGCCTCCTCGCGTCCCTGTCAGGGCTCCCCGTCGTCTGGCGACCATCCCGTCGCCTCGGGACGCGCGCTAAGGTCATTCGCCGCTGTTCCCGATCGACTCCATTTCACACCAGAGCCCCATGAAACGAATCGGAAGCCGAGCGTCGCGCTCGTCGTCGTCGGAGTCGCGCTCGAGGCCTCGCCGCAGGAAGACCGCGGCGGCCGGACCGAAGTCGGGTCGCACGACCCTCCGCTCCCACCTCGTCCCCTCGAAGGAAGGCGCCGACCTGATCCATGACTGGAACGCCGACGGGAAGGGGCCGGCGCAGAAGTTCGGGTTCGTCGACGAGACGCTGCGCGACGG
This sequence comes from Planctomycetota bacterium, assembly GCA_016872815.1. Lineage (GTDB taxonomy): Bacteria > Planctomycetota > B15-G4 > B15-G4 > SIAN01 > SIAN01. Next base: position 8,782 of record VGYY01000016.1, read on the forward strand.
ATTGCAGTGCCCGTCGGTCACCGACCCGCCGGTCGGGAAGAAGATCGACATCCTGCGGCTGATGGTGGCGCTCGGCATCGACGCGGTCGACATCGGCCTGCCGGGCGCCGGCGGCGTCGTGAACCAGCATGTCGAGCAGTTGCTGCGAGTGATCAAGGACGAGCGGCTGCCGATCGAGCCCAATTGCGCGGCGCGCACCGTCGTCCGCGACATCGCGCCAGTGGCCGAGATCCAGCAGAAGGTCGGCCATCGCCTCGCCGTGTCGATGTTCATCGGCTCCTCCGCCATCCGCCAGTACGCCGAGGACTGGACGCTCGACAAGATGCTGAAGGCGTCGGAGGAGGCGCTGGCGTTCGCGCGCAAGGAAGGCATCCCGATCCTCTACGTGACCGAGGACACGACGCGCGCGCGGCCCGAGACGATCGCGAAGCTCTACGGCCTCGCGCTCGACTACGGCGCGGAGCGGCTCATCGTCTGCGACACCTGCGGCCATGTCACGCCGAGCGGGGTCAGGAAGCTGATCGCCTTCGTGCAGGCGCTGGTGAAGAAGAAGAAGTCGAAGGCGAAGATCGAGTGGCACGGCCACATGGACCGCGGGCTCGGCGTGATGAACTCGATCGCGGCGATCGAGGCGGGCGTCGATCGCGTGCACGCCTGCGGGCTCGGCATCGGCGAGCGCGCCGGCAACACGCCGATGGACCTGCTGCTGGTGAACCTGAAGCTGATGGGCTGGATCAACAACGACCTGTCGCGGCTCGGCGACTACTGCCGGGCGGTGGCCGCCGCGGTCGACGTGCAGATCCCTTACAACTACCCCGTCTTCGGCAAGGACGCCTTCGAGACCGGCACCGGCGTGCACGCCAGCGCCGTGATCAAGGCGCTGAAGAAGGGCGACACCTGGCTCGCCAACCGCGTCTACTCGGGCGTGCCGAGCGACCTGTTCGGGCTCTCGCAGAAGATCGCCATCGGCCCGATGAGCGGGAAGTCGAACGTCGAGTTCTGGTTCGAGCAGCGCGGCCTGCCGCGCACCGACGCCCAGGTCGACGCGATCCTCGCCCACGCGAAGAGCTCGCGGAAGCTGCTGACCGATGGCGAGGTCGAGGCGATCGCGCGCGCCGCGCTGGCCACCGTGGCGAGTTGATCCCCGGCGCCCGCGGACGAGCTCTGCGCCGCGCGCGCGTGGCGCCTGCGCCGCCTTGGAGCGCCGCGCCGGCGCCGCTCACGGCTCGAGCACGACGATCGGACCGGTCGCCGCGGGGAACTCCTGCACCCGCACACCATGGCGGTCGAACTCGACCGCGGCATTGCCTCAGCCACCGGCGAGCAGGTGACCTCCCGCCAGCAGCTGCAGGAAGACCGGTTTCGCGTGGATCGCCGTCCACGCCTCGCGTCCGTGCGCGTCGATCGCCACCAGTCGGCGTGCGTTCTCGCCATAGATGAAGCCGCCGTCCGCCAGCGGCAGGGCATCGAAGATCAGCGTCTCGTCGGCCGGTGGCACGACCACGCGGCGGCGGCCGTCCCAGCCGAGCTCGAGGATGCCCTCCCCGGCGACCAGCACTCCGTCGTCGAGCGGACGAACCGCACCGAGGTAGCGCAGCGGACCGAGCTCGATCCGACGGATCTCGGCGCCCGAGCGCTCCATCTCGAGGAGCACCGCCCCCTTGAACCAGTTGCCCGCGCCGTAGCCGCGCTTGCCGGCGATGAGGAGGTTCCCGTTCGGCAGCACGTGGCAGGCGCGCATGAACTCGATCTCGTCGCGCCCTTCAGGCCAGTCGTAACGCCACACCACCTGCCCGTCGCGGCTCACTTCCGCCAGACCGAGCGGCCAGCCGCTGTCCTCGCACAACGTGGCAAGCACCGTCCCGGTCGGCGTGATGCGGGCGCTGTAGACGTGCGCCAGATCGCCGAGCCTGGCGACCTCGCCGCCGTCTCGATCGACGATGCGGACCTGGTGCGCGTCGGGCCCCTGCTCCACGGCGTAGAGGATGCGGCGATCCGGCGCGGGCGCGCGGCACGCGGCACCGAAGAGCGCGAGCGCGAGGACAGAGGTTCGCGACCCGGTCATGGCGAGCTCCAGCGCGAACGCCCGGGTGCGACCCCGCTCACCAGAGCCGGAAGGCGAACAGGCTCAGCACGTTGGTGGCGACGAACAACGGGAAGAACAGCGGCCAGAGCCGGACATGCAGCCGGCGCGGACCCCGGATCCCGGTGAAGACCAGCACGATCAGCACGAGCAGCGCCGCCGTCGCCACCCAGATGTGGACCTTGAGCAGCGTCGCCGAGCGGACCGGGAACTCCCAGTCCAGCCCACGCGCGACCAGCTCCACCGCCAGCAGGCCGACGAAGACGATCAGCGCGCCCAGCTTCCCGAGGCGCTGGTGGAGCGCCGGATCCGAGCGGCGGACGCGAAAGGCGGCGATGAACAGGCCGAGCGCCCCGAACATCAGCACCTCGGCCAGCCAGAGGAATCCAAGCTCGATCGACATCACCACTCCGTGGGCGGCGGGTCCGCACCGCACGCGACCGTCAACGCATCCGGCCGAGAGCGCGTCGACGCGCGGTCGGACGAACCGCGGAAGTTAGCTGCCGCGTCGCCCGTATCATCCGGAGTTCGCGCGGCGGGAGGTCCCGCAGCAGCGCTCGCTGGCTGGTGGATGGAGGGTACGACGTGAAGCTGATCGCTCGTGGCGCCTTGGCGCTGCTGGCCGCGCTTGCGCTCGCGACCGGAACGGCGGTGGCGCGGCAGAAGGTGGAACGGCCGCCGCTCTCCACGGCCGACCTGCTGCGGATGAAGCTGGTCGCCGCGGCGGTGATCTCGCCCGACGGGACCACGCTCGCGTACACCGTCTCGGTGCCGCGCGACCCGTTGGGCGGGAAGGACGGCCCGAGCTGGAGCGAGCTGTGGGTCGTCGGCGCCGACGACCGCCCGCGGCCGTACATCGCCGGCGAGGTCAACGTGAGCGGCGTGCAGTTCACGCCGAACGGGAAGTTCCTCGCCTTCCTCGCCAAGCGGGCGGGCGACAAGCAGCGGAGCCTCCACCTGCTGCCGGTCGATGGCGGCGAGGCGATCAAGGCGTTCGAGCACGACACCGACCTCGGCTCGGTCAGCTTCCATCCGACGCTGAACCGGATCGCCTTCCTCGCCACCCCGACGGACAAGAAGAAGAAGGAGGCGGTCGAGAAGGGCTTCAGCCAGGAGGTCTACGAGGAGGACTGGGTCGCCGCGAAGATCTACGTCGCCGACCTCGACATCGCCGGCATCAAGGCCACCGAGGTCCCGGCAGCCGGCCACCCGAGCGACCTGCGCTGGTTGCCCGACGGCAAGCGGCTGCTGGTGGCGCTGGCGCCGAATCCCGGCGTCGACGCATCGTACATGCGCCGCCGACTGCATGTGCTGGAGGCGGACACGGGCGCGGTGGTCACGGCGGTCGACCACCAGGGCAAGCTCGGCATGTCGACGCTGGCGCCGGGCGGGCGCCTGATCGCCTTCATCGGCGCCCGCGACCAGCACGATCCGCAGCAGGGCCGGCTGATGGTCGCGAACGCGGTCGGCGGCTTCACCAAGGAGCTGTTGCCCGAGTTCGCGGGCCACTTCGTCAGCTGCGCGTTCCTCGACGACGAGACGCTGCTCTACCTCGCCGACAAGGGTTGCGAGACCGTGATCGGGCAGGTGAAGGTCGACGGCACGGAGAACGCGCCGGTGCCGACCTCCCCCGGATTCACCGTCACCTCGATGGCGGTCGCCACGAACACGCGCCGCGCCGCACTCATCGCCAGCACGCCGTTCCATTCGCAGGAGCTCTATTCGCTGGGCGAGGACGGCAGCGCGAAACGGCTCACCGAACTGAATCCGTGGCTCGCCGGGCGCAAGCTCTGCGCGCAGGAGGTGGTGCGCTGGAAGGCGCGCGACGGGCTCGAGATCGAGGGGCTCCTGCTCTGGCCGCTCGGTCGCAAGCCGGGCGAGGACGGGCCGCGCGTGCCGCTGGTGGTCATCGTCCACGGCGGACCGGAGTCGCACTACCGGAACAGCTGGTGCACGCGCTACAGCGAACCGGCGCAGGTGCTGGCCGGCCGCGGCTACGCCGTGCTGCTCCCCAACTACCGCGCCAGCACCGGGCGGGGCGTCGAGTTCTCGATGGCGAACCACAAGGATCCGGCCGGCAAGGAGTTCGACGACCTGGTCGACGGCGTCGATTTCCTCATCGCCAAGGGGCTGGTCGACGGCGCCAAGGTCGGCGTGACGGGCGGCAGCTACGGCGGCTATGCGTCGGCGTGGTGTGCGACCCGGCATTCGGCGCGGTTCGCCGCGGCGGTGATGGGCTTCGGCGTGGCCAACCTCCTGTCGATGTCGGGCACCTCCGACATCCCCGAGGAGCACTACCTCGTCCACCACCGGATCCATCCGTGGGAGGATTGGCAGCTCTTCCTCGAGCGCAGCCCGATCTTCCATGCGCCGCAGAGCAAGACGCCGCTGCTGATCCTGGCCGGCAAGACCGACCCGCGCGTGCCGCCGGGGCAGTCGATCGAGATGTACCGGTACCTCGAGCAGGCCGGACACAAGGCGGTGCGCCTGATCCAGTACCCCGGTGAAGGCCACGGCAACGCGCGCGCCGCGAGCCGCCTCGACTACCACCTCCGCCTGCTGCAGTGGTTCGACCACTACCTGAAGGGCCCCGGCGGCGCCCCGCCGCCCATGGAGCTCGACTACGCATCCTCCTGAACCGTCGCCCGCTTCGCCGGCGCCGCCGCCCGGCCCGCTGCCGGGCGCGGTGGTCTTGAACGCCACCGAACGGCGCATCCTCGGCGTGCTGATCGAGAAGGGCCTGACGACGCCCGAGTACTACCCGCTCACCGTCGCGGCGCTGGTGGCCGGCTGCAACCAGAAGAACAACCGCGATCCGCTCACCCACTTCGATGAGCTGCTGGTCGAGGACACGCTGAGGCTCCTCGAGCAGAAGGGGCTCGTGCTCTCGGTGCTGCCGGAGAGCGGCCGGGTGACCCGCTGGCGGCAGGAGCTGCCGCGCAAGCTGCAGCTCTCCGTCCCGGAGCTCGCCGTCCTCGGCGAGCTGTTCCTGCGCGGCGCGCAGAGCGAGGGCGATCTGCGCGGGCGCGCCAGCCGCATGCGGCCGATCGATTCGCTCGAGGCGTTGCGCACGCTGCTGGACGGGTTGCGGCAGCGGTCGCCGCCGCTGGTGCTGCGCCTGTCGCCGGAGGGGGCGACCCGCGGCGCCCGCTTCACCCACGGATTCGCCGCCACCGAGCAGCTGGCGAAGTGGCAGGCCGAGGATGCGGCGGCAGCCACCAGCGAGCCGACCAGCAGCGCCCGGCCGCCAGCCGCGGCGGCCGCGCCGGACCTGGAGGCGCGCCTCGCGGCGTTGGAAGAGCGGGTGCGTCGCCTCGAGCAGTCGCCGCCGCGCTGAGGCCCGCCGAGCGTCAGCGCCGGTCGCCGGCGTCCGCGGCCGGCGCTTTCCCCTCCCCGGCCTCCTCGCGTTCCGCCGCGGCAGCCTGCTCTTCCGCGAACTCCTCGAGCAGCGCGCTCGCCGGGTGCTGCGTCGCGAAGAAAGGCGCGGCCGCGGCCGCGTCGAGCGCGTCCCAGCAGCGGATCGGGCAGGCGCCGCACGCCCGCCGCAGGAACTCCTCGATCAGCGCCGGCGTGAACTGCTCGGCCAGCAGCGCGGCGTCGCCGGCCGTGAGCCGGCTGCCGGCGCCGATCAGCGCCTTCGCCAGCGACTCCTCGACCGCCGAGCGGCGTCCCACCCCGCCCTCGCGCCATGCGATCACCGCGTCGGCGAGGCGCAACGCCAGCGGCTCGAGCTCGTCGCTGCGCGGCCGGCGCGGCGGCGCGATGACCGGGAGCGCCGACTCGAACAGCAGCAGGAACAGCTCCGCCAGATCGAGCCGCGCGAGGTCGCGACCGGTCGGCTGCTCGACCTTGGCGAACTGCCGCTCCTTCAGCCCCTGCCGGAACTGCGGATCGCCGGCATCCGCGAGCACCGACGGCGGCACCAGCTGATCCTGCGCGAGGAAGAACGAGCGCGCGACCAGGCCGAAGAAGAGCTCGTTGGCCGGCGCGCCCGAGCAGGGCGATGCCGCTTCGGCATGCTCGGCGACGGCGTCGCCGACGAACGACCGGCTCGCCGGCCACGCGAGCGCGCGCAGCAGCGCGGCCAGTTGCGGCTCGCGGCGCAGTTCGTGCCAATGACCCATGTGCGCGGCCATCGCCGAGACGCGCGCACGCAGCTCGGGGCGGTCGAGTTTCGGCAGCGCCTGGTCGACCCATTCCGACGGGTCGAGGCCGGGCGCCGGCCGCGTCACGCCGGCATCGAGCAGCTCCCCGGCATCGAGGAACCAGGAGGCGTACTCGGCGCGCTGGAACAACTGCTCGACCGGGGCGGGTGGCATCGCGACCAGCAGCGGCGACGGACGCGACGGTCGCGGCGCCAGCTTCACCGGGGCGAGCAGCGCCAGTGCCTGCTCGGCCTCCGCGGGGAGCGTCACGCCGGCGGCGTGGCCGCGCTCGGCGGCGTCGGCGACGAGGCGCGCCGCGAGCTCGATCGGCACGCGCGCGAACTCGACGCCGTTGCCGCGCATCTGCTCCTGCATCCGCTCGACCGCCTTCTTGGTCTGGCGCGCCAGCACCAGCACGTCGCGGATCCCGGCATGCACGTCGTAGACGACGTGGACGACGGTGTGCGTGCCATCGGGGTTGCGCAGGCCGGCGAAGAGCGACGCGGCGCCGGTGCCGTCGCAGCTGGCGAGCCACGCGAACCCCTCGACCACGCGGCGGCGCGTCGCCTCCTCCGCCAGCGCGGCGTCGACGGCCGCGCGCGCCTCGGCCGCGAGCGGCTTCGCCAGCAGCGGCTCGAACAACAGCGGTGCGGGGACGCCCGCCTCGACGCGGGCGCGGTCGAGGCGCTTGATCAGGCGCGCCTGCAGCGGCGGTGCGAGCAGCAGGACGCGCTCGCTGATGCCGCCGGCGTCGGCCGGCGTCGCGACGAGGTGGGCGACCGCCTCGATCAGCTCGTGCTCGAGCTCGGCGGGAATCTCGTGCAGCAGCGCCGGCTCAGGGGCGCCGCCGCCGGGAGTCCCGGCGGCGGTCGCGGTCGCCGCGTTCAGCCACTCGTGCTGCGGATCGACCTTCTCCAGCACCTCGAGCAGGCCGGACTGCTCGATCTCGCTGTCGGAATCCTCGATCGCGGCCTCGATCGCCGCCACCAGCGACTCGCGCGAGCAGCCGCGCGTGCGCTCGCGGAGATCGGCTTCGTTCAGCGGCGGGAACGCAGCGAGGTCGTGGATGACGGCGAGCGCGTCGGGCATGGCGGGCTTTCGGCGAATGCGGCGCGTGGAGTGCGGCATTCGCGGCTGAGGAAGGGGGCGGGCAGCGTAGCGGCGCGCACGGTCGGGGTGCGGGCTCGAGCGGTCAGCGGCGGGCCAGGAGGCGGTTCACCAGCCACGGGGCGAGGCCGTTGGCGAGGACCATCAGGCGGCCGGGCAGGCCGAGGACGACGCGATCGCGCCGGCGCGCCATGGCGCGGACGATCCGGGCGGCGGCCATCTCGGCGGTGAACGTGAAGGCGCTGGGGTAGTGGCGCGGATGGTCGCCATGGATCACGCGGTTCTCGGCGAAGCGCGTGGCGGTGAGGCCGGGCTCGACCTGCAGCACGTGCACGCCATGCCGCGCCTCTTCGGCGCGCAGCGCCTCGCTGAAGCTGCCGATCGCCGCCTTCGTCATGCAGTAGGCGCCGATCGTCGGCAGGCCGCGCCGCCCGACCACCGACCCTACGTTCACCACCAGCCCGCGCGCCGCCCGCAGCGCCGGCAGCGCCTTGCGCGTCGCCGCCACGACCGCCAGCACGTTCACTGCGAACAGCCGCTCGAGGTCCGGCTGCGGCAGCACGCCGAACTCGGCCGTCACGCCGAATCCGGCGTTGTTGACCAGGGCGCCGAGTCTGCCACCGAAGGTCTCGACCGCCGCCGCGACCATCGCCTCGGCCGCGCCGGGCACGGCCAGATCGCAGCGAAGGGTCCGGACGAAGCCGCCGACCGCGACAGCCGCCCGCTCGACCTCCTGCAGCCGCGGTTCGTCGCGCCCGGCCAGCACCAGGGACGCACCCTGCCGCGCCAGCTCGAGCGCCAGCGCCCGCCCGATGCCGCTGCTGGCACCGGTGATGAGCATCGGGTGGTCCTGGAACGGGCGGCCCATGCCGCCGCATCTTGCCGCGGCGCCGCCGCGCGCGGCGACTTCACTCGATGGTGAACTCGACCACGTTGGAGAAGCTGCCGTCCTTCTTGCGCCCGCCGAGCTGCGGCCCCGCCAGCGCCTGGGCCAGCACCACGAGTCCCGACAGCGACGGGTCGTCCTCGATCTCGAAGTCGACCGGCAGGGCGTCGCCTTGCGCGTTCGGCTCGATCCAGACGACGACGAACGGCAGGATGCCGAGCTCGCCCGAGTAGGGAGGCAGCGGGATCGTCACCCGTGGCGGCAGTCCCGCCAGCAGGATGGCGCTGTCGCCCGGGTCGAGCAGGGTGATCCAGGAGCCGCTGCCGCCGGGCGACAGGTCTCCCTCGACCAGGCCGGCCGGGGTGCGGAAGAACGTCGCGCTCGCGCGGCCGAACGCCGTCGCCGCCACCACCTCGACCGGGCCGGCGACCCCTGCCGGCAAGTCGAAGGTGCACTCGGTCGAGTCGAGGTGGCTCAGCAGATCGACCGCTGCGCCGCCGACGGTCACGACGAATCCGGCCTCGGCGCGCCATGCAGCGCCATCGAGGATCACCGTCGTCACCCCTGCGTGATGGCCCCGCTCCGGCATCATCGTCGCCAGCGTCGGCGGCGCGCACGAATGCACGGCAAGGGTGCCGGTGTAGCTGTCGACCGGACCGATGGCCGCAGAGAGCAACTCCGGCACCTGGTCGCCGTCGAGATCGGCGGCGGCGCCGAGCGCGGCACCGAGCCGCTCGCCCGGCGAACCCTCGATGCCGGACAACGCACGGAGATCGACGCCGGAGACGATCCGCACGCGGCCGCGCAGGTCGCTGCCGTGATGCGGCTCGCCGAGGAGGAGGTCGTTGCGACCGTCGCGATCCGCGTCGCCGGCCGTGGCGATGGCGATGCCGAGCTGGGTGCCGCACTCGGCGCCGTCCAGCCGGTGGAGCTCCGCCCCCGACGCGCCGGAGTGGACGTAGACCCGCCCCTGCTGACAGTGGCCGAATGCCAGCGCGCCGATGGCGTAATCCGGGAAACCGTCGCCATCGACGTCGCCGAGATCGGCCAGCGTCGCGCCGTACCAATCCTGGAGGAACTGCGAGGCGTTCTCGCCGAAGTGGTCGCGCAATGCCGCGCCGGTCGCGCCCGACCGCACCTGGACGCGGCCGGTGACGATGCCCGAGGCCGCGCGCCAGAACGGTGCCGAGACCAGGAGGTCCGCGACGCGGTCGCCATCGACGTCGCCGGTCGCAGCGACGCACCAGCCGACGTTGCTGCCGGCCTGCAGGCTGGTGAATTGGTGCAGTTCCGACCCGGAAGCGCCGTCGAACACGTGGAACATGCTCTTGCCGGGCGCACCGACGACGTACTCGCGCACGCCGTCGCCATCGAGGTCGGCCAACGCCGCGATGGCTGCGCCGAAGGCCGCGCCCGGACTCGCTCCGGCGTGGCTGCGCAGTTGCGCTCCGGTCGCCCCCGACTGCACGAGGACCGTGCCGGCCACCGCGCTGCCGGCGTAGTTGGGCATGCCAAGCAGCACGTCGCCGACACCGTCGCCGTCGAGATCGCCCGGCGCCGCGACCGCGAAGCCGAGCTGATCGTCGCGGCCGCTGCCGACCCAGGATTGCAGCAGCGCGCCGTCGACGCCGGAGACCAGACGGGCCGCGCCCGAGGTGGCATTCGTCGCGTACGGCTCGCCGATCACGAGGTCGGCGACAGCGTCGCCGTCGACGTCGCCGACCACCGCGCTCGCCGCACCGAGGCTGTCGAAGGCGGCGTCACCGGCGATGGTGAACCGTGGTTCCTGCGCCCGCGCGGGCCCACTCGCGCCGAGGGTGATCAGCAGCAGCCATCCGGCGGCGGCGCGCGCCACGCGCCGAACGCGCGCTCGCATCTGCGCCGGGACCGACACCGCGTGCGCCTGCTGCCACCTGCTCATCGGGTGCTCCCCAAAGGAAAGGCGTGCGACGCTGCGTCCGGGCACGAACCGCATCGCACTTCCATCGACTTCCGACTTCACCCTTCCGCGCGGCACGGGTTGCGCGATTCCTCCGATCTGCGGAACAATCCGGCAGATTTCTTCTCCCCGGGGAAGACGGGGCGGCGGAGGCGCGGCGAGCCGCCCTCGCCCCCTCACGCGTGGGCGATCACCAGCAGCGTCGGCGCGCGGCGGCGCTCCCGAGCGCGCTCTCCGACGTCGCCGCCACCCTCGAAGCGGACTCAAAGATCGGATTCCGAGTCAGGCCTAACCAGACGTTGCCGAGATCCAATGGATCGCCCGTTCCAGCGTCACCGCCGGAATTCCCCGCATCGTGCTCAGCATCCTCCGTGCCGCCCGCCGCCGCTCGGGGCGCCGGCGTGGGCTGAGCAAGGTCGCCCGCTCCGTGGCTGGCGCGCCGGGAACGTCGCCGCTGCCGCAGCGCCACCACGGCGTCCGGCAAGGCGAACTGCTCGCCATCGACCCCGGCGACGAAGCGGCCGCCGCGGATCTCCCCGCGCAGTTCGAGCTCCCGCAGGCAGCGATGGAGTTCTCGCCACGGCACGGCGAACCGCTCGCGGGTGACGATCTGGCGCACGACGACACCCCAACGCCGCAGCAGCTGGCGGACGAGGAACTCGACTTCGCCCGGTGCCCGCGTCGCGGCCGCGGGCGCGGACGCGGCGACTCGCGCCGGGCGAAACCGCGACCAGCGCCCGAGCGCCAGGATCGGCAGCTTCCGCTTGCTCGGCGGCACGATCAGTTGCCGCAGCGCGCCGAAGCTGTCGCAGGTGACGGCGCCGCGCGCCACCAGCTCCTGCAGCGCCGCCTCGAAGTGCGACTCGAGCAGGCGCGCCGCCCGCTGCAGGTCGCGCGGGAACATCGCGCCGCCGCGATCGAGCGCATCGAGCAGGTCGCGCGCCGGTCCCGACACGTCGGCGAGGTCGGCCGGCGGCGCCAGTGCGAGCCAGCGCTCGAGCTCCTTGCGAGGCAGCAGCGTGATCGGCGTCACCTTGATCGGCGCCGCGCCGCTGCTCCACAGCCGCCCCCACGCGAGCTCGCCGCTCATCGCCAGCTGGTCGAGCCACTCGCGACGGAACGACCGGAGGCGCCGCGGCAGGACGTGGCGCTCCCAGGCCGCGGCCGGCACCTCGAACCCGGCCAGCTGCTCGACGATCGCCTGCACGCCGACCGAGAGGTCGAGCTGCGTGTCGGGAGTCGCGTGCTGCCAGGCGCCGAGGAACTCCTGGTAATCGGCGATCGAGACCGCCTCGATCTCCTGGCGCAGCGTCTCCAGCGTGTAGCGATGGATGCGCGCGAGCAGGCGGCGCTCGCACCACGCCTGGCGCCCGTCGAGCTGCGTGCGCAGCACCGCGCCCTGCTGTTCGAGCGCGAAGAGCAGCGGCAGCTCGTCCGCCGCCGGATCGGCGTACGGTCCGAGCGCCTCGAGCCGGCCGCGCATCCGCGCCACCGGATCGGTCGGCCCGTCGACGGCGAAGAAGCGCCCCTGCTCGGCGCGCACGCGGCCGGCGGCGATCAGCTCATCGAGCCAGGGCTGCCACGCCGCCGCCTCCTGCGCCGTCACGAAACCCATCCAGAGCAGAGTCTCGTGCACCTCCTCGGCGCCGCGTGGCGTCGGCCACGCCTCGTCGCGGACGCGCGCCACCGCCGCCGGCGACAGGGCGCCGAGCGTGCGTGCCTCGTCGCGCGGCAGCGACCGTCGCGTCAGCACCGCCTGCGTGCGCCGCTCCTCGAGCGGCGCATCGTCGAGGAACGCGTACGGTCGCAGCGACAGCACCGCGCGCGCGAACGCCGACGGCTCGACCGTGTCGAGCGCGACCCGCTCGATGGCGCCGGACTTCAGCTCCTTCAGCACCTCGATCAGCCCGTCGACGTCGAGCGCCTCGGTGAGGCAGTCCTCCATCGTCTGGCGCACCAGCGGATGGTCGTACGGGATCTCGCGATCGCCGGGCGGCAGCGTCTCGCCGCACGCGATCGCCTGCGGGAACGCGGCCGCCAGCAGATCCTCGGCGCGCATCCGCTGCAGCGGCGCCGGCACCCGCTTGCCGTCGCGTGCGCGCTCGAGCAGCAGCGAGCGCGTCACGTTCCAGCGCCAGCGGGTCGGGAACATCGGCTGCGCCAGCACCGCCTGCGCCAGCAGGTCGCGCACCGTGTCGGGGCTCAGGTAGTCGAACACCTCGGCGAGCGGGAAGCTGTGCATCGTGCCGAGGCTGATGACGATCGCGTCCTCGCCGGCCGCCGCCTGCAGCTCGAAGCCGAAGCCGCGGCAGAAGCACTTGCGCAGCGCCAGCCCCCAGGCGCGATTGATCCGCGAGCCGAACGGCGCGTGCAATACCAGCTGCATGCCGCCGCTCTCGTCGAAGAAGCGCTCGAGCACCAGCCGCTTCTGCGTCGGCACGCAGCCGAGCACCGCGCGCCCGTCGCGGATCTGCGCGACGATCTGCTCGGCGGCAGCGGGCTCGAGCGCGCCTGGCTCCGTGAGCCACGCCATCGCCGCGGCGTCACGCGCTTTCTGCGTGCGGCCGAGCTCGGGCGTCGCGGCCGGATCGAGGAAACGCGAGACCGCCTCGCGCAGCTGCGCCACGGCGGCCGAGAGCTCGCGCGTGCGGCCGGGCGCCTCCGCCACCCAGAACGGCAGGGTCGGCGGCGCCCCCCTGGCGTCGATGACGCGCAGCGTCCCCTTCTCCTGGCGCACGATCTGCCACGACGCGTTGCCGAGCTGGAAGACGTCGCCGCCGCTCGACTCGATGGCGAAGTCCTCGTGCACGGTGCCGACGAAAGTCCCCTCGGGTTCCAGCAGCACCTGCCAGTCGGCGACGTCGGGGATCGCGCCGCCCGACTGCAGCGCCACCAGTCGCGCCCGCCTGGTGGCCATCAGGCGGCCGTTGACGCCGTCCTTGTGCAGCAGCGCGTGGCGCCCCTCCGTGTGGAGCGCGACCACCCGGTCGAAGTCATCGCGCGCAAGCTCCCGGTAGTGCCACGCACGTCGCGTCGCGTCGTAGAGCCCGTCGAGCGTCCACGCTTCGCCGACGCACGCCGCCACCAGCTGCTGCACCAGGATGTCGAGCGGCGCCACGCGCTGCGGCGTCGCGTCGAGCTCGCGCGCCTTGACCGCGCGCAGCAGCGCCGCGGCCTCGGAGAGCTCGTCGATCGTGACCGGGAACACGCGCCCCTTCGGGGTCTTGCGGATCATGTGGCCGGCGCGGCCGACGCGCTGCAGGAAGGTCGCGATCGCGCGCGTGCTGCCGACCTGCACCACCAGGTCGACGTCACCGATGTCGATGCCGAGCTCGAGCGACGCCGTCGCCACCAGCGCCTTGAGCTTCCCGTGCTTCAGCCGCTGCTCGGCGTCGAGGCGGCGCTCTTTGGAGAGGCTCGAGTGGTGGCAGCCGACGGCGTCCTCGCCCAGCAGCTGCGAGAGCTGCCGCGCCACCCGCTCGGCCAGCTTGCGGGTGTTGACGAAGACCAGCGTCGTCTGGTGGGCGCGCACCAGCTCGGCGATGCGCTCGTAGACCTCGCCCCACACCTCGTGCGAGCAGATCGTCCCGAGCGGGCTCTTCGGGATCTCGATCGCCACGTCCATCTGCCGGAAGTGGCCGGCGTCGACGATCTCGATCGGCCGGTGCGGGCCGGCGACGAAGCCGGCGGTGCGTTCGATCGGCTTCTGCGTCGCCGACAGCCCGATGCGCTGGAACTCGCCCGCCAGCGCGACGAGGCGCTCCAGCGACAGCGCGAGGTGGCAGCCGCGCTTGTCGCCCACCAGTGCGTGCACCTCGTCGAGGATCACGGTGCGCACGGTGCGGAGCATCTTGCGTCCGCCGCCGGTGGTCAGCAGCAGGTAGAGCGACTCCGGCGTCGTGACCAGCACGTGCGGCGGCCGGCGCGCCATCTTCTGCCGCTCGCTCTGCGGCGTGTCGCCGGTGCGCACGACCACGCGCACCTCGGGCAGCGACGGATCGCGCGCGCGCAGCTCGGCCAGCGGCCCGGCCAGGTTCTTCTGCACGTCGTTGCTGAGCGCCCGCAGCGGCGAGACGTAGAGCACCTGCGTCTCGTCGGGCAGCCCGGCGCCGCCCGCCGTGCCCTGCCGCAACAACGCGTCGAGCGCGATCAGGAACGCCGACAGCGTCTTGCCCGACCCGGTCGGCGCCGCGATCAGCACGTGGTTCCCGGCGGCGATCTTCGGCCATCCCGCCACCTGCGGCGGCGTCGGCTCGCCGAGCGTCTCGGCGAACCAGCGCTGCACGGTCGGATGGAATGCGTCGAGGGCGGACGGCGCGGCGGGCGACATGCGGCCAGACCGTACAGAATGCGAACAGCGGTCGCCATGGTTCCCGGCGGCGCGCCTTGCCGGGCGGCCGCCGTGCTGCGGCGGACTCGAGGCGGGAGCTCCTCGCCCGCTCTTAAGTGAGCTCCTCGAGCAGCGCGCGCACCTTCGCGCTGACGAGGTCGCGAACCTTGCGGAAGTCGGCCGGCTCGAACTGCTTCGGGTCGGGGATCTGCCAGTCGACGCGGCGGCGCGCCTTCACCCACGGACAGGCGTCGCCGCAGCCCATCGTGACCACGGCGTCGTGCTCCAGCGCCTCGACTTCCGCCAGCGACTTCGAGCGGTGCACCGCGAGGTCGTAGCCGAGTTCCGCCATCGACGCGATCGCCTTCGGGTTCACCACGCCCGAGGGGCGGGAGCCGGCCGACCACGCGTCCACTTCGAGCCCGAGCGCGCGCCCGTGGATCCGCGCGAACGCCTCCGCCATCTGGCTGCGATTGCTGTTCTCGACGCAGACGAAGAGGAGCCGGAGCGGCGGCATGCGGGCGGTTCCTGCGGAGGTTTCATCCCTTCGACGTGATCGGGTCGCCCCACACCTCGGCGAGCAGCTTGCAGAGCTCGGGGTCGTGCTGCAGCAGCTCGGGGTGGACGAACGGGAAGAAGTCGTTGGTGCCGAACCACGCCTCGCTGGCCTCGGCGAAGTACTCGTCCGACGTGTTGAGCGCGTAGTGGCGCACGGTGCCGCCATCCCAGTGCAGCACGGCGTCGTAGCTGCCCGCATCGCGCGCGGCGCGCCAGAGCGCGTCGAGCCGGCCGCCCCACGACGCCGGGCCATCGCTCGCCTGCAGCAGCCGATCGTCGACGCCATGCGCCAGCTCATGCAGCACCATCCAGGGCTGCTCGCGCGTCCACGCCACGAAATGGGCGGCGTTGGCGATCTCGACCGCCTTCGCCTTCTGTGCGTCGAAGCCGTTCTGGCGCAGCCATTCCGGTGACGGGTGGTAGCAGGCGCACGGCGCCACCGGATCGTCCTGCCCGACCCAGATCGGCACGGCCCGCAGCTTCTCGAGCGCCGCCGGCCGCGCCTTGCGCACGATCTGGTGGAGCTGCGCGTCGAGTTCGGCCAGCGCCGCGGCGCCAAGCTCGGCCGCCTCCCCGCCGGTCAGCAGCCGCGCATCGACCCGCACGTCGAAGCCGTGGCGCGGCGCGGCGGCGTACGTCGTGGTCTGCCCCTTCGAGCGGGTGGTCCACCGGGTCGCCCGCGCGTCGTCCGGCCCAGCGTAGGCCGCTGCGGCGCCGTGCGCCGGGTCGAGCCGCACGACTCCGGTCGCCACCCACAGGGCGGCGAACAGCGCCACCGGCCACCAGCTTCCCTGTTTCATGCCCGCTGACTCCCCGCACACCGCCTCGACCAGGCGCGCACAGGCACCCCCGGCCGCGGCTGGCACTTCCCTGACTCGGTGCCCGAGTCATGAGTCTGTCACCCACCGTCGCGACAGAGACTAGTCGTGACTGCCGCAAAGAAACGGGGGCCGTTTCGCGAGGACCGACTCGTGGATACCCCCACTCCGCCCGCCGTCCTGCATCTGGGCTCACGCAGAATCGATCTGGCTCGTCGACGGGTCGAGCGGACGCCTCATCTGGGCGTCCTCACGACCGGAGACGAACACCTCACCTGCACCGAGGCCGCGATCCTGCGCCTGCTTGCCGCACGCGCACCCGCGACGGTCACCCGGGAGGAGCTGCTCCGCACGCTCTGGAACCTCGCTGCGCGCAGCTCGCGCACGCTCGACACGCACGTCACCCGACTGCGCCGGAAGATCGAGGACGACCCTGCGGCGCCGCGCTGCGTCCTCACCGTGTACCGCGTCGGCTACCGCCTCGAGCTGCCGCCGGCGGCGGCGCTGGTCGCCGCCCTCCCCCGGGCGATGGCGGCGCCACCCAACAACCTCGCGCAGGCACCGTAATCCCCGCGCCACCCGGCCCGAGACCCCGTCCCACGGGGGCCTCATGCCGGAACCTGCGGAGAGAACGGATGAAACTCGGACTGCTTCCACTCGTTGGCGTCGCGGCGTTGCCATTCGCCGCCGCCTGGTTCGTTGAGACCGCCGCCGCCCAGGAGAGCGCCGCCGCCGCGCCGCAAGCGGTGAAGTCCGCCCGGCCGACCATCCGCGAGCGGATCGCGCAGCTCGGCAGCGCCGATGCGGCCACGCGCGACGCCGCCATGAAGGCGCTGGCCGCCGAAGGCGAGGCCGCTCGCGCCGCGCTCGAGGCGGCCCGCAAGACGGGCGACGCCGAGACGCGGTTCTCGGCGGCGCAATTGCTCGACCGGCTCGACCAGGAGATGGCGGCGCGGGCGCGCGCCATGGCGTCGGTCGGCGGACGGCTGCGCGAGTCGGAACCGCCGGCGCAGGACGAGACGCCGCGGCGCATCCGCAGCCGCCGTTTGGTCACCGGCGACGAAGCTGGCAGGGCGGCGGACTCCGACCGCGGCGGCCACGATGAGTCGAGCGATCCGGTGACCGACCGCCGGCGCACGCTGCGGGTCATGCCCGGCCTGTTCGACGACGCGAAGCTGCGCGAGATGCACGAGCAGATGGCCGTCCGGATGCGCGAGCTGTTCGACGGCGAGGATCCGTTCGCGCCGTTCTTCCAGTTCGACGACCAGGCGCAGGGATCCCCGGGCAGCTCGTTCTCGCGCGTGATCGAGACCGATGGCAAGCGCGAGAAGGTCGAGGTCAAGGTCGACGCCGACGGGCGCGCCAAGGCCGTGGTCGAGCGCGACGGGAAGGTCGAGACGTTCGCGGCCGACTCGCTCGATCTGCTGCGCGAGCAGCAGCCGCAGCTGTTCGAGGGTTTCGGCCAGCTGCGCCTCGAGCTGCGCGGCCCCGACTTCGACCGGATCGCGCGGCCGCCCCAGAAGGTCCAGAAGGTGCAGCCGCCGCAGGCGACACGGCAGCTGCGCGAGGTCGCGCCGCCGCCGCCGCCCGCCGGCCCGCGCCTCGGCATCCAGGTCGAGCCGCTCGATCCGGCTGTTGCCGAGTACCTCGAACTCGACGCGGGCGTCGGCCTCAGGGTGATCGAGGTCGAGCCGGACAGCGCCGCTGCCGAGATCGGCGTGCGCCGCAACGACGTCGTGCTCGAGGTGAACGGCCGCACCATCCGCGGCGTCGCCGACGTGCAGGCCGCGCTGAAGGGCACCAAGCCGGTCGCGGCCGATCTGATCGTGCTGAGGAAGGGCCAGCGGCTCGAACTCTGATCGCGGTTTCACCGTTCCGTCGCACGCCGACCCGATCCGCCGCGCCCGTGGCGGGTCGGGTCGCGTCGTTTCCGCGACTGGACATTGCATCCCCGCCGGCACGGACTATGAACGTGCCGCGAACGGCGTCGATCCGGCGCTGACTACTCGATATCGGGAGCTTCCGGTGCATCATGATCCCCTGCCCGCGATGGAGCGGGCGCTGGCCGAAGCGTTGGTGGCCGTCCGTGACTTGCGCGCCATGGGCGCGCTGCCGCCGATCCTCGAGGCGCTGACCCTGATCGCGCCACCGCGCGGCTTCTCCGTGCTGCCGGAGCTGCGCCCCTTCACCGATCACGCACGTCCCGACGACTGGAGCCGCGCAGGCTGGGACCCGCGCAACGGCACGGTCCAGCTCGTCTACGAACCGGGCGAAGACGCGCGCGGCGAACGCAGCGCAGATCGTGGCACCGAGCGGGGCGGCGAGCGCGGCTGGGGCCGACCGGGCGGCGGCGCGCTGGCGCAACCGCCTTCCGATCAGGAAGCGCTGAACGACCTGATCGCCGTCGTCGCTCGCGCCGAGGCCGACCCGTCGTTCAAGTTCCTCGCGCTCAAGTTCCTCCGCGATCAGCTGCTGCCGCGCGCGGTCGCGTGGGCGCACCTGCCGAGCGAGGCGCAGATCCAGATCAACCGCGCCATCGACGCCGGTGTGCTGGTGACCGGGAAGGTCGAGAATCCGCGCACGCCGCAATACCCAGTCACGACGGTGGCGCTGAACCGCGAGAACGGCGCGGTCCAGGAACGCCTCGCCGAGCTGGCGCGCGCCGCTGGCCCGGTCGCCGGTTCGGACTCGCCGGCGCCGGCAGCGGCGGCGGGCGCGGCGACCGTCGCGAACGGCCGCGACGAGGACGACGAGGACGACGAGCCGAGCTGAGGCCGCCGCGACAAGGCCGCCGGGGTCTGCCGGCTCGATCGAGGCGCTGGGCTGAACGCCGCGCCCGCGGCCGCAGCGCATCACCGCGGGCGATGGTGCGGTACCGGCCGCCGTTCTTTTCCTGCCTCGAGCCGGCTGGCGGTCACTGCGGTTTCTTGTCGAACAGCCCCTTCAGCAGGTCGCCGAGCGGGTTGTTGGCGCCGGCGCGCTTGTTCTGGTCCTGCGGGGTGAGCGGGACGGGCTTCGGACGAGGCGGGGCGCGCATCGGCGGGGCGCCGGGGCTGCCGGGACGCGGGCCGTCCTGACGCGGGCCGCGATCGTCGCGACGATCGCCGCCGTGGCGCGGACCGCCCCGCTCGCCGTTTTCTCTATGGATG
>VGYY01000017.1 GCA_016872815.1 Planctomycetota bacterium
GTTCGCCCTGCCAGGCGACGCCGACGGTCGCGGCGAGCTCGATCGCGGCAGCCGGCGCGGCGACGGCGGGCAGCGGCTCGAGCCACCAGTCGTGGGCCGCGGCCGGCAGCGCCAACGCGAGCGGCGCGAGCAGCGCGAGGAGCGGGCGCAGCCGATTCACGGGTACTCCTTCGAGGAGGTGCGAAGTCAGGGAGGTGGAAATCGCCGACCCCGCCCGCGCCGTGGGCACGTCCCCCGTACGCACGGTGCGGGGCAGGGTCGGCGCGGGGCGCCGGGAGGGGCGCCCCGCCAGGTCAAGGCAAGGTTGCGGCTCGTCGCCGCAGCGACCGGTGCCGATGCCTCGCTTCACGAAGCGCTCCCCGCGGTCGACGACAGCTCGCGGGGGCGGCGCTTCGGCGGAGCTCGATCCAGGGCTTCGTCTCTCAACCGTTCGGCGAGCCAGGGTGCGGCGGGTTGCAGTACGGGAACGCGTCCGCGAAGTGCGTGGCGTCGACGGTGGCGCCATCGGTGTAGGGCAGCTGGCCGTCCGGCGCGACGCTCGCGTCGAGCAGCACCCCCATCACCGCGCGCAGCGAGATGTCGACGACGTCATCGCCGAGGCGGCGGCCGTTGGGGTAGCCGGCGAGGTCTCCGCCGAGGACCCCGAGGTTGCTCTGCAGGGCGCGCGGCGTGGCCGGGATCGCGGTGTTGAGCCGCAGCATCTCGCCGACCCCGCCGTTGTGGGTGAGGCCGTCGACGCCGGTCACGAAGATCTGCACCAGGTCGGCGCGCGGGAACAGGTCGGGCGCGCGTACGCCGAAGAGGATCTCGAGCAGCTCGGGCAGCGACGGGTGCGTCACGTAGTCGAGGAACTGCGCGTCGTCCTTCGGCTCGCTGGCATTGAACCGGTCCTTGTCCTTGAGCCCGATGACGAGTTCGTTGACCAGCGGGCTCGACAGGCGGGACACCTGGCTCCAGCCGCCCTTCAGCCCTTCCGGCTCGGCGAAGGTCGGCGACTTCTTGCGCTTGCTCTCGGTCTTGAGCGAGGCGGTGGTCCAGCCGCCGAGGATCGAGCCGTTGCCGCCGGTGAGGTAGGCGACGGGCAGCTCGAGGATCAGCGACGTGACGTTGTCGTCGGCGATGATGTCCTCGGCCCCGTCGGGCGGGCCGAGCGGGTTCAGGTTGAACAGGTCGAACGCCTCGCCGAGGTTGACCACGAACGGGTCGTCGCGCTGGCCGACGAACATGCGGCCGACCGAGCCGTCGGGCAGCTGGATGTCGAAGGTGCGGGCCGCCGCGTAGGCGTCGTAGTCGGGGATCGACTTGTTGCCGATGTTGTCGACCGGCTTCTCGAACACCTTGGCGCCGGTGGCGGCGTTGACGACCGCGGCGGACTTGCCGGTCCGCCGATTGCCGGTGACCACGTTGACGGTGTAGGTCTCGCCGACGTTGAGGTTCCCGGTCTGGGTGGCGTCGATGGAGCCGATGTTGATCAGCGGCACCGAGATCGTCTTCTGCGCGCCGGCCGGACCGATCGACAGCGCGAGGTCCTTCAGGTTGCTGGCGAAGTCGAACTGGAAGGTGAGGTCCTCGATCGCGTCGCCGTTGTTGTCGATGTGGATCTCGTAGAGCGCATCGGGATCGAGCGCGAAGTAGTTCGGGCCGCCGTAGGCCGCCTGCAGCGGCAGGTAGTTGGCGACGATGGTGACGAAGCCGTCGCGGCCCGGCTCGTAGCTGTTGAACAGGTAGAAGTCGGTCGCATCGACCTTGGGGGTCTCGGTGATGAACGGCGCCTCGCGGTGGCTCGACGGAACGAGCGCCAGCAGCGCGACGGCCGCCATCCCGGTCAGCCCGGAACGGATCGGGAGCTCGGACATGGGACGGATCCTCGGGTGGTGATGCGCGAGCGGTCCGGGGGACCCTCCGCTCGGAGGCGACCGGTGCAACCCGGCTCGTCGTCCCGCTCGCACACCCCCCCTACGGACCGGTCCCCGTCAGCGGATGACCATGGCCCGGAATCCGCTCACCGCCGGGCGGCCGACCGCCGGCCCCGGACCGAGGTCGCGGCGACCCCGGGTCGGCACGGGGACGCGCGCGGACGGGGGCGGCGGCTCAGAGGAGCTGGGTGAGGGAGGGCAGCTGGGCGAGGCGCGAGGAGATCGCGACCCCGGCCTGCAGCACCAGCTGCGCCTGGGACAGCTCGATCGACGCCTCGGCGAAGTCGACGTCCTCGAGGCGCGACTGGTTCGAGGCCAGCAGCAGGTCGAGTTCGTCGGCGCGCGAACGCGTGGTCTCGGCCAGACGCAGCCGCGCGCCGAGGCTCGACAGGTTGGCCAGCAGCCGGTTCTGCCCGTCATCGAACTCCCGGAGCGTCTCGCGGACGCGGACGAGCTGCGTCTCGGTCTCGTCGCCGTCGACGTTCTTCAGGCTGTCGCGCAGCTCGATCAGCGCGGCGAACAGGTCGTAGCTGCCCCCGAACCGCAGCACGTCCACCCCCGCCCGCGTGATCCCGCGCGCGTCGACGAAGATGCTGCCGCCGGTCTCCGTGTCGACGACCAGCTGATCCGCGTCGGTGAAGTCGATCGCCGTCGTGGTCAGCCCGCCGTCGAGCGACAGCGTGCCCTCGCCGGTGGCGCCGACCGTGCCGTTGAATCCGGCGGTCACGCCGCTCAGGTCGAGGTGGACCACGGTGCCGTCGGGCGCCGTCACCGCGAGGTCGCCGTCGGCCGCGGTCCAGTTCACGGGCGCACCGCCGCCGAGCGAGACGGTGCCCGCGGCCCCGGTGCCGCTGCTGTCGACCAGGGTGAGGCTCCAGGCGCCGGCCGCCCCGAGCAGCGTGTCGCTCGCCGCCGACGACGCGCCCGGACGCAGCCCCGATGCGGAGTCGCCGTCGCCGCCGAGCACGCCATCCCCCAGCACCGTGCGCACGTGCGCCACGGTCAGGCGATCGGTCCCGCGGGCGCTGTCGTTGCCGCTGCCGGCAGCCGCACCGGTGGCGCCGCCGTAGCGGGTCGTCCCGCGCACGCCGACGCCGAAGATGCGCGAGCCGGGCACGTTGAGCTCGAGCTCGAGCGAGTCGCCGAGCTCGACCACGGACGTGGAGCTGTCGCCGCGATACACCACCACCGGGCCATCCTGCGTCGCGATCTCCTCGAACGGCAAGGTGTGGGTCAGACCGCCGGCGAACAGGTGCCCCGTGAGTCCGCGCGTGTTGCCGAGGCTGAGCATCTGCCGCAGGAGGCCGTCGACCTCGATCGCCATCGCGTCGCGGTCGCCCTGGTTCAGCGTCCCGCTCGCGCCCGCCACCGCGATCTCGCGCGCCCGCGCGATGATGTCGTTCGCGTTGCGGAGGATGCCCTCCGCGGTGCCGAGCTCGGCGGTCGCCAGCTCCGCGTTCTTCCGCACCTGCTCGAGCCGCCGCCGCCCGGCACGCACGTCGAGCGCCGGCCGGACCGACGCCGGGTCGTCGCTCGGCTTGTTCAGGCGCCGCCCGGTGGTCAAGTCCTGCTGCACGTCGAACAGCCGCCCGTAGGACGCGGTCAGCGAGTCGGCCTGCTGCCGGAACAGGTGCTTCTGGGTGATCCGCATCGCCGCCTCACAGGATCGAGAAGAGGGTCTCGGTCATCTCGCTGACCGACTGCAGGTAGCGACCGGCCGCCTGGTAGAGGTGCTGGTACTCGAGGAGCTTCAGCATCTCCTCGTCGGTGTTGACGCCGGCGATCTCCTCGCGCCGCGACTCGAGCGACTGCAGCAGCTGCCGCTGCGCCGTGGCCGCGGTCGCGTTGGTGCGCACGTCGAGGCCGACGCCCGCCACCAGTTCGCCGTACCCCTGCGCGATGGTCCGCCCGGACAGGACGTCGAGCGGCAGGTCGCGCAGCGTGATCATCGAGAGGAACGCGCTGGCATCGCCGGCCTCGCCGGTCGCGCTGCCGGCGACCTTGCGCGGATCGAAGGCCAGCTCGCCGTCGAGCTCGAGATCGGCGGCGCCGCGCCCGGTGAAGAACGCGCCGATCTGCAGCGCCACCAGCACGTCCGCCTCGTCCGGTTCCGCGACCAGGTCGAACTCGAAGACGTCGCCCGCCGCCGCCGAGACGCTGCCCGGGGTGAGCGTGAGCGCGACGCCGGGAAGCAGTTCGATCGGGTCGCCGGGCACGTAGCCGGAGCCGGCGTCGAAGGTGGCGATCTGCGTGCCGGTCGCATCGAACAGCCCGACCTCGAGGCCGGGCGTCAGGCCGATGACGCCTTCGCCGAGCGCGCGCACCGTGTAGTGGCCGGCGGCGCCTGCGGTCGGCGTGCCCTCGAGCCGCACCGCCACGGCCTGGTCGCCGCCGAAGTCGGCGGTGCCGGCGGCGAACAGCGCCGGACTCGACGCCGCCGTGACCGTCAGCGAGCTCGCCGCCCCGACCGACGCCGAGCGCAGCACGAGGCGCCCGTCGACGACGTCGGTGCTGATCCCCGGCGCCTGCGCCTCGATGACCGCGGCGACCTCCGCCGCCGTCGCCGCGGTGATGTCGGCGAAGTCGCCGGCCAGGAACGTGATCGTGATCGGCGCGCCGCCGTCGACGGCGAGGTCGAGCGTGTCGCCCGCCGCCAGGGCGAACGGGCCGGCGGCGCTGGTCAGCGTGGCGTGGTCCGAGCCGAACGCGCCGGCGTCGTCGGGGTCGACGTCGAGTCGGCGGCTGAAGTCGAAGCCGTAGCCGGCGGCCGCGCTGACGCGCAGGCGCCCGACCGAGTCGAGGCTGGCGGAGAGGTTCGGCAGGGCGTCGAGCGTCGCCGCCAGGTCGCCGAGCGTCATCGCATCGGGATCGATGTCGACGAAGTGCTGCGCCACCGATCCGCTGGCCGCCTCGACCACGTTCACCAGGAGACGCCCGGTCCCGATCGGGAACGGCAGGTCGAGCGCCGACAGCGGCGACGTCAGCGCGCCCGCGTCCACCGTGACCGCCGCGGTGAGCTGGGTGTGCGGTCCGCTGGCCGGAACGGCCGTCGTATGGCGCTTGTTGACCTCGTAGATCAGGGCGCGTGCCACCTCGTCGAGATCGGCCTGCCGTTGCGGCACGGCGCCGTGCGCGAGCGCGAGGTAGCCGGCAAGGCGTCCCCCGCGCACGGTGATGTCCTGCTGTCCCGGGAAGATCCGCACCTCGACCGTGCCGTCGCCCGGATGGCGCGTGGCCAGGCCGTTGGCGCGATTGCCCGAGACCAGCAGGAGCCCGTCCAGCAGGACGTCGATCGTTCCGTCGGGGCGATCCAGCACCTGCGGGTCGGCCCAGTCGGCGAGCGCCTTCACCAGCTCGTCGCGCGCATCGAGCAGGTCGCTCGGCGTGGTGCCGAACGTGCGCGCCTTGATGATCCGGTCGTTCAGCGCGGCGATCTCCGCGGTGATCCCGTTCACCACCTCCACCGCCGAGTCGACGCCGCGCCGCGCCTCCTCGCCCACCGACCCGACCTGCGCCGCGACCTGGCGGAAGCCGGCGGTCAACGTCAGTGCCGACTGCACCAGTCCGTCGCGCGAGGAGGAGTCGTCGGCGCTGCGAGCGACGTCGGACAGCGCGTTCCACAGGTCGTCGAGCCGCGCGGCGAGGCCGGATTCGCTCGGCTCCTGGAAGAAGCCCTCGAGCTGCCCGAGGAGGGCGCCCTGCGTCTCGAGGTGGCCCAGCACCTCGCGCTGCTCGCGCAGGCGCACGTCCAGCAGCGAGTCGTGGATGCGGCGCAGCTCGCGCACCTCGACGCCGGTGCCGAGCGAACGGCCGTGCGCGAGCGTCGGCGACGACGCCGAGAGGACGGTGAGACGCCGCGAGTAGCCCGGCGTCGACGCGTTGGCGACGTTCTGACCGACCAGGTCCATCCCGACCTGCGCGGCGCGCAGCGAGCGGAGCCCGATGGCGAGGCCGAGCATGTCACGCCTCCGCCGCGAGCTGGTTCGCGGTCGCGCCGGCGTGGACCGCGCCACGCGTGTAGGTGCGCGCCTCGGCTCGCGGCGCGCCACCGGCGACCGCGGCGAGGAGGTCGTCGAGGAACAGCACCGAATGGCGCAGCAGCAGGGCCACCCGGCGGTTGGTCTCGCGGATCCGGGCGAGGCACTCCTTCAGCTCGGTCCCGCGGTCGGCCAGTGCCGCGGCAGCCGCGCCGGCGGCCGCCTCGATCCGCTTCAGCGTGACCTCCTTCGCCGGGATCCCGAGCGCGTCCCCCGCCTTGCCGATCAGCACCAGGCGCTCGGCCTCGAGCCGTCCGCTCTCGGCCATCCCGCTCTCGGCCGCCGCCAGCACGTCGCCGAGCTCGGCGGCCTTCCCGCGGAGCAGGATGTCGAGCTGGCGGTCGAGCAGGTCCTGGATGCGCAGCTGCACCGAGAGTTCGCTCTCGATGTTGCGCTCGAGGTCGCGCAGGATCGCGGTCATCATGGCTTCTTCTCCTCTGCAGCTGCGAGGAACGTCCGCAGCTGCTCCGCCACCAGGCGACCGACGCCGAGACCGCCGCCCTTCGCGAGGTGGTCGGCGAACTGCGTCTCGAGCATCCCCTGCAGCACCGACGCACCCGGCCCGCTGCCGGCGAATCCGGCGCCCTGCAGCGGCTTCATCAGCTCGGCGACCAGCGTGCCGGCGAACAGCGAGTCGAAGCCTTGCTCCACCTTCCCGAGCTTCGCGAACGACTCGGGGCTGAGCTCGCCGCGCCGCAGTTCGAGCGTCCGCGCCGCCGCGAACGCGCCCGTCCCCGCTGGTTTCGCGCCGTCCATCACAGGATCTCCAGCCGCGCGTGCAGTGCGCCCGCCTTGGCGAACGCCTGGAAGATCGCGACGAGGTCGCGCGGCGCGACTCCCATCCGGTTCAGCGACGCGGCGAGGTCGTTGACGCTGGTCGCGCCTGGGACGACCTGCAGGCCGCGCTTCTCGACGTCGGCGTTGATCGTCGTGCGGTCGACCGACACGGTGTCGCCGGAGCCGAACGCCTCGGGCTGCGACACCTCCTCGGTCTCGGCGATCGAGATGGTGAGGTTCCCGTGCGTGACCGCCATCTTCGAGATGCGCACCTTGGCGCCGGCCACGACCGTGCCGGTGCGCTCGTTGATGACGACGACCGCCTCCTGCTCGGGAGCGACCGACTGGCCGTTCAGCGCCGCGAGGAACTCGACCGCATCTTCCGGCGCGCGGTTCTTCAGCATCACCCGCACCGTGGCCGGGTCGAGGGCGCGGGCGACGAGGCCGGTCGAGCCGGTGATCTCCCGCGCGATGCGCACCGCCGTCGCGTAGTTGGGCGTGCGCAGCTGGAGATGGACCGCGCCGTCTGCGGCCACCATCGACATCGGCACCTCGCGCTCGACGATGCCGCCGCCGATCATCACGCCCACCGTCGGGTGGTTCTGCGTGACGCTCGCCGCCTTGCCCGACGCGGTGAAGCCGCCCACCGCGATCGATCCGGCCGCGACGACGTACACCTGCGAGTCGGCGCCGTAGAGCGGCGTCTGCAGCAGGTGGCCGCCGAACAGCGACGTGGCGCCGTTCAGCGTCTGCACCGAGACGTCGACCGGCGTGCCGACCACGCGGAACGGCTCGAGCCGGCAGGTCACCGACACCAACGCGACGTTGCCGATGTTGACGGCGGCGTCGGGGACGTTGAGGCGGTTGTTCTTGATGAAGTTGGCCAGCGCCTGCTTGGCGGCGTTGCCCTTGTCGCCGGTGCCGTTGAGGCCGGTCACGAGACCGAGTCCCTGCAACTGGTTGTCGCGCACGCCGGCCACCGTGACCAGATCGGAGATGCGCACCGCGACGGCGTCGTCCGGCGACGTCGGCTCGGCCGGCTCCTGCGGCCGCGTCGCGATCTCCTGCGTCCGCAGCGCGGCGCTGGAGGGCGGGATCTCGGCGGCCGGCCGGCGCGCGGCGTCGGCGGCGATCGGCGGCACCACCGGCACGACCACCGGAGCGGTCGCGACGGGGTCGCCCTGGAAGGCGAGCGCGAGGAGTGCGGCGTAGAGCGAGAGGCTCATGCGTGGTTCTCAGAAGGGCCAGAGGAAGTCGAGCGCCCGCTCGAACCAGTTCTTCTCGACCGCCTCCGAGCGGCTGCCCTCGGCGTCGTAGCGCACCTCGGCGTTGGCGATCCGGTCGGACGAGATCGTGTTGTCGCCGGCGATGTCGATCGGGCGCACGAAGCCGCGCACCCGCATCTCCTTCAGGTCGCCGTCGATGTGGACGGCGCGGCGCCCCTCGATCAGCAGGGTGCCGTTGGGCTTGACGTCCTGCACGACGGCGGTGAGCCGCGTCTCGAACTTGCCCTTCTGCGAGTACTTGGTCTCGCCCTCGACCGCGCGGGCGCTCGAGTACTTGAGCGCCGGCAGCGTGTTGAAGGTCTCGGGCTTGAGGTCGAAGATCTCGAGCGCGGAATCGAGTCCCGATTCCTTGCTCACCTCCATCTTGCCGTCGTCCTGGACCGTCTGCCCTTCGCTGACGATGACCGTGACGATGTCGCCGACCTGCGCTGCGACGTGGTCGGCCAGCGTCGAGCGCGCCGCGCCGGCCTCGCCGCGCAGCCAGAGCGAGTTGCCGGAGTTGGCGGGCGCCTGCGCCGACGCGACCCCCGCCGGCAGCCACTGCGCGAACAGCGCGACCGCGACGACCGTGATCCGCCTCGCCGCCATGCGTGTCCCTCCCGTGCGCCTCACCGCACCACCGCCACCGCCAGGCCGGCGGCGTTGCGCGCCACCAGCTCGGCCTGGATCACCTTCTGCGTCGTCGGGTTGATCACCGGCACGACGTCGCCGCGGCGACCGCCGCGCTGCGCGGTCCCGACCAGCGTGATCTGGAGCGCGCCGCTCTTCAGCAGGATCTGCACCGAATCGCCCTTCGCCGCCAGCTGTGGCGGCTCGATCAGGTCGCGCGTCAGCGCGGTGCCTGCGACCAGATCGCGCACCGCGACCATCCCGGCGAGCTCGGTCTCGGCCATGACCGGCAGCCCCTCGATCGCGGTCCACTCGCCGTCGCTCGAGAGCACCTGCACCGGCGCGATCGGCTCGCCGCGGCGCACGTCGGTCAGCAGCCGCAGCTGCCGGCCGAAACGGCGCACGCGGAAACCCACCTGCCGGTCGCCGACGACGCTGCCGCCCTGGCTCACCGTGACCTTGACCTGCACCTGGCGCGCGCCCTGCGACTTCTGCACGAAAGCGCAGTGGAACTCGGCGTCGCCCGCGCCGTCGAGCAGCGGCATCGGCGCCGGGCGCAGCGCGCGCTCGAGCAGGATGCGATCGCCGAGCTCGGCGCTCTGGGCCAGCACGAAGCGCTGCGCCTGCTGGAACAGCTCCTCGCTGGAGAGCTCGTTCCAGTTGGCCGTCACCTCGACCTGCGCCGCGCCGACCAGGCGGTCGGCGTCGAGCGCCATGCCGGCGAGGCGCGCGGCGAGGCACACGCCGGCGGCCGACACGAAGCGCGGCTTGCCGGCCGAGGGCGCCGGGCAGATCTCGAGCTTGCCGAAGCGCGCGACCTCGGTCGGCGGCCCGAGCAGATCGGCCACGTCGGAGAGGAGCACCGGCGAGCGGGTGACCGCCGCCTTCGGCCTGAGCTGCACCAGCAGCTTCTCGGGCGCCGCGTCCTGCGCGAAGCCGAGCAGCGCGGCCAGCAGCGCGAGCAGCGTGGCCATGTCAGCGCACCAAGTTCGACGCTTCGGACAGCATCTCGTCGCCGGCCTTGATCGCGCGCGAATTCATCTCGTAGGCGCGCTGCGCGGTGATGAGGTTGACCAGCTCGTTGACGACGTTGACGTTCGAGCGTTCGAGCATGCTCTGGCCGAGCGTGCCGGTGCCCGACTGGCCCGGGTTGGCCAGCGTCGCCGCACCCGACGAGGCCGTCTCGAACATCAGGTTGCCGCCACCGGAGCGCAGGCCGGCCGGGTTGGGAAAGCGGGCGATCTGCAGCGTGCCGAGCGTGGAGGTCGCTCCGGTCAGCGTGTCCTTCACCGTGATCGTCCCGTCGGGGGCGATCGTGATGTTCTTGTCGGCCGCGTCCTCGATGTTGATCGGCGGCGAGATGCGGTTGCCCTGCGCCGTGACCAGCGCGCCGTCCCCGTCCACGCGCAGACCGCCGTCGCGGGTGTAGCCCTTCTGGCCGTTCGGCAGGTCGACCTCGAAGAAGCCGTCGCCGAGGATGGCGACGTCGAGCGCGCGTTCGGTCTGCTCGAGGACGCCCGGGGTGAAGACCTTCGTGGTCGACACCAGCTCGGCGCCCGAACCGATCTGCACGCCGGACGGCGTGGTGAAGCCGCCGGCGCCGCTCTGCGCGCCCGGCTCCTTCAGCACGACGTAGAGCAGGTCCTGGAAGTCGGCCTGCGTGCGCTTGTAGCCGGCCGTGTTGACGTTCGCGAGGTTGTTCGCGATCACGTCGACGTTCACCTGCTGCACCTTCATGCCCGAGGCTGCAGTGAAGAGTCCCTTCATCATCGGCGCGGTCTCCTTCGCGTTTCGGTGCCTGCGTGCGGCTCGCTCAGCCGGACAGCTCGTTCAGTCGCTGGCGCAATTCGCTCTCGGTGGCCAGCGCGCGCTGCGCGGCCTCGTACTGGCGCTGCACCACGATCATTTCCACCAGCTCCCGCACCGGGTCGGTGTTGGAGCGTTCGCGGTAGCCCTGCTGCACCAGCGTCCCCTGCGCCGCCACCAGCTCGATGCCGCCGGGCGCGACGAAGCGGCCGCCGCCCTCGCTCTGCAGCTGCGTCGGATCGACGAAGGTCACGACGCGCAGCCGGCCGACCGGTTCGCGATCGGCGACGACGGTGCCGTCGGGCTGCACCGAGACCAGGGCGGCCTCGGCCGGCACCTTCACCGGTCCCGATTCCCCGAGCAGCGGCATCCCCTTGCCATCGACCAGCGTCCCGTCCGGGGACTGGAGCAGGCGGACGCTGCGGACGAACCGGACCTGGGAGTCGACCGCGATGGCGAAGAAGCCCTCGCCGGAGAGCGCGAGGTCGGTCGGATCGCCCGACTCGACCAGGTCGCCCTGGGTGAAGTCGCGCGTCAGTTGCGCGCCGAGGCTGGCGCCGGCTTCAGCGTCGTCGGTTTCTGCCGAAGAACCATCCGGGACCGCGATCAACCGCTTGTGGCCGGGCGTCTCGACGTTGGCGAGGTTGTCCGCGACGACCTCGAAACGACGCTCGAGCGTCTGCATGGTGCGCGCGATGGCGCGCGCCGTCCCGCGTGGATCGATGGTGGTGATGCCATTCATGGTCACGGCACGCTTGGCCAACCGCGTGCCGCCGCCGCTGCGTTCCACGACGTGAACGGAACCCATTTACCGGCAATGGCTTCCGTTAGATAGTGCGGATATCGATCAGGCGGCCGGTCAGACTCCGGTCGGCACCGCGTTCCGGGTTGCGGCGGTTTCCCGCGAACCGTTTTCGCACTCCGCCAACAGCGCCCCGACGGCGCGGTCGAGCGGGCAGAGGTCGAGGTAGTGACGCGCCAGCACCACCGCCTCGCGCCGTCGATCGAGCGCCGCGGCCGCCTGCGCCGCCAGCATGCGGGCGTCGAGATCGCGCGGCTCGCGCTCCAGGGCGACGCGCGCCAGCTTCACCACGTCGCGCCAGCGCCCCTGTTCGGCGAGCAGCCGCGCCAGCATTCCCGGATCGTCCCGGTGGCGCTCCGCGAAGCGGCGCAGGTTCTCCTGCTGCTGCTGCGCGAGGTCGATCGCGAGGGCGCGGAACGTGCGATTGCCGAAGTGGTG
This sequence comes from Planctomycetota bacterium, assembly GCA_016872815.1. Lineage (GTDB taxonomy): Bacteria > Planctomycetota > B15-G4 > B15-G4 > SIAN01 > SIAN01. The sequence goes on from VGYY01000017.1 coordinate 11,672, forward strand.
GACGTAGGCGTCGCGCGCGATCAGCAGGCGGCGCCCCTGGCGCCGCAGCGTGCGGCAGAGTTCGTCGTCCTCGAACGTGCCGCGCCCGTAGGCGTCGGCCAGCCCGCCGATCGGCAGCAGGTCGGCGCGACGTGCCGTGAAGCAGAATCCCGACAGGAAGGCGACGTCCTCGCTGTTCCCGCGCTCGTGCGCGCACCACGCAGCGGCGCGCACGCGCAGCGTCGCCACGTCGGGCAGCGGTGCGCCGCCGCCGAGGTCGATCTGCTGGCGCCCCTTGGCGTAGCTGGTGACCGGACCGGTCAGGCCGATGCGCGGGTCGGCATCGAGGCGCGCGACCTGCGGCGCGAGCCAGCCGTCGGTCAGCAGCGTGTCGTTGTTCAGCACGCAGACCAGCTCGCCGCGGGCGGCCGCGATGCCCTGGTTGACCGCACCGGCGAAACCGCGGTTCTCGGCGTTGCGGATCACCCGCAGCCCGGCGTGGTGCGCCAGGACGGCGGCGGTGCCGTCGCTCGAGCCATTGTCGACGACGATCGTCTCCAGCACGCCGTCGCCACGGAGCGCGAGCTCGTCGAGCACCTGCGCGGTGTAGTCGGCCGCGTTGCAGACCGGGATGACGACGCTGGTGCGCGCGGCGGCGCGCGCGACCGCCGGTGCGGACGGAGCCGCGGCGGCGGCCGGCGCTGCGATCCGCGGCCGGGCGACGAACAGCCACTGGTGCTCGCGCGCCTCGGCGGCCAGCGAATCGACGGCGAGGCCGGCGGCGCGCGCCGCGGCGATGAACGCGGCGGGCGCGCCCGCCTCGTCCCAATGCACGCCCTCGCAGCGTTCGACGTCGAACCCGGCGGCGGCGAGCAGGCGCAGCGCGCTGCTGCGGGTGAAGAAGCGCAGGTGCGTGCGGTCGAGGATCCCGGCCGCCTCGTAGCGGAACTCGCCTTCGAGCAGCTGGCGCAGCACCGACCAGTGGCGCACGTTGGGCAGGCTCGCGACGACGGCGCCGCCCGGCGCCAGCAACCGGCGCGCCTCGCGGAGCGCCTGCTCCGGTTGCGCCAGGTGCTCGAGCAGGTCGGCGAAGAGGATCGCGTCGAAGCTGGCGTCCGGCAGGGCGCGCAGCCGTTCGACCGCGTCGCCCTCCGCGACTGCGTCGAGCAGCGTGCGCGCCCGCGCCGCCGCCCGCGGATCGAGCTCGATCCCGGTCACCATGGTCTCGGGCCGCTCGAACTTGAGCGCCGCGCCGAGCGCACCGGCGCCGCAGCCGACGTCGAGCACGCGTCGCGCGCCGGCCGGCAGCAGCGCCCGCACTTCCGGCCGCTCGTGCTGGTAGTAGCCGAGCGCCTGCTCCTCGTGCAGCCGCGCGAGCGGCCGCTCCACCGCCAGCACCGCGTCGAGCGCCTCGCGCGCGACGTCGCCCCAGCTGCGCGCGAGGCCGGCAGCACGCCGCCGGCGCCGGAGCTCCTCGTCACGCTCGCCGAGCGCGGCCCCGACGGCGGCGACGAAGCCCGCCGCGTCCGTGGCGAAGCGGATCAGCTCGCCGTGGTCGCGGGCGCCGGCCACCGGCGTGGCGACGATCGGCTTGCCGCTGGCCAGGTACTCGTTCACCTTCTGCGGATCCATCGCATCGGTGAGTGGCGAGACGACGTGGGGCAGCAGCAGCGCGTCGGCGTGCTGCAGGAACGCCGGCACGTCGCGACTCGGCAGCGCACCGACGAAGCGGACGTTCGGGCAGTCCGCGAGCTCCCGCGCCAGCGCTTCGCCGCCGACCCCGGCCAGCAGCAGGGTCGCCTGCGGCCAGGCGGCCGCCACGGCGCGGAACAGCTCCGGCCGCAGCCACAGGCGCAGGTTCCCGGCATAGGCGAGCCGCGGATGGGGCACCTCGCGCAGCCAGCCGGGCTCCGCGGCCGGCTCGCGCCACGCCGCGACGTCGATGGCGTTGCGCACCAACCGGCGCGCCGGCTGCAGCTCCCCCCACTCGGCCAGCAGTCGCGGGTTGTTGGCGATCAGCACGTCGCCGGCGCGCACCAGCCGCTCGTAGCACTTCTGCAATGCGAGCCGGCGCGCGCTCCGCGGCGGCGCGTACTCGCGATGGTCGTCCTCGACCTCGGTCAGGATGCGGCCGAAACGGCCGCCGAACGCCGCCACCAGCCGGTCGGCCAGCGCCGAGGGCGCATCGACCCAGAGCACTCCGTGCGGCCCAAACGCGCCCGCTTCCTCGAGGAACGCCGCCACCTGCGCCAGCACCTGCCGCCAAGGATCGCCGGCGCCGGCGCGGAACGTCGGCGTCAACTGCCAGCGCCGGCCGTCGCGTACGCCGGCGGCGCGTCGGCGCGCGCTGGCCACCACGGGGTCGTCCGCGGCGCCGGCGGCAAGCCGCTCGGCCGGCAGCGGTGGCTCGAGGTGCACCACGCGCCCCACCCGCGGATCGTCCGCCAGCGCCCGTTCGACCTGCTGGTCGCGCAGCCCGGTGTCGGCCGGATCGTTCTGGTACCAGACCTTGGTGACGATCAGCGGCTGCATGCGGCTTCCTCGCGCGCCGGCGTCGCCGTCGCGAGGCGGTAGCCCTTCCGCACCAGCCGGTCGAGCAGCGGCCCGGCCTCGCCGCAGTCGCCCTCGACGACGTCGCGGCGCACCGCCACCAGCGCGCTCGGCAGCTGCGCGCAGGCACGCGCGGTCGCCAGCGCGGCCGGCTCGCCGTCGACGGTGCAGGCGCCCACGCGCGGCAGCGTCGCCAGCGTCAGGCGCAGCGCCTCCCACTCGCTTCGCGTCGGCACGCTGCTGCCGTCGAGCAGGACGAAGAAGTCGGCGCTGGTGCCCTCCAGCAGCGCCCGCTTCAGCTGCGGCGCCGTGGCGACGCGCGGCAGCTGCATGCGCCGGAGGCGCGGATCGGCGGGCAGCCGCGGCTCGGAGGCGCCTTCCGGCAGTCCGACCAGCAGCTCGGCCCACGCCGGCAGCTCGCGCAGCGCGATCGCCGCCGCCTGCACGCAGAGGTCGTTGGCGAGGACGATCACCGCCGCGCCGCGCTCGGTGCGCACGGCGCAGCGCTCGAGCAGGTCGCGCCCGCCGCCCGAGAGCGAATGGACGAAGCCTCGCATCAGCTCGTGGCGCGTCACCTGCAGCAGAGTCACGCTCAGGTCGGGCAGGAGCTTCGCCATCGTCTCCGCGGCGCGCTCGGGCCGGCGCGCCAGCATCTGCTCCATCTCGTGCAGCGACTCGCGCAACGCGCGGACGCAGCGGGAGTGGCGGTCGGCGCCGGCCAGGAGCCGCGCCAGCAGCGCCTCCTGCGCCCCTTCCTCGAGACCGACGTCGCGCAGCCACGTCGGGGGCGCCGAGTCACCGTGCAGCCGCCGCAGCTCGGTCCAGTCGCCGCCCATCGCGCGGCAGCGCGTCAGCCACTGATCGAGGTCGATCACCGGCGTCCGCCGCGCGGCGATGGCCGGGTCGAGCGTGATGCGCCACCCGGCGGCGGCGAGCCGGACGCCGAGCTCGGGACCGGCGAACGCGGCGAGGCCGACGTGGACTCCGCCGGCCGCGAGCAGCGCGGCGCGCGGGAAGCTCGCGTGGGCGAGCGTGAGGCATTCGGGCGGGACTTCGCCGGAAGCCTCGACGCCCGCCTGGCAGCCGAGCAGGCCGAGCGAATCGAGCGCCTGCGCCAGCGGCCGCAGCGACAGCCCGTCCCACTCGACCGCGCCGAGCACCGCCTGGCGCGGCCCGCCGCCGGCGTGCGCCGTCAGGTGGCGCCGCAACGCGTCGGACGGGAGGCGCAGGTCGTGCGCGACGAAGAGGATCACCTCGCCGCGTGCCGCCCGCAACGCGGCATCGCACGAAGCGGCATCGTCGCGATCGGCCAGGATCGTCTCGTAGCGCGTGGCGGCGATCGACTGCGCACGCAGCGACTCGAGCGCCGGCGACGCGGCCGCCGGCGCGGGGACGCCCAGCACCACGACCGACAGCTCGACCGGCCCGCCCGACCCGCCGGCTGGAATCGCTGCGCTCGCGTCGGCCGTCGCCAGACCGTCGGTCGCCCCGGCGGTGCTGGCAGCCGCGAGCTGGCGCGCCACCTGCGGGTCGATCTGCGCCGTCAGGAGGGCGAGGTCGCGGAGCACGCGCCGCGCCAGCGCCGTCTCGCCGGCGGCGCTCGCGTCGTTCCAGAGCTGCTCGAACGCCGCGAACGTCCCGACCTCGGCACCCTGTGCCGCCAGGCGCCGGATCTCCGCGTAACGCTGTTCAAGCTTGGACTGGCTCATGACGTCTCCTCTCCTTCGCCGGCTTCGCGGACGCGTCGACGCGCTCCCCGCTCCGCTGGATGACGAACACCGTGCCGCCCCGCCCGTGGGTCTCCAGCGTGGCGAACCCGCGATAGAAGCCCGGGCGCGCGCCGTCGAGGACGTGGATCGCCTCGCTGTGCCGCGGCCGGGTCGATTCGAATTGGATCAGCAGGCCGTCGCTGCAGCTGCCGACGACGCGTGCTTCCACCTGCGGGATCGCCTCGCCGATGACCTTGTCGGAGAAGCGCTCGACCAGTTCGACGCGGACGGTCTCGTCGACACCGGTCCAGGCGATGCGGACGCGCGCCGCGACCTCGGCATCGGGCCGGTCGACCAGCAGCTGGAGCGACTGTCCGGTGGCGCGACCGCGGATGCGGACGCGCGCCTCGGTCAGGCGGCGATCCCGCGACACGACCAGCTTGACCGCCTGCCCGACCTGCAGCGCAGCGTCGAGCGCGCCGTCCACCGTCCCCGGCTCGAAGGCGAGCTGCAGGCCGTTCGGCAGCACCGCCACGACGAACGCGCGGCCGCTCAGCGGCGCCGCACCGGCCAGCACCAGCCAGAGCTCGACCGCATCGCCCGGGACGAACGCCGGTGCCTGGTTCGGGCGGGACTCGAATGGCACGCGACGCCGCAACGAGAGCGCCTCGGACAGGACGTGGCGCCGCTCGGCCACGCGCTGGCGGGCGATCAGCGCGGCGCAACCCTCGTCGAACACGCTCCGCTGCCGTGACAGCAACGGGACGGCGCCCGATCGCACCACCTGCGCGATCCGCCGGAACACCTGGACCTCCTCGGATTGCAGCCCTGCCGCGATGAGGCGCGACGCGTGGTGCGCGATCCAGCGCGTGCGCCGCAACCGCCGCCCGATGCACAGCGCCGCCCATACGAGGAACAGCGCGCACGCCAGCACCAGCGCGATGTCGGACAGCGAGACGCGCAGTCCGCCGCCGCGCTCGATGCCGCGCGAGGCGGCCTCGATGCGCTCGGCCACGGAGAGGCTCGCCTCTTCGCCGAATCCGAAGACATGGATCGCCGCTGCCACGCTTCGCCCCCGCTCAGACGATGTTGACCAGCTCGTTCAGCAGTTCGTCGGCGACCTTGATCACGCGGGCATTGGCCTGGAACCCGCGCTGCGCTTCGATCAGTCGCACGAACTCCTCGGCGACGTCGACGTTCGACGACTCGAGCGCGCCGCCGGAGATGCCGCCGGCGCGGCCGGTGCCGGCCGCCTGCAACTGGGCGACGCCGGAGTTCGACGACTCGATGAAGAGCGAGCTGCCGGAGCGGACCAGGCCGCCCGGGTTGGAGAAGACCGCCAGCGCGATCTGCTCGAGCGCCTGCTGCTGGCCGTTGCTGTAGGAGCCGGTGATGACGCCGTCCGAGTCCACCGCCATCGAGACCAGTTCGCCGACCGCGTAGCCATCCTGCGACAGGGCGCGGAAGCTGGTCGAGTCGCCGAGCTGCGTCACGCCGTCGAGCTGGCCGCTCGTGCCGAACGCCAGCCCGATCTGCTGCGTCGCCGCGAGCCCGTCGAAGATGATCTCGATGTCGCCGTCGCCGTTGCCGACGCCGGTCGCGGCGAAGAAGGAGCCGTCGGGGTTGAAGCGGATGCTCTGGACGGCGCCGTCGACGACCTGGTCGGCCGGGTTGTCGGTGACGACCGCGAGGTTCCACTCGTCGGAGCTGACGCGGGTCATGGTCAGCGTGAGCGTGTGCCGCAGGCCGCGCGAGTCGAACACGTCGAGCGACGTGCGCACCTCGTCGGGTCCGGTGCCGGCGGTGGTCACGGTCAGGCCATGGTTGGCGAAGCTGGTCTGGCCCGTGCTGGCGGTGTCGTCGACGAGCGACAACGACAGGCTCGCCTCGCCGGTGGCATCGGCGGTCATGACCATGTTGCCGGAGGCGTCCAGCGCGATCGTGGCGTCGGTGAACAGGCTGTCGGCGAAGGTGACCAGCTCGCCAAGGGTGGTGCCGTCGGTGCCGAAGACGAAGGTGCCGGAGATCGCCTGTCCGGCGCTGTTGGTCCCGCTCACTTCGATCTGGTCGCCGGACTGGTAGTCGGCCAGGTTGTCGGCCAGGTCGTTCAGCTGCGTGGCCGCGGTGGCCGGGGACGACACGCCGCTCGCCAGCGTCGACGACAGGCCGAGCACGGCGGCCGGAGCGCCGATGGCGTCATCGATCTTCAGGTGCGAACTGTCGCCGGTCCGGTCGGAGGTCAGCACCACGCTGCCGGAGGAGCCGTCCGCGGCGGCGCCGGTGACCTGCGCCGAGATGATCGCCGCCACCTCGACCGCGGTCGCGGCGGCGATGTTGCCGCCGAGATTGGCGAAGTCGGTGGCGCGGAACGTGACGGTCTGCGCCGCGCCGCCGTCGACGCGGACGTCGAGCGTGTCGCCGTCGGTGAACGCGAAGGGGCCGGTGGCGCTGCCGCTGATGACGGCGTGCGTGCCGCCCTCGAACGCCGCAGTGGTGGTGAGCACCTCGGCAACCGGGCCGCCGACCCTGGCCGGCAGGTTGCCGCCGAGCCGCAGGCTCGAGGTCTGCTGCGCCGCCAGCAGCGAGTTGAGCGGAAGGTTGATGTCGGCGCCCGAGACGCTGCGCACCTTGAAGCCGGTGGCGGTGTCGACGAGGAAATTGCCGCTGTCGACCCCGAACGTCCCGGCGCGAGTGAAGACGTTGCGCGCACCGGAGTTCAGCACGAAGAAGCCGTCGCCCTGGATCGCGAGGTCGAAGGGTCGGCCGGTGTCGTCGAGGATGCCCTGCGCGCCGTTGATGTCGACCGAGTGGATCTGGACGCCGAGCCCGATCTGCACCGGGTTCACTCCGCCGAGCGCGGAGGTCGGACCGGAGCCTGCGCGGATCGACCGCGACAGCACGTCGGAGAAAGTGACGCGCGACGCCTGGTAGCCGACCGTGCCCGAGTTGGCCAGGTTGTTGCCGACGACGTCGAGGAAGAACTGGTGGACCCGGAGGCCCGAGAGAGCGGAGGTCAGTGCGCTGGACATCGGTTCACTCCTGCTCGCGGATGGAGACGAGGTTCGGCAGCGGAACGGCGGCGCCGCCCACGTCGAGCGTCACGAGGCCGTCCACCACCCGGATCGCGTGCACGGTCCCGGTCGCCTGCGCGCCGGTGTAGGGGTCGACGTAGTCGACGGCCTTGCCGATCAGCGACGCGCTCTGCGTCATCTGCTGCAGCGCGGCCAGCGACTCCTGCAGCACCACCGACGTCGCCAGCAGGTCGTTGGTCTTCGTGCTGGCCTCCAGCTGGCTGTACTGCGCCAGCTGGCTCTGGAACTGCGCGTCGTCGACGGGGTTGAGCGGATCCTGCGCGCGCAGCTGCGCAGTCAGGAGCGTGAAGAAGTCATCGGTCCCCATCAGGTCGCCGACGGGCGACTTCGAGGTGCTGCTGCCGGTCGACGCCGAGGCGCCGAGTTCCGCGATGCCGGTCATCTGCTGCGCTCCTTGTCCGAGAATTCCCGGATCGGGGGCGCGCGCCGTCGCCTGCTCACGCGAGCAGATCGAGCTGGCGCGCCTCCTCCGATCCGGCCCCACCCGCGCTGCGCGACGCCGTCACGGCCACGGATCGCTCCGCCGCCCCGACCGCCGCCGCGCCGCGCGCCTGCTGCCTGTCCGCCGCCTGATCGAAGGCGAACGAGGCTCCTCCTCCCTGCTCGCGCAGGTCGTCATCCCATTGCGAGAACAGCCGCGCGAGCTCGCGTTCGACCTCGCGGTCGTCGCAGCGCGCGTCGATCTGCAGGCGCCCGCCGTGCGACTCGATGCGCACGTGGATCGCGCCGAGTTCCGCCGGATCGAGGCGGATCTCCGCCTCCCAGTGGCCGCCATCGCGCTGCAGGCGGACCACGCCGTCGCGCGCGGCGCCGAGCAGCTCCGGCAGCTCGGCCAGCGTGCGTGGCGCCGGCGCCGCAGCGACCGCGGCGGACGTCGCGACGGTCTCGAGCGACCGCGTGAATTGCCCGCCCGCCAGTTCCTGCAGCAGCCGCTCCGCGAACGGCGCGGCCGCGCCGTCGGTCGGAAGCGCGTCGGCTCCCGAGCGAATGCCCGGCAGCGCGTCATCAGCATCGCCTCCATCCAGCGCGAGACTGCCGCCGCCATGAGCAGCGGTGGAGTCCGCGATCAGCGTCGCTTCCTCGATCGCGCCGGTGAATGCGAACGGCTCGTCGGCGGCGTCGACCAACACGACACCGTCCGCCGTCGCGGCGGAGCCCGCGCCAGGCAGCGCCGCGTCCGGCTCGAGCCCGCCCGCTCCGACGGCGAGCGGCAGGACGACCGGCGAAAAGACCGGCGCGTCGATCGGTGTGTGGACGGGAGGCTGCGGCGGCGTGGTGACCGTCGGCCACGCGCCGGCCAGCGCCGCCAGCAGCTGGTCGAGTTCGGCGAGGTCGCCGGCGGAGTCGTCGGCGAGGTCGCCGTCGTCGTCGGCGGAGTCGCGGGCGTCGTCGGCGGTCGCGGCGGCCGTGTCCGCGGCGGGCTCGCGGGGTGCGACGGAAGTCGTCGGCTCGCGCGCGCTCGCTTCGGCCAGCAGCGACGCGAATCCCGTGTCGTCCCAGCCGTCCGCAGGCGCAGCGGCCTGCGCCAGGGCGGGGATCACGGCGGTCGAGACTTCCGCGAGAGTGGGCGACAAGCGGGCGGTCCTGTGCGGACCGGGTGCCCGATGCACCGGTCGGCGACTCCCCGTTGGCAACCCGGGTGCCACCCGCAGCCCACGCCGGAACCGGGCCCGACCGATCGCTCCAACCCTTTTCCAGGAATGGAGTTGCGAGCTCCGCCTGCGGCCGGACCATGGCTGCGGCCAGCGCGACGGCGCCGACTGCCACGAAGCGCTTTCACGGAAACGAGGAGCGTGACCGGCAGCGAGTTCCGACTCGCTGACGCGTCACTCTTTCCTACCGCGGGGTTCCGCTGAGGCCTTTTTTTCCTAAGGCGACCGCTCAAGCCGGTCGAAGAGGACGCTGCGGCCCTCGAGGGCCTCGGATGCTTCGCAGTGAGGCAGCAGACATGGACGTTCCTCCCCTCCAATCGTCGACCCTGCAGCGACCGGATGCGGCCGGCGGCGGCGTCGGACCCGGTCGCGCGCGGCGGACCGCTGGCGCGAGCGGCGCCACGTCCGGCGTCCCGGCTCCGCTCACGAACGACCGGCTCGAACGCACTCCGGAGCTCGAGCAGAAGCTCGCCTCGCTGCGTCAGGCGCTCGATCGCGCTCCCGATCCGAATCCGGTCGACCTCGATGCGCTGCGCGAGGAGATCACTCGCTCCCGCCTGAACACGCGCGACACGCTGTTGCGCGCGGCGGACGGCATCCTCCTGGGCGAACTCTACTTCCAGCAGCAGGCCTGATCGGCTTCGCTGACTCCCGACCAGGCCGCCTCCTCGATCGAGGAGGCCGCGGGGCGGGAGTGGGCCCGCCCCGCGGCGCATGGTCATGAAGTCGGCCCTTCCCGGAGACGGTGGCCGAGGCAGCGCAGGTGGAGGGGCTTCGCGTCCCCACGCACGCCGACTCCGGGAACGACCGGCCTGCTGTTTCGCTTACTGCTGCAGGAGGCTCAGCGCGACCTGCGGCTGCACGTTGGCCTGAGCCAGGATCGAGATCGCGGCCTGCTGCAGGATCGAGTTGCGCGTCAGCTGGGCGGTCTCCGCGGCCACGTCGACGTCGCGGATGCGCGATTCGGCGGCCCCGAGATTCTCGATGTTGACGCCGATGTTGGTGATGGTCGACTGCAACCGGTTCTGCAGCGCGCCGAATTCGCCGCGGGCCGAGGCCACCGCATCGATCGCGCCGTCGATGGCGCTGATCGCCGTGGTCGGCGCCCCCGCCGACGAGATGTCGAGGGTGTTGATGCCGAGGTCGCTGGCGAGCACCGACTGGAGCGTCACGGAGATGGTGTCGACGCCGGAGACGATGTCGGACCCGACCTGGAACTCGATCGAGGCCGTCGAGCCGTCCAGCAGGTTGACCCCGTTGAACTGGGTCGACAGCGAGATGCGGTCGACCTCGGCGATCAGGTTGTCGAACTCCTGATCGAGAGTGTCCTTGTCGTCCGCCGAGTTGGTGCCGTTGTTGGCCTGGATGGCGAGCTCGCGCATCCGCACCAGGATGTTGCTGAGCTCGTTCATGGCGCCTTCGCCGACCTGCACCAGCGAGATGCCGTCGTTGGCGTTGCGCTGCGCCTGCGTCAGGCTGCGGATCTGGGCGCGCATGCGCTCCGAGATCGCGAGGCCGGCCGCGTCATCCGAGGCCGACACGATCCGAAGACCGGTCGACAACCGCCGGAAGCTGGACTGCAACCGGTTCGTGATCACGTCCAGGTTGCCGCGAGCGTTGATGCTCGCCACGTTCGTATTGATGAACAGACCCACGGATTTCCTCCTCCACCCTGTGAGCGCAGTGGATCGCGCTCGCAGGAATTGTTCGGAGGATCCACCCGGCGCTTGAGCCGTTTTCCGGGAACGAATGCACCGTTCCCGGGCGGATGGGAACGGAATTCCCGGAAGACGGCTCCGTCTCAGCGCTCCGGGTCGCCTGCTTCCGGCAACTTGCGGCCGGTCCCGGGATAGAGCGTGCGCACGAACGACACGGCGGCGAAGCGGGCGAAGCTCTCGGCCGGCACCTGCGCGACGTCCTCGGTCCCCGCACCGCCCGACTCCGCCTCCTCGGCACGGAAGCGCAGCAGCGAGTGCCGCGTCGCCGGGATGCGGGCGTCGATCGCGTCGCGCGCCGTCCACAGCAGCGTGCCGTCGCGCGCATCGACGAGGCAGAGTTCGAGACCGACCGCCGGTTCGCCGTGCGCCCGGCTGAAGGCGACACGGCCGGCCAGCACCGCGTCGCATCCCCACTCGCGATGGAGCCGGATCAACGCGTCGACGTCGCGGACGCGTCCCTTCTCCAGTTCCTCGCGCGACGTCCGCGGGATCTCCGCGGCATCGGGCGCCACCACCTCGAAGCCGCAGGTGGCGCGCAGCACCTGGGCGAACGCCGTCTGCAGCAGCGCCGGATGGCTCGGCGGCGCGTTGCCGGCGGTGAAGGGCAGCACCAGCACGCGCCGCACCGGTTGACGGGGCGGCTGCGGCGACAACGCGCCTTGCACGTCGTCCCATGGCGCAGCCGCCTCCACCGACGACTGCACGCAGCCCCCGCCCAGCAGGGCGGAGGCCAGCGCGGAGGCGCACACGGTGCGGCGCAGGCGGGACGTCAGGTCACGGCCCATCGCTCGCGCTCTCCGCCTCGGCCACCTTGGCGAGGATCAGCTGCCGCTCGATGCGCACGCGCTTGATCCGCTCGGCCAGCAAGTCATCGGCGAGCTGCCGCGAGCGCAGCTCGAGGTCCTTGATCCGCGCCGTCATGTTCTCGAGCTCGCCATCCACGACCGCGCGCGACTCCTGGCTCTGTTGCGCCAGCTGCGCCAGGTTCGCGTTGTCGCGCTTCAGCTGGTCGACGACCGCCGTGAGCGCGGCGACCTCGCCGGAGAGCCGCCGGTTCTCCTGGTCGAGCTCGCCGGAACGGCGCCGCGCCGCGTCGAGCTGCTCGAGCACGGTGCCGGCGCCGCCGATCGGCGCATCGCCGACGCCGGTCACGGTGGCGGCCGCCGCCGGATCGGAACCGCCCTTCGGCGCGGCGGCGGGCTCGCCATTCGCACCGCTCTTCGCGGCGCCGTCCTTGTCGGCGACGGTGCCGCCGCCCCGCTCCGTCGACGGCGCCCACGGGTCGCCGCCCACCGAGTAGCTCCCGCCATCGCCCATCCGCAGCGGTGCGCACGCCGCCAGCGCGAGCAGCGCCGCGGCCGCTCGACCACACTCAAGGATCCGCCTCATGTCCCACCTCCACCTTCCGACTTCGTGCCCTCGGGCAGCAGTTCGAGCTCATGCTCGCGCCCGCAGCGGCAACGCAACTTGATCGCGGCCACGACGCCCTTCTCGCGCACGACCACCACCTCCGCCGGCGGGGCGTCCTCCACCGGCGCGTGCGGCTCCCACGCGACCGCCGCATCGCGCGGCGCCACGCGTCCCGCCTTGATCACTCGTCCACGCGATGCCGTCATCGCGCCGCCTCCTGCTCCGTCGCGCTGCTGCGACGCGCGACCCGCTGGTTCAGCTGGACCAGCGCGTTCTTCAGCAGCTGCGACACCCGCGACTCGGTGATGTCGAGCAACGCGCCGATGTCGCGCAGCAGCAACCCGGCGTGGTAGTAGAGGAGCACGACCTGTTTCTCCCGCGGCGGCAGCTCGTCGATCGCGGCGGCGATCATTTCCTTCGCCTCGTTGAGCTCGGCCTGCCGCGCCGGATCGTCGCCGGCGTCGGTGGCGAACGAGCCCGGGTCGACCCCGGTGCACGCCTCGCCGGTCCCGGCCAGGCTCGAATCCGACAGCGCCCGCGCCCGCAGCACCTCCTCGAGCTCCGGCGCCGAGAGACCGAGCTCCTCCTGGATCTCGAGGAAGGTCGGCTCGCGATTGTGGCGCTTCGACAGCTCCTGGCGCGCCTCCTCGAAGGCGCGCACGCCGTCACGGCGGCCGCGCGGCAGGACGTCGAGCCGGCGCAGTTCGTCGAGGATCGCCCCCTTGATCGCGATCCAGGCGAACGTCTTGAACGAGGCGCCGCGCTTCGGGTCGAAGTTGCGGGCCGCGGTCAGGAGGCCGAGGATCCCGATCGCCTCGAGGTCCTCGCGCCCCACTTCGGGCGGCAACTGCACGGCGAGGCGGCCGACGACGCGGCGCACCAGCGGCAGGTGCGACTTCACCAGCAGGTCGGCGGCGTCGGGGCGCCCCTCGCGATAGGCGGCGAGCAGTTCGGTGCTCATCGGCGCGCCTCCGCCGCGACGGGGCGGGCCTGGCGCGCGGCGGCGCGCGACGGCGGGGCGGCGACCGTGCCCGCCGTCGGTGCCGGCGCCGCGGCGGCGGCCCCGTTCGGGGTCGGGGTCGGGGTCGCGGCCGCGGCCGGCGTCGTCGCCGCGCCCGTCGACGGATCGGCGACGGCGGCGCTCAGCGTCTCCCACTCCTCGGCCAGTCGCGCCAACACGATCCGCTCGAGCGCGAAGCCGATGCCGGCGCCGCCCAGCGCTCCGGCCAGCGCGGCGAGCAGCGCCGAGCCGAGCCGCGCACGCGGCGCGACGTCGCACCAGACGCCGGTCAGCCAGGCGCCGGCGAACGCGATCAGGGCGAGGAGCGCGGCGGCCTTGCGGCTCATGCGGCGACCCTCCCGTTCGACTCGGCCAGCGTGACCACGGCGGCGGGCTCGACCTTGCGCGCGGCGGCCGCCTCGGCGTAGCTCAGCACGACGACGCGCGGCGCGACGCTCTTCAGCAGGTCGCGCAGGAAGGTGCGCGCCTCGGCGCGGACCAGCACGATCGATTCATGGCCGCGGTCGATCAGGCGGCGCACCTCGGCGAGGATCCGATCGAGCGCCGCCTTCACCTGGGTGGCGCCGTCGCCCGCGTCCTGGTTCTTGGCGACGTCGACGAAGGCGCGTTCCAGCGCCGGATCGAGCGTGATCACCCGGAGCGTGCCGCCGTCGTCGAGGAACGGCTCGACGATCGTGCGCGCGAGGCGTCGCCGCGCCAGTTCGGCCAGCGCATCGGGGTCCTTGGTCTGCGCCACGCTCTCCGAGACGACCTCGAGGATGGCGGCGAGGTTCTTGATCGAGACGCGCTCGGCCAGCAGCGCGCGGAGCACGCGGTGCAGGTCGCCATAGGTGAGCTGGTTGGGGATCAGTTCGTCGACGACGGCCGGGGCGTCCTTGCGCACCGCCTCCACCAGCGTCTTCACGTCGTCGCGGGTGAGCAGCGGACCGGCCTGTTCGCGGATGGTCTCGGAGAGATGGGTGACGAGGACCGACACCGGCTCGACGACGGTCAGGCCGGCCAGTTCGGCATCGGTGCGGCGCGACTCGTCGATCCAGAGCGCCGGCAGCCCGAACGTCGGCTCGCGCGTCGCCTTGCCCGGGAAGTCGAGCTTCGCGCCGCCCGGGCTCATCGCCAGCAGCGAGCTGGGCTCGAGTTCGCCCGACGCCACGACCTGGCCGCGGACGAGGATGCGGTAGCCGTTGGGCGCCAGCTTGGCGTGGTCGGTCACGCGGATCGGCGGGACGATGATCCCCATCTCGCCGGCGAAGCGCTTGCGCACCTGCGCGATGTGGGCCAGCAGCCCGCCGGCGCGGCTCTTCTCCACCAGGTGCAGCAGCCGGTAGCCGAGCTCGACGTTCATCGCGTCGACCTTGAGCAGTCGCTCGATCTCCGCGGACTGCTCCTCGCTGCTCGCCGCCGCGCCGTCGGCGCCGGTCGCCGCCGCTCCGGCCGCCGCCGCCGCCATGGCCGGGCGCCGCCGCCGCGCCAGCAGCAGCAGCGCGGCGCCGAGCAGGGCGAACGGCAGCAGCGGCAGCCCCGGCATCAGGCCGATGCCGCCGACGACCGCGCCGGCCATCTGCAGCCCGCGCCTCTGCCCGGTCACCTGCGCCGTCAGCTGGTCGGCGAGGTTCGACTCGCTGCTGGTCTTGGTCACGATGATCGCGCCGGCGGTGGCGACGATCAGGGCGGGGATCTGCGACACCAGGCCGTCGCCAATCGACAGGATCGAGTAGGTGTGCACCGCCTGTTCGACGTCCCAGCCACGCATCAGGCCGACGCAGATGCCGCCGATCAGGTTGACCGCGGTGATGATCAGCCCGGCGATGGCGTCGCCGCGGACGAACTTGCTGGCGCCGTCCATCGCGCCATGGAACTCGGCCTCGTTCGACACCTCGGCCCGGCGCGCCTTCGCCTCCTCCGGCGTGATCAGGCCGTTGTTGAGCTCGGCATCGATCGCCATCTGCTTGCCGGGCATGGCGTCGAGGGTGAAGCGCGCCGCCACCTCGCTGATGCGGCCGGCGCCCTTGGTGATGACGACGAACTGGATCACGATCAGGATCAGGAAGATCACGATCCCGACCACGAGGTTGCCACCGACCACGAACTCGCCGAACGCCTGGATCACGTCGCCGGCAGCGCCGTGCAGGAGGATGAGCCGGGTCGACGCGACGTTGAGCGCCAGGCGGAACAGCGCGCTGAACAGCAGCAGCGTCGGGAAGGTCGACAGCTCGAGCGCGCGGCCGCTCGAGAGCACGAGCAGGAGCATCAGGATGCTGGAGGAGAGGTTCACCACCAGCAGCAGGTCGAGCAGCCAGGTCGGCAGCGGGACCAGCAGGATCATCAGCAGGCCGACCAGCCCGAAGGCCAGTCCGACATCGGCGTTGCGGAACGCACCGCCCGGCGTCACGGCGTGGGCGGCACCCGCGGGAGCGATGGCGGCCGCCGTGCCGGCGCGGCCGGCCGGACGGGTCGCCG